>CACLHW010000001.1 GCA_902606835.1 uncultured Pelagibacteraceae bacterium
TATTGGATACAGTTTTTTTAGGAGCTTGTTTTGCAAATTGTTTGGTTAAAATGGCTGGCGCAAGAAGATTAATGTTTAAATGATCGTTCCAGCTTTTATTTGTGAAATTTGCAATGTCATCTTTTTCAAATAGAGCAGCGTTGTTAACAAGACAATTAATGGCACCAAGTTTTTTTTTTGCTAAGGGTATAATTTTTTCTGTTTGTTTTGGATTTTTTAAATCAGCCTTTATTAAAGCTACTTTTACCCAGTGCTGTTCTATAATTTTTTTTAACTCTTTTGCTTTTGCTGATGAACGAAAATAATGTAGTGCAATATTCCAGCCTCTTTCAGCAAAATGCAAGGCTATGGCTTTACCTACTCTCGTTGCCGCACCAGTAATTAATAAATTTTTATTTTTCATCTTTTTCTTCTTGGTTTTGTTCCCGGTTTACCTTGCGTGGATCTACCTTCTGGATAAATTTTATTTTGAAGTTTAGATTGTCTTATTTTTGGATTAATGCCAATCTCTAATTCACTTGCTTCCAATTTTCTTATTTCATCTCTAATTTTTGCAGCTTCTTCGAATTCAAGATTTTCAGCAGCTTCTTTCATTTTTTTCTTAAGAGATTTTAAATGTTTTTTTAAATTATGACCTATAGATGTATCAACATTAATCTTTGTATAATCTCTTTCATATATACTTTCTAAAATATCTGTTATTTCTTTTTTAATTGATGTTGCACTAATATTATTTTTTTTATTGTATGTGACTTGCAACTTTCTTCTTCTATCAGTTTCTTCAATTGCTTTTTCAATACTTTTAGTTTTTTTATCTGCATATAAAATAGCTTTTCCTTCTATATTTCTTGCTGCCCGTCCTATTGTTTGAATTAAAGATCTTTCTGATCTCAAAAAACCTTCTTTGTCCGCATCTAATATTGCTACTAAAGCACATTCAGGAATATCTAATCCTTCTCTTAATAAATTAATTCCCACAAGGACATCAAAAACTCCCATTCTTAAATCTCTCATAATTTCAATTCTTTCTAAAGTATCTATGTCAGAGTGCATATATCTTACCTTCACACCATTTTCATGAAGGTATTCAGTTAAATCTTCAGCCATTTTTTTTGTTAAAGTTGTTACCAATGATCTAAAATTTTTTTTTGCTGCTTCTTTACATTCACCCAAAAGGTCATCAACTTGATTTTTTGCTGGTCTGATCTGAACTTCTGGATCACATAATCCTGTTGGTCTTATTACTTGATCAACAAATTTTCCAGATGTTTGCTCAAGCTCCCAGGGACCTGGAGTAGCTGAAACAAAAATAGTTTGGGTTCTCATAGCATCCCATTCTTGGAATTTTAGAGGTCGGTTATCCATGCATGACGGAAGTCTGAAACCGTACTCAGATAAAGTTTTTTTCCTTGTATGGTCACCTTTATACATCCCGTTTAATTGTGGAACTGTTACGTGACTTTCATCAACAAAAACTAAAGTGTTATCTGGAAAATATTCAAAAAGAGTAGGAGGAGGTTCTCCAGGTTTTCTTCCTGTTAAAAATCTGGAATAATTTTCTATTCCAGCGCAAGTTCCAGTCGCTTCTATCATTTCTAAATCAAACCGTGTTCTTTCTTCTAATCTTTGCGCTTCTAAAAGTTTGTTTTCAGATTTATGTTTTTTTAAAGTAATTTCTAATTCTTTTTTTATTTCTATCATTGCCTGTTCGATAGTAGGTCTAGGAGTTATATAGTGGCTATTTGCGTATAATTTAATTAAATCTAAATCTTTGGTTTTGCTTCCTGTCAAAGGATCAAATTCAACAATTTTTTCAATCTTATTTCCAAATAAAGAAATTCTCCAAGCTCTATCTTCCAAATGAGATGGAAAAACTTCTACATTATCTCCTCTTACTCTAAATGTGCCTCTATGAAAATTTTGATCATTTCGTTTGTATTGAAGATTAACTAAAGTTTTTATAATTTGTTCACGGTTGTGTTCATGATTTTTTTTAATTCCTAGAGTCATTTTACTATAGGATTCAACTGAACCTAAACCATAGATACAGGAAACGCTTGCAACAATAATTACATCATCCCTTTCAAGCAGTGATCGAGTTGCTGAATGTCGCATTCTATCTATCTGTTCATTAATGGATGCTTCTTTTTCAATATACGTGTCAGATCTCGGCACATATGCTTCTGGAGTATAATAATCATAATAAGATACAAAATATTCTACTGCATTATTAGGAAAGAAAGTTTTCATCTCCCCATATAATTGAGCAGCTAAAGTTTTATTTGGCGCCAGAATTAAAGCGGGTCTATTTAATGCTTCAATTATTTTTGCCATAGAAAATGTTTTGCCAGATCCCGTTACACCTAAAAGAACTTGATCATTTTTTTTGTCTTTTATTCCTGTAATTAACTTTTTTATAGCTCCAGGCTGATCTCCCGCAGGCTTAAAATCAGATACAGTAGATAGCTTAATTCCACCTTCTAACTTTTTTCCAAATAAAAAGTCTTTATCAATTGGATCCAGAGACTTTTCTTGATATGTATTTTGCATAGTAACTAATAATTTATATATATAATAAAATTAATGAGCATAGTTTCCAACTCTTTAAAAAGAATTAAACCATCACCTACAATAGCGGTGAGCCAAAAAGCTAGGGAATTAAAGGCCGCAGGCAAAGATGTAATAGGGCTAGGGGCGGGAGAGCCAGATTTTGACACTCCTGACAATATTAAAAAAGCTGCTATCGAAGCAATTAATATAGGAGAAACAAAATATACAGCTGTCGATGGAACTCCGGCTTTAAAAAAAGCAATAGTCAACAAATTTAAAAGAGAAAATAATCTTGAATATTCTGCAGAGGAAATCACAGTTGGAACTGGGGGAAAACAAGTAATTTATAATGCATTTATGGCCACCCTAAATAAAGGTGACGAAGTCATTATACCAGCTCCTTTTTGGGTGTCTTATCCAGATATGGTTTTGTTAGCTGGGGGAAATCCAAAAATCGTTAAGTGTAATGAGAATGATGGTTTTAAACTAACACCAAAAAATTTAAAAAAAGCTATTACAAAAAAAACAAAATGGTTAATACTCAATTCTCCATCAAATCCTACCGGAGTTGCATACACAAAAGAAGAGATAGAAGCATTATCTGAAGTTTTAATTAAAAATAAAAATGTTCATATTTTAAGTGATGATATTTACGAACACATTATTTATGATAATTTTAATTTTTTTACAATTGCGCAAGTCTCAAAATTAAAAAACAGAACACTTACGATGAATGGAGTAAGTAAATCCTATGCGATGACAGGCTGGAGAATTGGTTATGCGGCTGGTCCTAAAGAAATAATAAAGGCAATTAGTAAAATTCAATCTCAATCAACTTCTAACCCTTCGTCTATTAGCCAGGCCGCTGCAGTTGAAGCCTTGAATGGTACTCAAGATTTTATCAAAGAAAGAGCAAATGCTTTTAAAGAAAGAAGAGACTTTGTAGTTAATAGCTTAAATAATATTAAAGGTATTAGCTGTTTGAAACCAAGCGGAGCCTTTTATGTATTTCCAAGTTGCAAAAAATTATTAGGAAAAAAGGCAAAACTAAAAACAGATAAAGATTTTGTAGAGAAATTACTTGAGGAAGCCTTAGTAGCTGTAGTTCAAGGATCAGCATTTGGTTTAGATGGATATTTTAGAATTTCATACGCTACATCTATGGATAATCTTAAAAAAGCTTTGGAAAGAATAAAATCTTTCTGCGAGGGTTTAAGCTGATTAGGCTTTAGATGACAAATGTTTTTCCGCTTCAAGTGCAGCCATACATCCCATCCCAGCCGCAGTAACTGCTTGTCTAAATATTTTATCTTTAACATCACCTGCCGCAAAAACACCAGGTATATTAGTGATTGTAGAATCAGGTTTGGTAACTATGTATCCTTCTTTATCCATATTTAACTGACCTTTAAAAAGAGATGTTGCCGGATCATGTCCGATAGCGATAAATAAGCCATCTATTTTCAATTCTTCAATCTTATTTGTTTTTACATTTTTAATTTTTAATCCTTTAACATTTTTTGGCTCATTATCTCCAATAACTTCTTCGACAACATTATCCCAAATAATTTCAATTTTTTTGTTAGCCATTAGTTTTTCTTGAAGCATTTTCTCAGCTCTTAAAGCATTTCTTCTATGTATTAGTTTAACCTTTGAAGCAAACTTAGTTAAAAACATAGCTTCCTCGACAGCAGCATTACCCCCTCCAACTACTGCAACAGTTTTATCTTTAAAGAAAAAGCCATCACAAGTCGCGCATGCTGAAACTCCAAATCCTCTAAATTTTTGCTCTGACTCTATATTAAGCCATCTTGCCTGAGCTCCTGTTGAAATAATAATTGAGTCCGCGGTATACTTTTGTCCACCATCTCCAACAGCTTCGAAAGGTTTAGATTTTAAGTTTATTGAAGCAATGTGGTCCTCAATCATTTCTGTTCCAACAGCTTTTGCTTGATCTCTCATTTGTTCCATCAACCAAGGACCTTGAATAACTTTGGAAAATCCAGGATAATTTTCTACATCAGTAGTTGTTGATAATTGTCCTCCAGGTTCCATACCATGTACAAGCATAGGCTTTAACATTGCTCTAGCTGCATAAACTGCAGCAGTATACCCCGCAGGACCAGATCCTATAATTAAGACTTTAGAATGTTTTTTTGAATTATTGTTCATACTTCTAACTAATATGGGTACTTTTAATAAAATTTAAAGATTTTAATCTTATTCAAAAGTATCGTTAAACTGTTGGTTAACTCTTACAAAAGTTGTGCACTTGCTAAGTTGTTTAAGAGAAGGGGCCCCAACATAAGTGCAACTACTTCTTAAACCACCCAATATATTTTGCACGGTATCTTTTATTTTGCCACGATATTTCAATTGAACTTTCTTTCCTTCGCTGCTTCTATAATCTGAAAGTCCTCCATAATGTTTTTCAAGTGCCGTATCCGAACTTGATCCATAAAATTCAATAAATTTAGATCCATTTTTTTTTACTTTTTTTCCACCACCTTCTTCATGGCCAGCGAACATTCCTCCCAACATAACAAAGTCAGCTCCACCACCAAATGCTTTTGCAACATCCCCAGGACATGTACAGCCACCATCAGCTATTATATGAGCGCCTAAACCATGAGCCGCATCAGCACATTCTATAACAGCACTAAGCTGAGGGTAACCAACTCCTGTTTGAATTCGAGTCGTACAAACACTACCTGGACCAATACCAACTTTAACTATGTCAGCTCCATTCATAACTAATTCTTGTGTCATATCTGCCGTCACTACATTTCCAGCAATAATGGTTTTAGTAGGATATTTTTCTCTTACTGAACTTACGAATTTACTGAAATGATCAGAATAACCATTAGCGATATCGATACATATAAATTCAAAAAAACTACATTCTTTCATTATTTCATTAAGTCGTTTGTAATCCTCATTACTTGTTCCAGTGCTTAAAATTAAATGTTTGTGAATTCCTTTTACAGATGAATTACGTTTAATTGTTTTGAGATCATGCTGTTTTGTTAAACATGTCATTATTTCAAATGTGGCCAAGTTTTTGGCAACTTCTATTTCTCCAACCCCATCCATATTAGCAGCCATGATTGGAACGCCCTTCCACTGATGATTGCTGTATTTAAATTTGTAGATTCGTTTTAGTTCTACGTCTTTACGACTAGATAGCGTACTGCGTTTTGGCCGAAACAAAACATCGGCATAGTCGAGCTTGATATCTTCTTCAATACGCATATTTCCATAGAGGATGTATAAAGGTTTATTATTTTAAGTAAAACATATTTATTATGCTGTGGATAAATAATATTTAGGAATATATATAAGTATCTATGGGAAAGCTAAAAGCCTTACTTTTAACCGAAGGAATGCATGGTATGATTAGCCAGGTCGAAGGAATGGCCAAAGCCTTGCATACTGAATATAGTCATAAAATTGTAAGATTAAGTTTTCCATGGAATTTAGTGCCACCTAAACTAACACCAATTTCCCAAATAGTGTTAAAAGATAAAATTTATATAACTAATAATGAAATTCCAGATCTAATAATTTCCTGTGGAAGAAAAAGTGTAATACCATCAATTTTTCTTAAAAAAAAAAATCCAAAAATATTTACAATTCATATTCAAGATCCAAAAGTAGATTTTAAAAATTTTGATGCAATAGTAGCTCCAGAACACGACAATTTAAAAGGAGATAATATTTATAGTTCTAAAGGCGCTATTCATTATATAACTCAAGCAGAAATAAATGAGGCTAAAAAATATTTAGTTGATAAAATTAAAGGTGAAAAAATAGTTTCATTAATTTTAGGAGGTCCAAATAAATATTATAGTTTTAATTCTGAGCAAATAAATAATATATTTAATCAAATAAAGTCCATTTTTGTTTCTGATGGGTATAAAGTAATTATAATTCCTTCAATGAGGACACCCAGAGAAATCATTAATTTAGCAATAAAAGAAATGGGCTCATGTGGACATGTTGTAAACAGAGTTGATAAGCAAGCTTATTTGTCAGCATATGCGCTTGCAAATTATGTAATTGTAACATGTGATTCTACTTCAATGATTTCTGAAGCAGCTACTTCTGGCAAACCTATATTTGTTGCTCACATGAAAGCAAAAAAAAATAATTATAGATTTAAAAGATTTTTTGAATTATTTAAACAAATGGGAATTACTAGAGATTTGGGAGAAAAAGTTGAACACTGGACATACAATAAACACAATGAAGCACAAAGAATAGCACTTGAGTTAAAAAATAAAATAGAAAATTAGTTTAATGGAATTTTTAAATTCTTTAAAAAAAAGATCTAAACATTATAGTTCACCTTTTAGTCATTGGGAATTAAACGAACCATTAACAGAAGGCGCTATAAAAGAAATTTGTAAAACTGAAATTACCGATTTAACTAAAATGGATATAAATTATGACGGAACTAGAGCCGTTGATGGAGGGGAAGGTAAATTTAGGGCGGGCATATCAGATGGTGGAAAGGCAATAAAATTTAGATGCTTCGTTAGCAAAGATAATTCAAAAGATTTTCCTAATCTAAATAGTTTAATAGAAGAACTCAGATCAAAAGATACTTACGGATATATTAGTGAATTAATAAAAAAAGATCTTTCAAATTCATATGTAAGAGTTGAAGTAATATGTGATCGCCAAGGATTTTGGTTAAAGCCCCACTGTGATATAAAAGAAAAATTAATTTCTTGCCTTTTATTTGCAAATCCATTTAATGAAAACGAAAATCTAGGAACTGACTTTTACGACGAAAAGCTAAATAAAGTTAAAACAGTTCCCTATAAAAATAATTATGGGTATTTTTTTACAAGTGGTCCGAATACTTGGCACGGTATGGAGAAAAAGGAAATAAAAAAAGAGAGAAGGTGTTTGCAAATTAATTATGTTTCATTTGAAACTGACTGGAAAGTCAAAACTTAAAGTTCTTGAATAGCTTTTACATTAATTTTTTTGGATTTAAGTGACTTTATGCCTTCTAAACATGCATAAGCAGTTGACATATTGGTACAATAAGGAACTTTATTAATCAAAGTAGCTCTTCTTAATGAGGTCGAATCTAAAATACGATAAGCTCTTTTTCCTCCCCCGGTATTGATTACTAATGCAATTTTTTTTGCATTTAACACATCGACAATATGTGGAGATCCTCCGCTTACTTTATTGATTTTTTTGCATTTAATACCATTTTTTTGAATTGCATTTGCTGTGCCTTCAGTGCCACAAAGAGTAAAATTTAACTCAACTAGTTTTTTCGCTAAATCTATTCCTTCATTTTTATGTTTATCTTTTAAAGAAATAAATGCTAATCCTTTTGTAGGCAATGAATTTCCTGAAGAAATTTGACTTTTTGCGTACGCAAGCCCAAAATCTTTATCCATTCCCATTACTTCTCCTGTAGATTTCATTTCAGGTCCTAGCAAAACATCAACATTTGGAAATTTATTAAACGGAAATACAGCTTCTTTCACAGCAAAAATATTTTTGTTTTTATTTACTAAATTGAATTTTGATAACTTTTCACCGGTCATTACTCTTGATGCAATCTTTGCTAATGGAATTCCTTTAGCTTTTGAAACAAATGGTACGGTTCTACTTGCTCTTGGGTTTACTTCAATAATATAAATCTCATCATTTTTGATTGCATACTGCACATTCATAAATCCTTTTACTTTTAATGCTAAAGCTAATTTTTTAGTTTGGTTCTTAATTTCAGTTATTAGTTCTTTTTTAATAGCAACCGGAGGTAAACAACACGCCGAATCTCCCGAATGAATTCCTGCTTCTTCTATATGTTGCATTATTCCAGCAACAAAAACTTCTTTTCCATCTGAAATAGCATCAACATCAACTTCCATGGCATTATTAATAAATTTGTCAATTAATATGGGGTTATTTTCTGCTGCTTTAAAAGCTTCTTCTACAAAGTTTTTTTAATTGATTTTTTTCATGAACTATTTCCATTGCTCTTCCACCTAAAACATAAGAGGGTCTTACAACTAAAGGTAAACCAATTTTATTAGCAATTTTAATTGCCTCATTATAGGATTTTGCGATTCCACTTTCTGCTTGTCTTAATTTTAATTTAATCAAAAGTTTTCTAAACCTGTCCCTGTCTTCTGCAAGATCAATTGAAGAATATTGAGTACCTAGAATAGGCAATGAATTTTCATGTAAAAATTTTGCTAATTTGATGGGAGTCTGACCGCCAAACTGAGCTATTATTCCCAGCAAACTTCCTTTGGATTTTTCTTTTAAAATTATGTTGTGCACATATTCTTCAATTAAAGGCTCAAAATATAATCGATCACTTGTATCATAATCGGTTGAAACAGTTTCAGGATTACAATTTATCATTATAGTTTCATATCCCGCTTCTTTTAATGAGAAACTTGCTTGGCAGCAGCAATAATCAAATTCTATACCTTGGCCAATTCTATTTGGTCCTCCTCCTAAAATAATCACTTTCTTTTTAGAAGATGGTTCAGCTTCACATTCTGCGTTGATCATAAAATTTCTTTGGTATGTAGAGTACATATATGGTGTAAAAGATTTAAATTCAGCAGCACAAGTATCTACTTTCTTAAAAACGGGTAAAATTTTTAAGGCTGATCTTTTTCTTCTCACAATTTTTTCATTTAAACCAGATAATTCAGATAATTTTTTATCTGAAAATCCTATAGATTTAATTCTATTAAACTCATTGAAGTTTTTAGGCAATCCTTTTTTCAATAAACTATTTTCAGTATCTACAATTTCTTTAATTTGTTCTAAAAACCAAGGATCTATTTTTGATAATTTATAAATCTTAGTAATACTAATTTTCTTACGTATTGCTTCAGCAATTAGTAAAATTTTATTTGGTATATTAATTTTTAATTTTTTTTCAATTTCCATCTTACTTAAATTAAAAATTCTATCTAATCCTGAAAAACCAATTTCTAGAGACACCAAAGCTTTTTGAAGGGATTCTTTAAAATTTCTCCCAATTGCCATAGCTTCGCCAACTGATTTCATCGAAGTTCCCAATATTGCTGGAGTGGTTGAAAATTTTTCAAAAGTAAATCTTGGAATTTTGGTAACCACATAATCAATTGTTGGTTCAAATGATGCAGGAGTTACTTTTGTGATTTCATTTTTTAATTCGTCAAGCGTATAGCCTATAGCTAGTTTTGTTGCCACTTTTGCAATTGGAAAACCAGTTGCCTTAGAAGCGAGCGCGGACGATCTAGATACTCTTGGGTTCATTTCTATTACAACCATTCTTCCATTTTTTGGGTTTATAGCGAACTGGACATTAGAACCACCAGTTTCAACTCCAATTTTTCTAAGGCATGCTATCGAAGCGTTCCTCATAATTTGATACTCTTTATCTGTTAACGTTAGTGCTGGTGCTATTGTTACAGAATCTCCCGTATGAATTCCCATTGGATCCACATTTTCTATTGAACATATAATGATACAGTTATCTTTTTTATCTCTTACAACTTCCATTTCAAATTCCTTCCAACCTTCCAGGCACTCTTCTACTAGAACTTGACTTACTGGTGATGCGGCTAAACCTTTTTTTACAATTTTAAAAAATTCTTTTTTGTTTTTTGCAATACCACTTCCAAGACCCCCAAGTGTAAAAGCCGGTCTAATAATTGCAGGTAACCCTATTTTTTTTAAAGATTTTTTTGCATGTTTGAAGTTTTTAACTATGTCTGATTTTGGGAGATCTAGTCCAATATCCGACATATTTTTCCTGAATTTTTTTCTATCCTCAGCGTTTGCAATTGCTTTAGAATTTGCTCCTATTAATTCAATTTTATATTTTTTTAAGACTCCACTTTTTTCAGCTTCCATAGCTAAATTTAGAGCTGTTTGACCTCCCATGGTTGGTAAAATAGCATCAGGTTTTTCTTTGATTAATATTTTTTCTAAAATATTTATTGTGATTGGTTCAATATAAGTTTTATCTGCAACCCCTGGATCAGTCATTATAGTTGCGGGATTAGAATTTATTAAAACTACTTTATAACCTTCATCTTTTAAAGCTTTACATGCTTGAGTACCTGAGTAATCGAACTCACATGCCTGACCAATAATTATTGGTCCAGCTCCTACTACTAAAATTTTTTTAAGATCTTTTCTTTTTGGCATTTTTTTTAATATTATTAATAAACTCTTGAAATAAATAAACACTATCTTGTGGCCCAGGATTAGATTCTGGATGATATTGAACAGAAAAAACTGGTTTGTTTTTTAATCTTATTCCCTCAATGCAACCATCAAATAAAGATTTATGTGTAATTTCAATATCCCTTGGTAAATTTTCTTTTACAATTTCAAAACCATGATTTTGTGATGTAATTTCTACTTGGCTATTAATTAAATTTTTGACAGGGTGGTTGGCTCCTCTGTGACCAAGATTCATTTTTTTTGTTTTTGCACCAAGCGCCAAAGCAAGTATTTGATGTCCAAGACAGATTCCAAAAATAGGTATTTTACTCTTAATTAAAGTTTTAATAATTTTAATTGCATATTTTCCTGTAGCAGCCGGGTCACCAGGTCCATTAGATAAAAATACACCATCTGGTTTCATTTTTAATATCTTTTCTGCGCTTGTCTTACAAGAAACTATAATTACCTCACATCTAAAATCAGAAAAATATCTTAGAATATTTTTTTTAATTCCATAGTCGATTGCCACAATTTTAAATGTTCTAATTTTACTTTTTAGAAAACGACTTTCTTTTTTCCAGGTTTTAAAACCAGACCATTTATAATTTTTTTTAGTTGTAACTTTTTCAGCTAAATCTAAATTTTTTAAGCCACTCCATTTATTTGATAAATTTTTTAATTTATTAATATTAAATTTCCCTTTTCTAGAGTATGAAATAGTTCCTTTAGGAGCACCTTTATCTCTTATAAAGTTTGTTAAACTTCTAGTATCAAAACCGGTAATACCTATAATTTTATTTTTTTTTAACCAATTGTCTAAATGTTTTAAAGCTCTATAGTTTGATGGGTTTGTAATTTCAGAATTGAAAATAACTCCTCTCGTCCAGATTTTTTCGGATTCGTGATCATCGTTATTTGTTCCAACGTTTCCAATATGAGGAAATGTAAAATTAATAATTTGACCAGCGTAAGAAGGGTCTGAAATTATTTCCTGATAACCTGTTATAGAAGTGTTAAAACAAATTTCTCCAGTTGTTGTGCCCTCATAGCCAAATCCATGGCCATTAAAAAAACTGCCATTTTCTAAAACTAAAATTCCTGTGGGATTAATCTTTTTGAGATTATCTTTTTTTTGATGCGTTAAATTTGTTTTTTCTAACAAATACAACTCATGAGTTAAAGGCTTTTACTATAAAACATGATTTTGCGCAACATATGAAAAACATTTTATCTCGTCAAGATGGAATTTTTTTCTTTTGAAGAAATTTGACGAGTACAGTAAATTGATATTTTTATAAATCATGTCATTACGAAAAAAAATAAACGAACAGTTTAATACTGCCCAAAAAAACAAAAATAAAACTTTAGTTTCTACTTTTAGGTTAATTTTGGCAGCTATAAAGGAGAGAGATATTGCTAATAGAACTAGCGGAAAAAAAGACGAAGCTAAAGACTCAGAAATTATACAAGTGCTTCAAAAAATGAAGAAACAAAGACAGGACTCTGCAGATTTATATAAAAAAGGTGATAGACCCGAATTGCTGGAAGTTGAAGAATCTGAAATTAAAATTATAGATACATTTTTACCCAAACAACTAAGTGAAGAAGAAACAAAAAAGATTTGTAAAGAGATCATAGAATCACTTGGTGCATCCAACATGAAAGACATGGGAAAAATCATGGGATCTTTAAAACAAAAATATTCTAATTCAATAGATTTTTCTAAAGCTAATGTAATAGTTAAGGAATTGTTAAGTTCATGAAATATCCAAAAGAATACCTTGAAGAAATTAAGTTAAGAATAAAAGTATCGCAAGTTGTTGGAAAGTCAGTAAAGCTTAAAAGACGTGGTAAAGAATTTATTGGATTATCACCATTCTCTAATGAAAAAACACCTTCATTTACTGTTAATGATGACAAAGGTTTTTACCATTGTTTTAGTTCAGGAGAACATGGAAATATTTTTGATTTTTTAATAAAAATAAAAAATTATAAATTTGGGGAAGCCGTCAGGGAACTTGCGAGTGATGCAGGCTTACAACCATATCGATTTACTAAACAAGATGAGGAAAAACAAAATAGATGGACGATTTATACAAAGATTTTGGAACAATACACTAATTTCTGCCATGAGGAATTATTATCAAAAAGAAATTCAGAAGTTTTGGATTATTTAAATAGAAGAAAAATAACACATAAAGAAATTAATTTTTTTAAAATTGGGTACACTCCAGGAAAAAACGATTTTTACGAAAAATTAAATAAAGAATTTGATGAAAAACAAATTGGCGCTTCGGGCATTTACTATTTTGATGAAAATAAGAAAAAATATTTTGATAGATTTAAAAATAGAATTATTTTTCCTGTTAAAAGCTTAAATGGCTCTGTTCTTGCTTTGGGAGGAAGAACGCTCTCCAAAACTAATTTTGCTAAGTATGTGAATTCTCCAGAAACTGAATTTTATAAAAAAGGAAATAATCTATATAATATTAATTCTGCCAGGGAAGTAAAAAACAAAAACAGCGAGGCCTTTATAGTTGAAGGCTATATGGATGTCATAAATTTACATAAATTTGGAATTCAAAATGTTGTCGCAAATTTAGGTACAGCGATGACCGAAAGACAATTAGATTTAGTTTGGAGATTTTTTAAAAATCCAATTATTTGCTTAGACGGGGATGAAAGTGGAAAAAAAGCTGCACTAAGAGCAGCAGAAAGACTGTTTCCGCTAATGAAACCAGATTTAAATATTTATTTTTTAACATTGCCAGAAAATTTAGATCCAGATTCTTACATAAATGAAAAAGGAAAAGAATCTTTTGTAGAACTTGCTAAAAATAAAATTGAAATCCAAAATTTTATTTGGAATTCTTATTACCAGGAAATAGACCAAAACAACCCGCGCTCTTTAACAGTATTTGAAAAAAAAATTAAGGCACTTTGCAATGAATTAAAGGATAAAACTTTAGCTAAATATTTTTTAGACTACTTCATAAAACGGATCAATGAACTAACACCAAACTTAAATTTAAATAAAAACAATTTTTATAAATTTAAAAAATTAACAAATCCATTACAACAAACAAAAGATATTTATGAAAAAAGAAATAAATTTAATGAAAGAGAATTAAAAGAATTTTCAGCTTTATTTTTAATTATAAATAATTTGGATATTTTCAGAAAAAATATAGAGCTAATTTCAGATTTAACTTTTTCAGAAAATTTAGTTAATGAGTTCAAACAAAAGTTGATAAACTACCTATTGTCTGAAAAATTTTTTGATAGAAAACAACTAATGCAAGAAGATTTTGAAGACAAATATAAAAATATAATTGAAATGGTAAATAATAATGCTGCTGTAAAGATAATTTACAAAAACAAAAATGATGCTGAGATTATTTTAATGTTTAATGAAATTTTAATGGAAATTAAAAAAATAGAACTCAGGGAAAAAATCGAGTCTTTAGAGGATAAAGTTTCATTAAATCTTGATGAAAATCTCTATACGGAACTTTTATCCCTTAGAAATCAATTAAAAGGGGGTTAAATATACCCTAGATTTTATTGATTTTATTATTATATATGACTCCTCTATTTAGTTTTAATGGGTGAAAAATACAGTGGAAAAATTAATTACAAAATCATTTAAAAGGCTTTTAGATAAGGGAATTCACAGAGGCTTTATAACCTATGAAGAATTAGGAAAATCACTTGGCAAAAGACACTTTAGCCAAGAAAATCTTGAATCAGCTTTTCTACATATTTTTGATAACAAGATTAGTTTAGTAGAAAAAAAATCTGATTATAGCGTTACTAAAAAAAGAGATTCATCTCCCTCTGAGTCTCAAAAAAATAAAGATGTAGAAAAAAGTGACGATCCAATAAGAATGTATTTAAGAGAAATGGGAGGAGTGGAACTCCTCTCTCGTGAAGGTGAGATTGCTATAGCAAAAAGAATAGTTGCTGGTAAGGATTATATGATCAATGGGCTTTTTCAAAGTCCTTTAAGCGCAAGGAAAGTTTTTGAATGGAAAGAAAAATTAGAAAAGAATGAATTATTAGTTAGAGAAATTATAGATATAGATTCATCTTATATTGAGTCTGAAAATGAAGAAGAAGATTTAAGTTTAAAGAAAAAAAAATCTCAAGATAAAAAGGAAATAAACAATAAATCAAGCAAACCCAAAAAAGATTCAGATGAAGGTGAAAATAGTCAGTCCGATGATAATAATAATCAAGAAACCGTAGAAGAGGATGAATTCAATCCATCTTTGGCTGCGATGGAAGAAGAAATTAAACCACAAGTTATTTTAACAATAAATAATCTTTGTAAAGATTATACAAAATTACTTAAATTTCAAAATGATAAATTAGACTGCGCTTTAAATTCTCAAGAATTTTCGCGAGCAAAAGAAAAAAGTTATCAAAAAATGCAAGATGGTATTGTTAAAAAAATAAAAACACTCCAACTTAATGCTACAGTTCTTGAGGAATTGCTTGAAATACATTTTCAAGAAAACAAAAAAATAACTTCTTTAGAGGGAGTATTATTACGCTTAGTTATGGATAACAAAATTTCTAGAGAAGAATTTCTTAAATATTATTTAGGAAACGAAATTAATCCAAAATTCGAAAATTTTTTAAATGAAAATAGTAATTGGAAAAATTTTTTCAAGAAAAAGAAAAAAGAGTTTCTAGAGATCAAAGATAGATTGGTTGAATTTAGTAAAAAAATTGGGCTACCTGTTTCTGATTTTAAAAAATTAGTGAAAAGAATACAAAAAGGAGAAAAAGAATCAAGAATAGCAAAAAAAGAAATGGTTGAAGCTAATTTAAGATTAGTAATATCTATAGCTAAAAAATACACAAATAGGGGTTTGCAATTTTTAGACTTAATTCAGGAAGGGAATATAGGACTTATGAAGGCTGTTGATAAATTTGAATATCAGAGAGGGTATAAATTTTCAACGTATGCCACATGGTGGATTAGACAAGCTATAACTCGATCAATCGCAGACCAAGCAAGAACAATTAGAATACCTGTTCACATGATTGAAACAATTAATAAAATAGTGAGAACTTCAAGACAAATTTTAAGTGAGAAAGGTAGAGAAGCTACTCCCGAAGAATTAGCAAAAAAATTGGCTATGCCACTTGATAGAGTGAGAAAAGTTTTAAAAATTTCTAAAGAACCAGTATCCTTAGAAACCCCCGTAGGAGACGAAGAAGATAGTAGCCTTGGTGATTTTATAGAAGATCAAAATGCTTTACAGCCTCTTGACGCTTCAATCAGATCAAATTTGGGAGAATCAACGACAAAAATTTTAGCTACTTTGACTCCAAGGGAAGAACGAGTTCTTAGAATGAGATTTGGTATTGGTATGAATACTGACCATACTTTAGAGGAGGTTGGTTTACAATTTTCTGTAACAAGAGAAAGAATAAGACAGATAGAAGCCAAAGCTCTTAGAAAACTTAAACACCCAAGTAGATCAAAACATTTAAAAAGTTTCTTAGAAAAATGAAATTTTGATCATTAATGATTAAACTATTTTGGAATACACATAACCAAAAAAAACCTCATTCATCAGATAAAAAAATAAGAGAAAAGCAACAATTAGATTATGGATGGGGTCAATATCATCAAAAAAGCTCAGACAAATGGATCTTCAAAATTCTTGAACAGGTCAAATACACTATTATCGAAAGTGAAACTGAACTTAAAAAGGAAGACATTTTAATAATTATAGACTCAAGCGTTGAAGAAAAGACAGAATTTTACAATAAACTTAACTTATCTTGCGCGAAAATATTTTTATTTCATTTAGGGGACGAGTTTGGTTTTCACAATTTAGCACCTATTTATAATGCTTGTAACTACGTTTGGAGACCATTTTGTTCAAGCAAGTATTTAAATAATAATGGTAAAGTTAAGTGTATACCTATTGGTTATAAATCAGGGGTTTTACATAAAAAAAATCTTGAAAGAAAATATAAATGGGCTTTTACTGGAACCCCTCATAAAACAAGTAGGCACGATCTACTATTTCAATTTTCTAACATAAAACCATTTTTTTGTCATAAAACACAAAAATTTGATAGAAATATTATTTCTGTTGACGAAATGAATGAAGTTTTATCATCTACAGAATTTATACCGTGTCCGAATGGTTTTTTTCATCCCGAAACCTACAGAGTGTATGAGGCATTGGAATGTGGATGCATTCCAATTGTTGAAAATGCATACAAATACTACGATCGTTTATTTCCAAAAAATCCTTTTATAAAAGTTGATAAATGGCAGGATGCAATACCAATAATCCAGGGCTGGGGATCTGATCAGATTAAAAAAAAGAGAACAGAATGTGAATTATGGTGGAATGAAGAAAAAAATAATATACAGAAATCTATCAGTAGCAGGATTATTTTATGATTGAAAATGAACTAAATAAAATTGATAGATTGATTAAAATTAAAAAAATAAAAGAAGCTGAGCTTGAATTATCTAAACTTGGGCCAGAATTTTATAAAAATACAGACTACCTTTATTTAAGAGCTAAGATTTTTTTTGCAAACAAATTGTATTATATGGCTTTAGATGCTTTATTGATAGCTACTGAATTTCAAGAAAAAGAAAAAGTTTATAACCTAATTTCAAAAATCTATAATGCCATAGGGAACAAGGAGTTGAGTAAAAAAATTTCCAACCCAGAACAAAGACTAGTTACTATTAACAATTTAAAGAAAGAGTTAACGGGTATTATACAAAAGGAGGAGTAAAAAATTTACGTATGATAGTTTGGTTATCATCTTATCCCAAAAGTGGAAATACGTGGGTAAGAGCTTTTTTAAGTGCATATTTGCATTCATCTAAAGGTAAATTTGATTTTACTTTAATTGATAAAATTGAGGAGTTTCCACAACATAATTTGATGAAAAAATTTATGGAGAACAAAGATTTCCATAATTTAAAAGAAATTTCGAAAAATTGGATAAAGGTTCAAGAGTTTATGAACTTAAATAAAAAGACTAAATTTTTAAAAACTCATAGCGCTTTTTGTAATATAAATGGAAATTTTTTCACTGATGAAAAAAATACTTTAGCTTTCATCTATATTGTTAGAGACCCAAGAAACGTAATTCTTTCAATGTCTAACCATTTCGGAAAATCCCAGGAAGAAAGTTTTAGAACTTTAATTGATGAAAAATATACAATTTACCCCATGGTTAATAATCAATTATTTCTTGCTACTCATGTTTCAAGTTGGAATAAAAATTATCTATCTTGGAAAAATTTTAAATCAATAAATAAAATAATTATTAAATACGAAGACTTAATTAATAATCCTAAAAATACCTTCAAAAGTATAATCAATTTTTTAGAAAAATATGTAGATATTAAGTATGATGAAGAAAAATTAACAAATTCAATTAACACAACTAATTTTGAGGATTTTAAAAAATATGAAAATAAATATGGATTTAACAAAGGACAAAAAAATAAATTTTTTCATTTAGGAAAACAAAATGACTGGAGAAATTTATTAGATGCAAAAATTTGCGATAAAGTTAACGCTCAGTTTGAATCTGAAATGAGTGAATTAGGATATATTTGAATTTTTTTTTAATAATTGTGAATCGTTAGCTTGAAAGAATTTATAAACTCAAGTAAAACATTTAATTATTATGAAAGGGCCTGTAGCTCAGCTGGTTAGAGCAGTACACTCATAATGTATTGGTCCCAGGTTCGAATCCTGGCGGGCCCACCATTTTTTACCTAGAATTAAAAATATCAATTATATTTTTCGCAATATTTTTTTTATCGAATTGTACCTTATATTTTTTCCCTAATTCTAAGGCTAATTTTCTATTTTCTTCATATTTTTTATCTAATTCTTCTATTTTTTTTACCATTGCGAATGGATCAGGTTCACAAATAAAGTTTTGAGGTGAAAATTCTTTCGCAGTCAAATTATCTGAACAAGTTATAGGTATTGCTCCACAAATCATTCCTTCAATCATGGGCAAACCAAGACCTTCAGCGATTGAAGGCAGCAAAACATATCTTGAAGAGTTATAAACATTATTTAATTCTTCATCTTTTATGACTCCAAGATATTTTCCAAATCCAGGGTCTTTTAGACCACAAATTTTTATTTTTTTCTCGCCATCTTTAATTTTTTTGAGACTATTTACTACAAGACTAAATCTTTTCACTTCATCAAAAACTCTTCCAACATAAAAAAAATCATTATTTTTTTTTATATTTTCATCAAGATAGACATCTTTAATTGGGTTATAAACTACATGAATATTTTTATTATAAAATTCAGCTAAATCTTTTTTTACTTTAAAACTTATTGTAGTTATTGCGTCTGCATTTAAAAAAAAATGTTTTACCAGTAAACGGGTTTTATCCTCAACATGAGGTATATGCCATGGCACGTCTAAAAAATTCAAAATTAAATATGATTTTGGATATTTTTTTTTTAAAAATAATGCTTTTTCGTAGCCCACGGGATCATTAGAATATATTAAGTCTGGAGATTCCTCTGATAAAATATGACCTAGAGCCTTCATACCTTCTTTTATCCTTGGTATTTGACAGACATATCCGTCGGAACCTAATATGGATACTTTAATATTATTCATAAAATAAGTTTATAAATTTTAAAATATACAAAGCAAGACACGATATATATATATAATAAAATTATGTTAATAGACTCTTTTTTATTTTTCAACGAATCTGAACTAGCTGAATTAAGGATTAAATATTTAGAAAAAATAGTTGATTATTTTATAGTTATAGAGGCTAATATCACGCATCAAGGAAAAAAAAAGCCATGGAATTTTCCAACATTATTAGAAAATAATTTAAAGCCATTTTCAAATAAAATACAATATCACCAGATAAACATTGACCCTGATAAAATAAAAAATAAAGAAAGTTGGATAATTGATGATGTGAAAGGTGACGACGCATGGAGAATAGAAAATTTTCAAAGAAATTACATTAAAGAGGCATGTAAACAATTTGCTAATAAAGATATTTTAGTAATCAGTGATGTTGATGAAATTCCTTCAAAATTAAAACTTGAATTTATAAAATCCTGTGATTTTAAAAAAATTGCTCCTATAGCTTTTGAACAATACCTATTTCACATAGATTGTAACTTTCTAAAACTAGAAAGCTGGAGAGGAAGTATTGTTACTACTTTGGAAGTGTGTAATGCTTTCTCCCCACATCGACTTAGAAGATCAAGGAATAGAATATCACATTTTACAGACTCCGGATGGAGCTTTTCTTCATTTGGAGGGCCTGAAAAGGTTAAAGAAAAACTAGAGTCAATAGCACATACAGAATTTAATAATGAAAAATTTAAAAATTTTAATCATATAATTAATTGTCAGAAGACTGGTGCAGATTTATTTCATAGAGATGTTAAAGCAAAAAGAATAAACAAATCATTTTTTCCAAAAGATTTACTAAAGTTAATGGAAGAAAATCCTGATTATTATTTTGGAGCTAAAGTTTGAAAAATGATTTATGTTTCTTTAAGCACCATTCCGCAAAGAGTTAAAAATATAAACCTTTCCATTGATTCATTATTAAAACAAACAAAAAAACCTGATAAAATTTTTATTAATATACCTCATAAGTACAATCGTTTTGATGAAATTATTCATGATAATGAAATACCAAAATTTTCTAATGATATTGTTGAAGTAACTAGATGTGAGGACTGCGGTCCAGGAACTAAATTATTAGGATCATTGAAAAAATTAAAAAAAAATTCTTTGATAATATTAGCTGATGACGATCATATTTATGAAGATTATATGATAGAAAAATTTTATTATTTTTATTCTAAAGCGCCTAATAATGCATATAGTTTTTATGTTCATCCTTTAGGTAATTTTGGTGTTGGACAAGGAGCTGATGGTTTTGCAATAAACACAAACCATCTAGAGGGTATTAAATTTTTTTATGATAAAATTATAAAAGATTATAAAGAACTTTTTTTATATGATGATTTATGGATTTCCTATTTCTTGTATTTTTTTAAAAAAAATAAAATTCTTTCTTTACAAGAACACCTTAAAAAAAATGAACATAATAAAAAATCCTTAATTTATAAGACCCACATTGTAGCTTCAGGACTTGTTTCAACTTATGGAAAAAATTTAATTGAAGCAGTAAAAAAAAGAGATCAAATTGCTTTTGAAAGTTTAAAGTATATGAATGAGAAGACGAAAGGTTTATCTTTTTGAAACCCTAGCTTTATCTAAGAAGCTTTTCCACTCTAAAGATCTTACATCCCATGAATAAATATCATTAATTTTTTCTCTTTGTAATTTTAGTTTTTTTTTGCGTTGAGGCTGACCAAAAATTTTTAATACTATCTAAAAGAGCTTCTTGATACTTTTTTTCTAATTCTTCTGGTGTTTTTTCAAAATTTATTATTTTTCCAAATGGTGAACAGGTTTCGTTAAGAGCTCCAAGATTTGTAGTTACTACTTCGCAACCAGCAGCTAACGATTCTATTGCAGCTATGCAACTTGTTTCTGGCCAAATACTGGGATAAGAAAAAATATGCATTTTTTTTAATTTTTCTATTATTTTTTCATTCTTTAAAAAACCAAAGTAATTAACATTTTTTGTATTTTTACATTCATCAAAAAGTTCCTTGTAAGTTTTTCCAAGAATTGAATCAAATTTTTTTCCATAAATTATTGTAGAAGAGCAGACATTTAGCTCTACATTTTCCAAATTTAAATTTTTAAAAACTTTTAATAAAAGTTTTAGTCCTCTCCAGGGTGTAGTGTGGTAAATTAAATTTATTTTATCTGAAGGTTTTTCAATAAAATTTATTTTTTCTATAGCATTTTTAATCACAACTGTTTTATTTCGAGGAATATGAAAATATTTTATATGCTGCTCAAGATTCCAGTTGGAGTTATATACAATCCAATCTAATTTATTTATAAATTCTTTAGAGCCCAAATTCTTGGCTTCATTCTGGTTAACAAAATGATGCATCCAAAGAACATTAATCTTATCTTTTTCTAGCAAGTTTTGATTTGTGCTATTTAAAATGAGATTTATATCTTTAAAACTTTCATCAGGTAGAAACTTTAATAATAATCTAAATTGACTTTCACTTCCTCCAAACGAGTCTTGAAAGGAAACAGGTCTAGATTTATCATCAGTTGCTTTTTTTAGAATTCTAGATTTTTCTTCCACAAATAATCTTGATAAATTACTTAGCTATAAATTCTCTTAAAGTGTCAAATAATTTTGTAATGTCACCATTGTTACTTTCAATAACAGAAGCAAACTCCTCTTTCTGAGTTCTTGCTAAGCTTAATCCTTCTATAATTAGATCTCTTATTAAGGGATTGTCGGGATTTTTAGTGTAAACTCTCCATTCAATTTTAACCTCTGGTTTTTTGTCTGTAGCCAAAAGAACGCTTTTCACTATTGTGTATTTAGGATTTAGTACCTCTGTCCCAATGACATCAATTTTTGGATCAGAATAGTCTGTTAGTCTAGAAGTAAAACTTTTTAAAAAATACTTTTCAAATAAAGACAAATATTCATTTAACTGATCTTCATTTAAATTTTTTCTATACTTACCTATGGAATAATAAGCGACCCCCTTAATATCAACAGTTTTCAAAGCCATTTCAGAAAGTTTTTTAGTCTTAAATTCTTTTGAGTTTGAATCAACAAGTACTTTTTTTGCCTCATCAACTATTTCAGTAATAAATTGTTTTGGATCGCTGCTGTATCCATAACTTTTTTGTGTTAATGAAAAAAGAAAAAAAATAATAATGAAAAAATTTTTTTTCATAAAGTTTTTATTTTAAATTAATTTTCTATCTCTTCCCAATCGCTATCGTTCTGGGTCTCAACAGTAGATGTTGAGTTTGCTATTTTTTTAGCTCTATTTTGTAGATATAAACTTTTTAAGGAAGCATAAAGATCAATAGAATTTTCTTCTAGGCTTTCAAAAGATTCAATATTTTTTGCTCTAAAATCAACTGCGCCTGTTCCTCTATAATAATAATAGTTATGTTCAGAATAAGAACTATTACCAACAACACCGTTATCTATTTCAGTGTTATGAGTTATTTGGTAAACTGGATCTATAAATATATTGCCAACTAAGCCCACTGCATCTCTAGTCGTTGTTGGACCTAATATTGGTAAAACAAAGTAGCAACCACTATCAGCTCCCCACGCTCCTAAAGTTTGGCCAAAATCTTCTTTACCTTGATCTTCAAATCCCATTCTTGTTGCTGGATCAAAAATTCCTAATATACCTGCTGTAGTGTTAATGCCAAACCTTGCTGCAGTATTTCCTGCTCTACCTAAATCTCCTTGCAATAAATTATTTGAAAACGTTAAAAGTGAACGTAAATTATCTACAGCATTACCCGTTCCTTTTCTAATTGGAGCAGGAAGCGCTCTATAACCCTTTGCAACTGGTTTAAAAATCACTTTATCTAAAGCGTGATTAAATTTAAACATTGCTCTACTTACACCTTCAAAACATTCTTTAGCAGAAGCCTCACTTGATTTACTAAGATCTTCACTTCCTTCTGTGCCCGCAAATACAAAATTTGTTTGTAATAGAAGGGAAATAACCGTTATAAATACAAATTTTCTTATCATTTAGGTTCCTTTTTGTATGTTATATATATTATTTGTTGCTAATAACTAGTTAAAATTGCATCAACAATAAGTTGTATTTATAAAGTTTTAATGAAGATTTAACAATATGAAAATTGAAAATTATTATTCACCAAATTTTGATAGAAAAAAAAGACCACCTAATCAAATAAAAATAATAGTAATTCACTATACTGGAATGCAATCTGAACGCGAATCTATAAAAAGACTTTGTAATCCTCAATCAAAAGTTAGCAGTCACTTCGTCATTAACCGCTCTGGTAAAATTTACAGGTTAGTTGAAAACAATAAAGTAGCTTGGCATGCCGGAAAATCCTGTTGGGGAAAATTTAAAAATTTAAATAAAAATTCAATTGGAATTGAATTGGTAAACAAGGGACATAGATTTAATTATTTAAATTTTAAAACAAAACAAATTTCAAGTTTGGTTAATCTTTGTAAGGTCTTAATTAAAAAATATAAAATTGAGAAAAAAAATATTGTTGGTCATTCTGATATTGCTCCACTAAGAAAAAAAGATCCAGGAGAGAAATTTCCATGGGGAAAATTAGCTAATAAAAAAATAGGAATTTGGCATAATTACAGGCCTAGCTTTTTAAAAAAATTTAGAAAAACTAAGATTTTAAAAAAACAAGATAAAATCAAATTTATAAATTATTTAAAAAAAATTGGTTACTGCTTCAAAGCTAACAACAAATTTTTTTTTAATAAAACAGTAAAGGCTTTTCAAAGGCATTATAGAAAAGAACTTATTAATGGAGTAGTAGATATGGAATGCTTTATTATTAGTAAAAATTTGTCAAAAAAATAATAAAAAACCCTTGATTTTTACTAATTTCTTCCTTATTAAGCCTTCTGCCAGACAACTGATTGGTCGCTTTTGTTGAAAAACAAGAGAGGAAAGTCCGGGCTCTATAGGAACGCGGTGCCAGATAACATCTGGCGAGGGCAACCTTAGGGATAGTGCCACAGAAAATAAACCGCCTGATCGAGGCAAGGGTGAAAAGGTGTGGTAAGAGCACACCGGTTTTTTGGTAACAAAAAACGCATGGAAAACCCCACCGGGAGCAAGACCAAATAGAGATAGCAAGGCCTTTTTGGCCGAAAACAGTTCTTAGTTAGCTATCTGGGTTGGTTGCTTGAGGCTAGGTGCGAACCTAGTCCTAGATAAATGACCAATTTAAATGACAGAACCCGGCTTATAGGTTGTCTGGCTAACAATTAATAAAATATCTACACACCCAAGATTAGAAAAATCAGCAATGTTCTTGTTTTGATTCTATAAAGATTCAAATCTGTACCTAAAAAACAACTTATAGTATTAAACTTAAAATTCACAATTTTCCTGAAAAAAGGCAAAAAATTAAGGTATTGACGTATAGGTTGAAAACCCATATTATCCCATGTATTCCCAAGGAGGGGGATTTAGTGCTCAAAACAGAAAAATACATGCCGTTTCATGATTTTTTTTGGGGTGCTGCTGACTTAAAAAAAACATGTTTTTATCTACTTACGAAAACAAATTGGACAAAAAATGGAGGGTATCTGTGCCTGCAAGTTTTAGATCATATCTAAGCAGCCTTGGTTATAATGGAGTTATTTGCTACCCATCTTTTAATAATCCCTCTATAGAAGGATGTCCACAAAATAGAATTGAAAAAATTTCAAACTCAATAGATTCATTAAATCCTTTTGAAGAAAAAAGAGATATTTTTGCTACATCAGTTTTAGCTGAAAGTGTTAATCTCCAATTTGATAGCGAAGGAAGAATATCTATACCTGATAAATTATTAAGTCATGCAAAAATAAACCAAACAATGCTTTTTGTTGGTCAAGGAGCAACTTTCCAAATTTGGGAACCAAAACTTTTTGAAAAATTTAAAATTCAAGCTAGAAAAAAAGCTAATTTGAATAGAGCAAGTCTAAAATGGGAGTCACAATTCAAAAAGGAGGATAGATGACAATTAATATAAAAGGTCCAGAATTAAGAGAGTTAAAGCCAAGAATTTTAGTTTTAGGAGTTGGAGGAGCTGGAGGAAATGCAATTAATAGTATGATCGAATCCGGATTACAAGGTGTAGAGTTTGTTGCAATCAATACGGATGCTCAAGATTTAAAAAATAATAAAGCGCATGCCAAAATTCAAATAGGAACTAATTTAACCAAAGGACTTGGAGCGGGAGCAAAACACGATATTGGTCAAGCTGCAGCCGATGAATCTTTAAATGATATTATAGACTACATAAAAGGTAGTAATATGGTTTTTATAACCGCTGGAATGGGGGGTGGAACTGGTACTGGAGCATCTCATGTAATAGCGAGGGCAGCAAAAGAACTAAATATTCTGACAGTTGGAGTTGTAACACTTCCTTTTTCTTATGAAGGTCCAAAAAGAATGAGAATAGCTTTTGAAGGATTAGAAGAATTAAAAAAACATTTAGACACAAACATTATAGTTCCAAATCAAAATTTGTTTAAAATTATTAACGAAAAGACAACTTTTAAAAATTCTTTTGGACTATCTAATGATGTACTAAAATTTGGTGTTCAAAGCGTTACAGATTTAATGGTAAGACCAGGTTTAGTGAATTTAGATTTTGCTGATGTTGAAACCATCATGAAAGGAATGGGAAAAGCTATGATGGGAACTGGAGAAGCAGAAGGAGAGAAAAGAGCTGAAGAAGCGACAAATGCAGCATTAATAAATCCTTTAATTGATGAATATTCTTTAAAAGGCGCCAAAGGTCTTTTGGTAAATATTACTGGTGGTAATGATTTAACTTTATTTGAAGTAGATGAAGTAGTGAACAAGATTAGAGCAGAAGTAGATCCGGAAGCAGAATTAATTTGTGGTTCTATTGAAGATCAAAGTTTAAATGGAAAAATTAGAGTTTCTATTGTAGCCACATCTTTAGATGGTCAAGAACCAGAAAGAAAACCAATAATAAGTATGGTGCATAGACTACATAACAGAAATTCTGGTTATTCTAGTAATCCAAATAACATCCCATCATCTAATCAGGCTGCTTTAAATGCAACAGAAGGAGCAACTGCTTTAGATATAAATGTGGTCAATGAGCAAAACCCAATAGTAGAAAATGAGATAAATCATAATGAAATTACAGAAGTTCAAACAGAAACTCAAAAAGAACCTTCCCTAGAAAACATTTCACTTGAAAATGCAGCCTATCTACAAAGTATGGAAGCCGAGTCTAATGAAGAAAACATGCCTAAATTTGAAGTAGATAGCATTGAATTAGCAACCCCAGAGCTTTTTTCTGAAAGTTCTAATGACAATTCATTTAGTCAAAGTGAAAATAAAAATGAACCTCAGATATTTGACAATAAAACACCTAAGGAAGAATCCGAAATAAAAGAGCCAGAAATGTTCGAAGATAATAATCAGGAGGAAGACTTTGAAATACCAGCTTTTTTACGAAGACAAAAAAATTAAATGGAAAACAATAGAGAATTTTATGAATGCCACCATGTCACTGGAAAAAACAAAACATTATCCAGTGATGCTAAATCAAGTATTAAGCATTATATCCCCTCAACATGGTGGCACATTTATTGACTGTACTTTTGGTGGAGGGGGCTATTCAGAAGCCATATTAAAATTTCCACAAACTCAAGTCACAGCTATTGATAGAGACAAGCTAGTTGAAAGATTTTCAAAGCCATTAACAAAAAGGTTTCCAAAAAGATTTAATTTTTTTCAAGAAAAATTCAGCAATATAGGAAAATTAGATCAAAACAAACTTAATGCACGTGCCATAATATTTGATTTAGGTCTTTCTTCTTTTCAACTATCAGATGATAAAAGAGGTTTTTCATTTGGATCAAAAAATTTTTTAAATATGGAAATGGGAATTAACGAATATTCTACCTATGAAGTTATAAATACTTTAGATAAGGAATATTTAGCAAAAATTATAAAAATTTTAGGAGATGAAAAAGATGGAAAACTTATAGCTAATAAAATTGATAAGTATAGGAAAAAAAAACCTATAAAAAGTTCTGAACAATTAGCTTCTATAATTAAGGAAGCAAAGAAAAATTATAATCGTTATAAAATAAATCCAGCAACTAAAACTTTTCAAGCAATAAGAATATTTGTAAATAAAGAACTCACCGAATTAATTTTAGGTTTAATCGAAGCAACAAAACTTCTCTCAAATGGGGGAGTGCTTGCTGTTGTTAGTTTTCATTCTTTAGAAGACAAAATAGTAAAAAACTTTTTTAATCTTTATTCTAATTTAAAAACAAATCCTTCCAGATATCTTCCTGAAAGAAATGAAAAATCTATTTTGTTTAAAAATGTATCTAAAAAACCAATTGTGCCACATCAAGATGAAATAATTAAAAATAAACGTTCACGATCTGCAAAACTTAGATATGCGATTAGAAATGCCAATTCTTTTTTCTACCCTGAAGATTTTAAAAATAAATTCATTAAATACACAGAACTAGAGGGAGGAAAAATATGATCAACAATGATAAGTGGATAAATACTCTTCCTAGAAAAGGATCTAATTTTGATGAAAATTTTAGCAAAATAGATCATGATATATGGATAAAAACTATTCCTGAAAAAAATACTTTTAACTCAGTAAAAAAATACACAGTAATGATGGTTTTGTTTGTAAGTGGTTTCTTTTTAGTTTCTGCCGTAAAAAATGAAACAAGGAATTTACAAAAAGAAATAAATTTTCTTAAGGCAAACATAAAAGAAGTTCAATTCGATTTAAGCCAAGCTATTTTAGATAATGAGGTTATTACTTCCCCGGAAAATATAACAAAATTAGCCAAAGAGCATTTAAATGATGATTTAGTAACTTATAAAAGATATCAAATTAAAAGTTTAAACAATAAAAACGAGAATGTTTCTGAGATAGATAAAATTAAGAAAGAAAAAATAAAAAGTCTTTCAAAAAGTGCAAAAGCTAAATTGGTTAAAAAAATAGAAAAGAAGAAAACAGAAATAAGAAAGCTTCAAGAGCTATATAAAAATCCGGATTCAATACCTGGTGAAATAAAAACACAAGTTGCTAAAAAAATTGAAACTAAAAAAATTGAGTTAAAGAATCTTTATGATTCTCCGAGTCACATATTTACTTTTGAAAGAATTACCAGGTGGAGTATAGTTCAAGTTGTTAAAGTCTTTTTGGGCATGCCAGTTGTTCCGGGTAAATAGTTTTTAATGAAAAATAAAAAAAAAAGTTTTTATTTTCAAGATTATAGTGAATCTGAGATATTTGATAACAATATAGTATTTAATGCTCACAAAATTTCTATAAACAGAATAACTTTTTTATCTTTTATTTTTTTAAGCTTATTAATTATCTGCAGTATTAAAATTATTTATTTATCATTATCGTTTGAAAAAAACCTTTATAAAAATAATGTTGAAGAAAATTTTATTAAAAGTAGAAGAGATATTATAGATAGAAACGGTTCGGTATTAGCAACCAATGTAGTTCTTTATGATGTTGGAGTAAGACCACAATTACTTAAAGAAGAAGAAAAAAAAAATTTAATAATTAAATTAGCCTTATTATTCCCTGATAAAAATTTAAAAGAAATAAAAGTAAAATTAAATAAAAATGAATTTTTTTGGCTTGATAAAAGATTAACCCCTCAGGAAAAAGATCAAATTTGGCTGATAGGAAATAAAGCTTTTGTTTTTGAACCAAAGCCTTACAGAATTTACCCACAAAAAAATCTTTTTAGTCATATTTTAGGCCAAACTGATGATATGAACAAAGGTATTTCGGGTCTAGAAAAGTTTTTTTGACAATAATTTAAACAATAATTTAAAAATTAAGACGCCTTTAAAACTAACGTTAGATTCAAATTTACAATACCTTATTAGAGGTGAGCTGATAAAAGCCCAGCAAAGTTTTAAAAATATCGGAAGCGCTGCTGTATTGATGAATGTTGAAAACGGAGAAATATTATCTCTAATTTCTATTCCAGATTATGATTTAAATAAAAGAATTGCAATTAAATCTGACGAGTACACAAATAAAATAACTCTTGGAGTATATGAGTTAGGTTCAGTATTTAAAACTTTTACTATAGCAGCTGGTATTGAAAATAAATTAATAAACTCTAACACAATATTTGAAAATTTAGAAAATAGTTTAACGTGCGATAAATATACAATTAAAGAGCACGACAAATTGCCAAAAAATTTAAGCACAGAACAAATTTTAATTCGGTCATCAAATATTGGTGCAGTTCGCATAGCCCAAAAGCTAGGTGTTCAAAAATATAAAAATTTTTTAAATTCTTTAGGACTTCTTAGTACGATTAATTTTGATTTAGAAGAAGTTGGTACACCGCTTCCATTCAAATGGGGAAAATGTAAGCTTGCTACTAGTTCATATGGTCATGGAATTACAACAACCCCTCTACAGTTAGCTAGAGCATATGCTATTTTAGGTAATGGAGGGTATAAAATTCAACCAACACTTACTAAAAAGGACGAAACTCATCTTAAAAAACAAGAACAAATTATTTCTGGAAAAACAAGCAGTGTAATTAACTTAATGTTAAGGAAAGTTGTCAGCCAAGAAGAAGGAACGGCAAATTTTGCCAATGTTCAAGGTTATGATATAGCTGGCAAAACTGGAACAGCTGTTAAATATAATTCTAAGGAAAAATTAAATACCTTTGTTTCACTTTTTCCCTCAGATAAGCCAAAGTATGTTTTGTTAGTAATGTTAGATGAGCCAAAAGCTGCTCCAGATTTCGTATACGAAATGCCTCCCTCAGAAAAACACCCTAATGGATACAAATATAAAGGTGAAAAAAGAAATACCTCAGGGTGGAATACAGTTGTTGTTGCTGGCAAAATTATAGAAAAAATTGGTCCAATTTTAGCCATAAATAACCTACAAGCTTCTATAAATTATTAAATGCTTCTAGGAAATTTGCTTACATCTATAAAAAAAAAAGATAAAAAAATACATATCAAAGACATTTCCTTTGACAGTAGAAAATTAAAAAAAAAAGATATTTTTTTTGCAATTAGAGGAAATCATACTTCAGGACTTAAATTTGTAGATGAGGCCATTGCTAAAGGAGCGGCAGCAATTGTTAGTGATAAAAAATTAAAATTTAAAAACAATAAAATTCCTTTTCTTTTGGTAAAAGATGCTAGAAAAAGTCTTGCTGAAGCTTGCTCAAAATTTTATAAAGAAAAACCGTCAAATATAACCGCAATCACAGGAACAAATGGAAAATCTTCTGTTGCTAATTTTTTTTCATCAAATATTAACATTTAATAAAATTCCAGTAGCATCTATTGGAACTTTAGGAATTTTTTCAAAAAATTTTAATAAAAAAATTAATCTTACTTCGATAGATCCTTTATCGTTACATAAATATCTTAAAATTTTATCAAAAAAAAAAATAAATAATGTAATTTTGGAGGCTTCTAGCCATGGTTTAGATCAAGGAAGATTAGATTGTTTAGATATAAAAACAGGCATATTTACTAATCTTAGCCATGATCATCTCGATTATCATAAAAATATGAGATCTTATTTAAATTCAAAAATGTACCTTTTTAAAAAATTACTTATAAAAAATTCAAAAATAATTACTGATGAAGAAAATAAAGAATTCAAAATTATTAAAAATATAGCTAAAAGAAAAAAATTAAAAATAATTACAATTGGTAAAAATTTTGGAAATATAAAAATTTTAAATAATCAATATAAAAATAATAAACAAATTATTAAAATTTTATTTAATTCAGAAATTTTTACATTGCAAGTACCACTTATAGGTTTTTTTCAGATAAAAAATTTACTTATGGCAATATTAGCAGCATCTGCTTCGGGATTAAATTGTAAAAATATTTTTCAGCAGGTTCACAAAATACGACCTACACCTGGTAGACTTGAATGTGTTAGTTACCTACCTAATAATTCTAGTATTATTGTTGATTTTGCACATACGCCTGATGCACTCGAACAAGCTTTATTAGCACTAAAAAAACAATTTAAAAAAGAAATCATAATAGTTTTTGGATGTGGCGGCGAAAGGGATTTAAAAAAAAGATTTAAAATGGGAAAAATCGCAAGCAAATACTGTAGAAAAATTTTTATAACAGACGATAATCCAAGGAATGAAAATCCTAAAAAAATTAGAGAAGAGATAATTAGAGGTTGCAAAAAAACAGCTATAGATATTGGAAACAGAAAACGAGCCATAGATGTTGCTATAAAAGAATTAAAATCAAACGAAATACTTTTAGTCGCAGGAAAGGGACATGAAAAAAATCAAGATTATGGAAATAAAATTATAAGCTTTTCAGATAAAAATGTAATAAAAAATATTGTTAAGAAAAAAAAATTTCTTTTTAGAAAAAATATTTATCAAGATTTTTTATTAGGTAAAATTTTTAATAAAAAGTATATTAAAAATACCAAATATAGTGGAGTTTCTATAAATACAAAAACAATAAAAAAAAATGATTTATTTTTTTGTATCCGAGGAAAAAATACTGATGGACACAAATATGCAAAACACGCTATTAAAAAAGGGGCAATAAAAACAGTAATTAGCAAAAAAGTAAAACAAATCCCTCTTAATAAAATTATAAAGGTAAAAAATACTTTTAATTCATTGAACGACTTAGCAAAAATTACAAGAGAAAATACTTCAGCAAAAATTATTGGTATAACTGGCAGCGTAGGAAAAACTACTTTAAAAAATCTTACTAGCTTTGCTATCAATAATTACGGAAAAGTTTTTTATTCACCTCACTCATACAATAATAAATATGGTGTACCTTTAAGCCTATGTAATTTAAAGAAAAATACAGAATATGGAGTATTTGAAATTGGAATGGATAAAAAAGGTGAGATTGATAAATTATCAAAAATTGTAAAACCCGAAGTAGCCGTAATTACTAATGTTGCAGGAGCTCATTTTAAAAATTTTAACACCATAAAAGATATAGCAAGAGCAAAAGGAGAAATAATTAATAACATTTCACCTAAGGGAAGTATTGTATTAAATAGAGATGATAGATTTTTCGAATTTTTTTTAAACAAAGCAAAAAAAAGAAACATAAATACCATCTCTTTCAGTTCCAAAAAGATTGCTGATATTTTTCTTTTAAAAATTATAAAAATTAGAGATTATTTTAGATTAAAAATAAGCATCAAAAAGAAAATATTTTATTTTGATGTTTCATATTCAAATGATAGCTTTATAAATAATATTTTAGCATGTATTTCTGTCTTATATTCATTAAATTTAAGTTTAAAGAAAGTTAGTAAAAAATTAAAAAATTTTTCTATACCTAGTGGAAGAGGCGATATTAAAATTGTAAAAAAATTCAAAAAGAAATTTATATTTATTGACGAAAGTTATAATGCCAACCCTTTATCTATGGAGACAGCTATTAAAAATATTAAAAATCAAAAAATGAAAACTAATGCTCAAAAACTAGTTTTTTTAGGTGATATGCTTGAACTAGGTAAAAAATCAAAAAAATTTCATAAAGAATTATCAAAAGTAATAAATAAAAGTGATATAGACAAAGTTTATATTTACGGAAAATATATAAAAGAGACATTTAATTCTTTATCAAAAAATAAAAAAGGCAAAGTATTTAACAATTTTAAAGAGGCTAATGAACACTTTAGCAAGATAATTAACAATAATGATTTACTTATGGTAAAAGGATCGAATGCAACAGGACTGAATCGATTTTCAAAAAATATTAAAAGAGGATACATAAGTGCTATATAATTTTTTAATTTCCTTAGTAGATCAATTTTCTGCTTTAAATGTATTTCGTTATCTTACTTTCAGAACAGGACTTTCAGTAATGTCTTCAATGATCATTGTATTTATAATTGGAGGACCTTTTATAAGATTTATTGAATCTCGCAAAATAACAGGACCCATAAGAGATGATGGACCATTGGATCATATAGTAAAAAAAGTTGGAACACCGACAATGGGAGGGGTTCTAATTTTAATTGGAATACTTTTTGGCACTTTACTTTGGGCAGATTTAAAAAATTCTTATATTTGGGTTTTATTAATGGTTGCAACAAGTTTTGGATTACTAGGTGCTGCCGATGATTACCTAAAAATAAAAAGAAAAAATTCAGTAGGGATATCCTCAGGAATGAAAATCCTTTGGCAAATTATTCTTTCTTTAATTGCAGTATTTTTACTATTAGAATTTGGTTACAACGAGCATCTTAAAAATCTTTATTTTCCCTTTTTTAAAAATCTAGTTATTCACTTGGGTTTATTTTTTATTCCCTTTTTTATATTTGTAATTGTGGGATCTTCAAATGCAGTTAATTTAACAGATGGTTTAGACGGCTTAGCAACTGTACCAGTAATGCTTGTTGCATTATCGTTTACTTTAATTTGTTATGTAGTAGGAAATACAGTTTTTTCTGAATATTTACAAATACCTTACATTGCTAACGTTGGAGAGGCTTCAATCTTTTGTGGTTCTATTGTCGGTTCATGTTTAGGTTTTTTATGGTATAACGCTCCGCCAGCAAAAATTTTTATGGGAGATACTGGATCGCTATCTTTGGGAGGATCTCTAGGAGCTGTTAGTATAATTTCAAAACACGAAATAGTTCTTGCAATAATAGGGGGGCTTTTTGTTCTTGAAACCGTTTCAGTCATTATTCAAGTAATATCTTTTAAATTTTTTGGAAAGAGAGTTTTTATGATGGCACCGCTTCATCATCATTTTGAAAAAAAAGGGATGGGCAGAGTCAACTGTTGTAATACGATTCTGGATAATATCTATAATTCTAGCATTAATAGGTTTGGCAACGCTAAAATTAAGATAGTTAATGTTTACTTTACAAAAATATCAAAATAAAAAAATTGCGATTTATGGCATGGGAATAACAGGCTTTTCAACAGCAAAAGTTTTTAAAAGAATAAAAGCCAAGGTTTATTGTTGGGATGATGACAAAAAAAAAAGAAAAAAAGCAAAAAATTTAAACTTTAATATTGAAAAATTTTGGATCAATAAAGAACCAATAGATAAAATTGTAATTAGTCCTGGTATAGACATTAACAAATGTAGATTAAAAAATTATTTAATAAAAAATAAAAGTAAAATAATTACAGACCTGGATTTATTTTTTGAAATAAACAAAAATTCATTAATTATATCAGTGACTGGAACAAACGGAAAATCTACAACATGTAAATTAATTGAAAAAATTCTTAAAACAGCAAAACGAAGTGTGAAAACTGTAGGTAATATAGGATATCCTATTTTATTTAACAGTAAATTAAAAAAAAAAGATATTTATATTTTAGAAGTATCTTCATATCAGCTTGAGTATTCCAAACCTTTTCGATCAAGACATGCAGCTATTTTAAATATCTCTCCAGATCATTTAGAGAGGCATAAAAATTTAAAAAATTATATAAAGATTAAGTCAAAGATATTTTTAGCCCAAAAAAAATCAGATTTTTCCTATATAAATGGAATAAATAAGTATTCAAAAGTACTAAAAAAAATATTTAAGAATAAAAAATTAAAATCAAATCTAATTCAAATTAAAAAATCAAAAAAAGTATTATTTTTAAATAAAATAAAAAATAAATATTTTAAAAGTGATGGAAATATTGAAAACCTGCTTTTTGCTTATAAAATAGTTAAGAAATTAAAAATTAAGGATGAAATTATAATAAAAGCTGTAAACAATTTTAAAGGGCTTGCTCACCGTCAAGAAAAAGTATTATCAAATAAAAAATTTGTATGTATTAACGATTCTAAAGCAACAAGTTTTGATGCAAGTCTACAATCTTTGTCAAATTATGATAATATTTATTGGATTGTAGGTGGGCTTCCAAAACGTCACGACCGCTTCAATTTAAAAAAAGTAAAAAAAAATATAGTTAAAGCATATATAATTGGTAACAATATTTCTTTTTTTAAAAAACAAATTAATAGAAATATTAAGTACCAAATTTCAAAAAATATCAAAAGTGCCTTAGCCCATATTTACCAAGATTTCAGATTAGATAAAAATAAAAAAAAAACTATTCTTCTTAGCCCTTCTGCTGCCTCTTTTGACCAATTCAAAAATTTTGAAAGTAGAGGTAATTACTTTAAAAACTTGGCGATTAAAAAATTTAACAGAGGATATAATGTTTAGTTTTAATAGAGAAAATACCAGCTTAATAGCCAAAATGTGGAGAAATGTGGATAAACAAATTTTATTTTTATTTATATTTCTTTTTTTATTAGGATTATTCTTTTCATTTTCATCAACCTCATCTGTTGTAGCAGAGAAAATGAATAAACAAACATATTTTTTTTTCATTAAACATTTAATTTTTGTTCTAATCTCACTTTTATTAGTTCTAATAATTTCCATTCAAGATAAAGATAGATTGATAAAACTTTTGCCATACTTATTTTTTGTATCACTTTTATTACTTTCGTTAGTTCCTTTGTTTGGAGTCGAAGTTAAAGGTTCAAAAAGATGGATGGATTTTCCATTTCTTCCAAGATTTCAACCAGTAGAACTTTTAAAACCATTATTTATAATTTTTGCAGCCAAAATTATTGTTTTAGAAAATAAAATTAACATTTACAGGAGATATTTTTATACTTTTTTAATTCTGCTATTTGTTATTGTATTATTAATTAATCAGCCCGATCTTGGACAAAGTTTGTTGTTAATAATTACTTGGATTACTATGATTTTTGTTTCAGGATTTAATATGGTAGTTTTAACTATATTGGGCTTAGTATTTATAAGCGTCATTGCACTTTTAATTATTTTTCTTCCAGAGAAATTTGGCTATGTTTTTTTAAGAATCAAAACTTTTTTTGATCCAGAATCAGGGGATAATTTTCAATCGCAAAAAGCTTTAGATGCCATTAAACAAGGAGGGCTTACCGGGCAAGGCATGGGCGAAGGTATATTAAAAGACAAAGTTCCAGAAGCCCACACGGACTATATTATTGCAGTAATTTCAGAAGAGTTTGGTGCGATATCAGTTTTATTTATACTTATATTATTTTTATTTATTGGATATAGAGCTTTAAGTAAAATTTTTTTTGAAAAAGATGAATTTTTAAAATTAGCTTTATCAGGTTTAGTTTCACTTTTAATCATACAAACATTTATTCATGTAGGTGTTAATATTAGGCTGTTACCAACAACAGGAATGACTCTTCCATTTTTAAGTTATGGAGGGTCATCTTTAATAGGAAGTGCATTTATAGCAGGGGTTATTTTGAATTTTACCAGAAAAGATTCAACGAGGTATTTTAAAAATGACTAAAAAAATAATATTTTCAGCCGGAGGGACTGGCGGCCATATATTTCCTGCAATAAATTTAATGAAACATTTTAATGATTTGGGACATAAAGTATTATTAGTAACTGATAAAAGAGGAATTAATTTTATAGATAACTATTCACAATTTAAATCATATGTTTTATCAGCGGGTACACCAACTAATAAAAATTTTTTAAAGAAAATTTTATCTTTATTTATTATTTTTTATTCATTAATAAAATCAGCAATAATACTAAAGAAAGAGAAAGTCGATTTAGTCGTTGGGTTTGGAGGCTACGTTTCTTTTCCAATTTCTTACACATCCAAATTTTTTAATTTGCCTCTAATTATATATGAAAATAATTCGATTTTGGGAAGAACAAATAAATATTTATTACCATCAGCAAAAAAAATTTTTCTGTCAAAAAATATAAAAAATTTCCCTAAAAAATATGAACATAAAATCTGTCGCGTAGGTGCAATTTTAAACAAAAATATTATTAACTTTTCTAATAAAAAATATAATAATAATAAAATTTTTTCTATACTGGTTTTAGGTGGCAGCCAAGGAGCAGAAATTTTTGGAAAGATTGTTCCACCAGTTGTTAAAATGATAAGGGACAAAGGATATGAGATAAAAATTAATCAACAATGTATAAAAAATCAAAAAAATGAACTAATTAACTATTATGATAAAAACAAAATTAAAAATAATATTTTTGAATTTGATAATAACATCATAGAATTAATACTTACTTCGGACTTGGCCATAACCAGATGTGGAGCCTCTTCAACGGCAGAGCTAGTTCATATGCTTACGCCATTTATAGCTGTTCCTTTGCCCAATTCTATAGATAACCACCAATATTTAAATGCCAAGTTTTATGAAGAAAAAGGATGTTGTTGGATAATAGAACAAAAAAATTTTAATAGTGAAAATTTATCAAATTTAATTATAGAAATTTTAAATAATAAAAATAAATTAGAAGCAATTCACAACAATATGAAAAAAAATCATAGCAAAGAAGTGTACAGCATTATAGAAAATGAAATTAAAGAGCTTTTATGAAAATTAATATAGCAAGCAAAGAGATAGTTCATTTTATTGGAATTGGTGGAATTGGAATGAGTGGTCTAGTTCAAATTATGAAAAATATGGGATTCAAGACTCAAGGAAGCGATTTAAATAAAAACAAAAATACAGATAGACTAATTAAATCAGGCATTAAAGTTTTTTTTGGACATAACAAAAATAATTTAAAAAAAGCAACGATGGTTGTAATTTCCTCAGCTATTAAAAATAATAACAAAGAATTAAAAGCTGCAAGATATAAAAAACTCCCAATATTTAAAAGAGGCGACATGTTAGCAAACATTGTAGCTCTAAAAAAAAATATTGTTATTACCGGAGCACATGGAAAAACAACAACAACATCATTAGTTGCAAATATTTTATTAGAAGCAGGCTTAGACCCCACTGTAATTAATGGAGGTGTAATAAATTCATTTAAGAATACAGCACAACTTGGTAAAGGAGATTGGGCCGTAATAGAATCTGACGAGTCAGATGGGAGTTTTTTAAAACTACCAGTCACATATTCAATTGTAACTAATATTGATAGAGAACATCTAGATTATTACGGAAATTTTGAAATACTAAAAAAAAGTTTTTTAAAGTTTATTGAGAAAACACCTTCATTTGGCAAATCACTCATATGTGTTGATAATAAATATTTAAAATCTTTAGTGCAAAAGTGTAAAAATAGAAATTTTTTAACTTACGGATTTAGTAAAAAAGCAAACTACCAAATAACTAATGTAAAAAAAAATATAGATTTTTCAATTTTTGATTTAAAAATAAATTTTTTGGGCGGAAAAATTAACACGATAAAAAATATAAAAATAAATTTACTTGGAGATCATAATATAAGCAATACAGCTGCATCTATAGCTGTGGCCTTAAATTTAGGGATAAAAATAAGAAAAATTAAAAGTGCGCTAGAAAAATTTATGGGAATACAAAGAAGATTTACTAAAATTTTTTCTATCGGAAATATAGAATTTTTTGATGATTATGCGCATCATCCAACAGAAATAAAAGCTGTTATAAATGGAGCAAGGGAAGTATATAAAAAAAGGAAAATAATTTGTATTTTTCAGCCTCACAGATATTCAAGGGTTAATGATTTAAAGTATGAATTTGCATCATCTTTCAAATTTACTGATGCAGTAGTTCTTTGTCCGGTTTATTCGGCGGGGGAAAAATTAAAATATAATTTTAATCAAATAAATTTTTCAAATTTAATTTCAAAAAAATCCAATGTTCAAGTTATTAATATAAAAGATCAAAAAGATTTAAAAAATTATTTTAAGAAAAACTTATTAGATAATGAACTAGTAATTTGCATGGGGGCTGGAAGTATTTCAAATTGGATAAGAGAAATAGGACAAGAATTAAAATGAATTTGGTTTCAAAAGCAATGAGTATAAAAAATAAGGTCTCAGGAAAAATTCTATTTGATGAAAGTCTTTCAAGATATTCATGGTTTAATTTAGGGGGGCCAGCAAAAGTTATATTTAAGCCAAAAAATTTAAATGAACTTTCGTTTTTTTTAAAAAATATAAATGGTTTTAAAAAAATTTTAGTTTTAGGAGCGGGCTCAAATACTTTAATAAGAGATAATGGTTTTAGTGGAATAGTTATTAAACTTGGTTCGGCCTTCTCTCGCATTTCATTATTTGATGAAAACACTATAATAGCCGGCGCGTCTGCTTTCGATAAAGATCTTTCAAATTTTGCCTTTAAAAATTCTGTTTCAGGTTTTGAATTTTTATCTTGTATTCCCGGAACTATTGGAGGTGGTATTAGAATGAATTCTGGCTGTTATGAGAATGATATATCTAAAATTCTAGTTTCTGTTCAGGCAATGGATTTAAATGGGAAAATAAGGATAATTTATTCATCAGATATAAAATTTTCTTACAGAGGATGTAGTTTAGATAATGATCTGCTTTTTATAAGCGCTACATTTAAAGGTAAAAAAAATAATAAGAAAGATATTCAAAAAAAAATAAATTATTTTGTTGAAAAAAAAAAGAAAGATCAACCATCTAAAATTAAAACTTGTGGTAGTACATTTAAAAATCCTAAAAACGAAAAAGCTTGGAAACTAATTAAAGAATCAGGATGCGCGGGAATGAAATTTGGAGATGCATATATTTCTGAAAAACACTGCAATTTTTTTGTTAATGGAGGCAAAGCCAAATCTTCTGATCTAGAAAATTTAATAAATCAAGTTAAAGATAAAGTGCTTGATAAAACTGGAATAAATCTTGAATTAGAACTTAAAATTGTTGGAGAAAAATAGTGAAAAAGTCAGTCGTCATTCTTATGGGAGGAGTATCAGGCGAAAGAGAAATAAGTTTTTTGACAGGAAAAGCTTGTTTTAAAGCATTAAAGAATAAGGGATTTAAAGTGAAAGCTTTAGACGCAAAAGGAAATTTTATTGAAAAATTAAAAAAATTACGACCAAATTTAGTACTCAACGCCCTTCATGGAAAATATGGAGAGGATGGTTTTGTTCAAAGTATACTTGAATCATTGAAAATTCCTTACACACATTCCGGAGTTTTATCTTCAAGTCTAGCAATGGATAAGCAATTATCCAGAATAATTTTTAAAAAAAAAAAAATAAAGGTACCAAAGTATTTTTTGTTAAAAAATATGGATGAAAAATACTTAATAAAAAAAATAAAAGATAAAAAAATTAAATTTCCTATAGTCGTAAAACCTGTTAATGAAGGATCAAGCTTAGGTGTCCATATTTGTAAAAATATTTATCAACTTAAAAATAAATTCAATAAACTTATTAGTAAATATGAAAAAATACTTGTTGAAGAATATATACCTGGAAAAGAAATACAAGCTGCAGTTATGGGAGAAAAAGTACTTGGAGCCATTGAGTTAGTTCCAAAAAGAGAATTTTATGATTACACTGCCAAATATTCCTCAAAAGCAAAAACAAAACATATAATGCCAGCACCTTTAAATAAAAAGAAATATAAAGAGGTGCTTTTTTTAGCAAAGAAAGCCCATAAGGCCTTAGGATGCAGGGGAATAACAAGATCAGATTTTAGATATTATAAAAATAAATTTTTTCTACTAGAAACTAATACTCAACCTGGCATGACTAGACTGTCATTAGTTCCTGAAATTGCAAGGTATAATGGAATCAGTTTTGAAAATTTAGTACTTTGGATGATTAAAGATGCAAGCTGCAATAGATGAAAAAATTATATAAAATAATTTTATTATTAGCAGTTTTAATTTTTATATCTACGTATAACCCAAATGAACTTGGATCAAATTTTAAAAATAATTATGATTTTTTTAAAGTACAAAAAATCCTGGTTTTAAATAATACTTTAGTAAAAAAAAATATAATTAAAAATAAATTAGACCATATATATAAAAAAAATATTTTTTTAATAAAAAGACAAGATGTTGAAGAATCTCTAAAAGAAGTGGATTTTTTAGAAAAAATTGAAGTTAAAAAAAAGTATCCAAATACAGTAATAATTAAAATTTTTGAGACAAAACCAGTTGGAATTTTGTTCAAAAATAAAGATAAATATATAATGGATAATTTAGCTAATTTAATTCTTTTTTATGAGAATTCAAAATTTATAAAACTTCCAAATATTTTTGGTGATGGGGCAGAAAAAGACTTTCTAAATTTTTTTGATAAGCTTAATGTTAATAAGTTTCCAAAGGAAGAAATTAAAAATTTTTTTTACTTTAGAATAGGTAGATGGGACTTAGAATTGGTAAATAACAAAACGATTAAATTTCCGCATAATGTAAAAAATGATGTTATAAAAAAATCTATAGAATTGCTACAACGTAAAGATTTTCAAAACTATAATATTATTGATTTACGGATAGATGGTAAGATAATAGTTGAGTAATGAATCTTGAAGATCCAATAGGAATAATAGAATTAGGCAATACAAATTTGCAATGCCTTATTTTTAAAGTCGACAAAAATAATAATACAGAAATACTATCAACATCTACAACTCCTTCAGAAGGAATAAATAATGATGTGATAACTAATTTAGCCAAAGCTTCCAATGCAATTAGATTGTCAATAAGTACAGCTGAAAAAAAAGCAAAAACTTCTCTTAAAAAAATTAATGTGATCTTGGAACAACCAGATTTTTTATGTACTAAATTTTCAAAACATAAAAAAATTGATAAGTCTAAAATACACAGACACGATATTGAATTTTTATTAAATGAGGCAAAAAAACAATTAATTCTGAATGATAAGAATCAATCAATAATTCATATATTTAATCATAACTATATTGTAGACGGAAAAATTTTTGTTGAAGAGCCCATAGATGTTTTTGCAGATACATTAAGCCATGAGATGACTTTTATTACAGCTCCAAAAAATAATTTAAAAAATATAAATCAAGTTTTTGATGATTGCGACATAGAAGTTGAAAGATTAATTTCGCGCACTTTTACGTTAGGAGTAAAATTATTAAGCATAGGAGAATTGCAAACAGGTTCTGCATTAATTAGTTTGGGAAATAAAAAAATTAGTTTAGGTTTATTCAAAAATTTAGCACTGGTACATTCAGCAACTATACCTGTCGGTACTGATTATATTTCAAATGATATTTCAAAAGTATGTTCATTAAATTTTAATGAGGCGGAAATTATAAAAGAAAATATTGATTTTTCATTTCAAAATAATGAAAAGCTCTTTGATAAAAATAATTATCTCAATGAATCATATTTTTTAGATTCTAACTATAGAAAAATTAGTAAAAATTTAATTATAAATGTGATTAAGGCAAGATTAGATGAAATTTTTGAAATGTTAAAAAAACAATTAATTGTTCCTGACTTAAAGTTAAATTCAGGATTAAATATTTTATTATCAATTGATGGAACTAATTTAATTAATTTAGAAAAATATTGTGAAAATATTTTTAAAACTAATATTAAAAAATTTAAAAAAAATGAAAATGAGAATGACAATTATTTGGAGAATAATTTTGCTTCATTATTGGGAGCTATTAAAATTATTAGAGATGGATGGGAGACAGAAGCTATACCTGAGTTTAGGGAAAAAAATATTGATAAAATAGGCTTTTTTGGCAAATTTTTTGGTAAGCTTAAATAAAAAAAAGCCCTGTATTCTTTAGTAACATAAGTTGTCTTCCAAGAATATTTAACCTTTTGTATATAATTTCTATCGAGATGAATTTACAAAAAACAATTAAAGAAACAGTAGAACTTGAAGGCGTAGGTCTACACAATGGTATAAAAGTAAATCTTTCATTAAAACCAGCTCAAGTAAATTCAGGAATCGTATTTAAAAGAACAGATGTTGATTTTCATAAAAGCATAATAGAAGCAAATTATAAAAATGTAAATTCACCAGTACTTTGCACCAAAATAAAAAATTCTTACGGAATTTCGGTTTCAACAATAGAACATTTAATGGCAGTTTTTTATGGAGAGGGCATAGATAATGTGCTTGTAGAAATTGATGCTCCAGAAGTTCCAATAATGGATGGATCTTCTTTTGATTTTGTTGAAGCAATCAGATCAGTAGGGACTTTAGATCAAAATGAAAATAAAAAATTTATTAAAGTTCTTAAAAAGGTTGAAATAAAAAATGGATCAAAACAAATTTCAATTGAACCTCTTGATAAAGATTTAATAATTGATTTTGAAATAGTATATAAAAATCCTTTAATTAGGACTCGAAGAAAAGCATTTAAATTAAGCAATGGAGACTTGACTGCTATTTATAATTCTAAAACATTTTGTTTATATGAGGATATAGATCAAATAAAAAGCCAGGGATTGGCCAAAGGCGGCTCCTTGGAAAACGCTATAGTAGTTAAAGAAAACAAAATATTAAATGAAGATGGGCTACGATATAGAGATGAGTTTGTAAATCATAAAATATTAGATTGTTTAGGCGATTTAATGCTTTCAGGATATAGAATTTTTGGTCACGTTAAAACTTCGCAGGGAGGACATCAGTTAACCAATGTTTTGTTAAGGGATTTTTTGTCCAACAAATCAAATTGGGAATTTGATACGTTTGGAGCAAAACAAAAAGATAATAAAAACAATACATACTCAAGTCCAGCAGCTGTTAATGCATAAATAAACACTCACAAAGAAAATTGTAATAGTCAAATATTTTGATAAAATCTCAATTTATCTAAAATGTTAAAAAATTTATTAATTTTGTTTTTGTCAATTTCTTTATTATTTTCCTGTTCAAAAAAGGAAGTTCAAGAAGTTGATGAACCAACCGATACAGAAATTGGAATGGCTCTTTACGAAGAGGCTGTCCAAGCTCTTAAAGAAGGGGATGCATTCTACGCAGGAAAAAAATTTAAAGAAGCTGAAAGTTTAATGACAAAATATACATGGGCAAGTAAAGCTAGCTTAATGGCTAATTACGCAGAGTATAGTAGAAGTGCTTATTCAAACGCAATATTTGGATTAGAAAGACATTTAAATAATTATCCAGCTGACGAAAATTTACCTTATGTACATTACTTAATTGCTATTTGTTACTACGAACAAATATTAGATGAAAAAAAAGATTTAGCTCCATTATTGAAAGCCAAAGAAAAATTTGAATTTGTGATGGAAAATTATCCAGATACAGATTATGGAACAGATGCAAGATTTAAAATTGATTTAATTATAGACCAGCTAGCAGCTAAAGAAATGTCAGTAGCTAGATTTTATATGAAAACTGAAAAATGGATACCAGCACTTAATAGGCTTAAAACTGTGGTAGACGAGTATGATACAACGATATTTGTTGAAGAAGCTTTACATAGACTAGTGGAAGTTTATTACAGGCTTGGACTTGAAGAAGAAGCTAAGCAAGCAGCATCAATTTTAGGATATAACTATCAATCTGGGGAATGGTATGAAAGAAGTTACAAAGTATTTAACAAAAAATATAAAACTAAAAAACTAAAAAAACAAAAAGAAATGGGAATAATAAGAAAAAAAATAAAGAGCCTTTTCGAGTAAAAATTCATGGAAAAAAAAGAAATTGAGATAATTTACATAAAAAAAATTAATGAATTAAAAAAACATGACAGAGCGTATTTTGAGCATGATAATCCAATTATTTCCGATAAAGTTTATGATGAAATTAAGCAAGAAATTTTAAATCTTGAAAAAAAATATAAGTATTTAAAAAATAAAAATTCACCTAGTGAAAAAGTTGGTTATAAACCTTCGAGTAAATTTGCAAAAATTAATCATTCTGTTCCAATGTTATCTCTTGCAAACGCTTTTTCTATAGAAAACATTGAAGATTTTTTAAAAAAAATAAAAAATTTCTTAAATTTAAAAAATCCCGATACAATTACTTTATCTGCTGAGCCAAAAATAGATGGAATTTCAGCTTCTTTAAAATATATCAATGGCAATTTTTCATTAGGCTTATCAAGAGGCGATGGAAAAGTAGGTGAGGATATAACTAATAACCTTAAAACAATTAAAGATATTCCTCAAAAAATTAATAAGGCTGATTTTCCAAAAATTTTAGATATTAGGGGAGAAGTTTATATTTCAAAGTCTGACTTTAAAAAAATTTCTAAAAAATTTGCAAATCCAAGAAATGCTGCTGGTGGCTCCTTGAGACAGAAAGATCCCAATGAAACAAAAAAAATACCGTTAAAATTTGTTGCATATGGCTTTGGAGATGTTGAAAAAAGAAATTTTGAAAAGCAATCTGAATACCTAAAATTACTAAAAACATGGGGCTTTAACACAAATTCTCTTAATAAGGTTGTGAGCACAATTAATGATATAGAAAAAAATCACAAAGAGATTGAAACACAAAGATCAACCATTGATTATGACTTAGATGGCTTAGTTTACAAAGTAGATAGTATAAAATTACAAAATAGACTAGGTTTTGTTTCTAATTCTCCAAGATGGGCAATAGCTCACAAATTTTCTGCTGAAAAAGGTTTTTCAATAATTAAAAATATTGAAATTCAAGTAGGAAGAACAGGAGCTTTAACTCCAGTTGCAAAAATAGAGCCAATTAACATTGGAGGAGTAGTGGTTTCAAATGCAACACTTCACAATGAAGATGAAATAATCAGAAAAGATATTCGTATTAGTGATACCGTGTGCATACAGAGAGCAGGCGATGTTATTCCACAAGTTTTATATGTAGACAAAAAAAAAAGAAATAAAAATTCAAAAAAATTTAATTTTCCAGATTACTGTCCTTCATGTGGATCAAAAACTGTGAAAGAGTTTAATTACAGTACAAAAAAAAAGGATGCGGTAACAAGATGTCCAGATCCTAAATTTGATTGCAAACAGATTTTACGAGAAAAATTAAAACATTTTGTATCAAAAGATGCTTTAAATATTGATGGTTTTGGAAAAAAGATAATTCAAAATTTTTGGGATTTAAACATGATAAAATACCCAGCTGATATATTTAAATTAGATTTTAAAAAAATTTCAAATCTTGATGGATGGGGGTCTTTATCTGCTTCAAATCTAGAAAAAGCAATTAAAAAATCAAAAGAAATAACTTTAGATAAATTTATATTTTCAATAGGCATAAGACATATTGGCCAAGAAAATGCAAAAACTTTAGCAAGATATTTCTTAAATATAAATAAATTTGAAGAAATATTTGACAAAGAAAAAAGGAAAAAGATCTTAAATTATCTTTTAGAATTAGATGGTATTGGAGAAACTCAAGTAAATTCACTAGAAATATTCTTTTCTAATACAAGTAATTTAAAGAACGTTTCCAATTTAATAAAAAAATTAAATATAGATGATTTCAAAACAATCAAATCTGGAATTTTTTATGGGAAGACAATCATGTTTACAGGCGGTTTAAGTAAAATGAGTAGAGCCGAGGCAAAAGCATTAGTGGAAAAAGAGGGAGGAAAAATTTTAGGAACAACTAGTAAAAAATTAGACTACTTAGTTGTTGGGGACTCTAAACCTACTATAAAAAAAGTTGATAAAGCAAAGCAGCTGAAAATTAAGATTCTTGATGAAAACAGCTGGTATGGTTTATTAAATAGGTGAACAGGAATCGATTAAATTAGATTTTTCTTTAAAATTCATATACCTAAATAATTTTTTTTTCACTTTATTGTGATATTTATTGAGCCATACTATTTCTTGTTTATTAAGCATTTCTTTTTTTATTAAGTCTTTTTCTATTGGTACTAAAGTCAATTCTTCAAATTTATTTTTCTTAATATAAATTAAATTTTCAATTCTAATACCAAAATACCCTTCTTTGTAAAATCCAGGTTCATTAGAAATAATCATTCCTGGTTTTAAATTTATATTACTATTTTTAGAAAAAGACTGTGGACCCTCATGTACATTTAGAAAATATCCAACTCCATGACCAGTTCCATGAGGATAATCTAGTTTTGCTTTTTTTAAAGATTTTCTCGCATTTCGATCAACATCTGATCCTCTAGAATTTTTTTTAATTTTATAGTCTGAAACTGCAATATGACCTTTTAAAACGCGAGTAAATACATCTTTAATAAAGTTAGATTTATTATCAAGAGAAATAGTTCGAGTAACATCGGTAGTTCCAAAAGAATATTGCCCCCCTGAGTCTACTAAGTAAAGGTCACCTTTTTTTAGAATTCTATTTGACTTAATTGTTGCTTTGTAATGAATTATAGCACTGTTTGGACCTGCGCCCGAGATAGTACTAAAACTAGGAAATTTATAGTCCTTATTCATTTTTCTAAAATTTTCTAGTTTTTTCTGCGCAGATATTTCTGTAATTTTATTCTTTTTAAAATTTTTCTTTAACCAAAATAAAAACTTTGTCAAAGCAATGCCATCTAGCATATGACTTTTTTTCATATTTTTAATTTCAATTGAATTTTTTATTGATTTTAAAAAGTAAATTGGATCAATTTTTTCTACTACTTCGTTATTTTTTTTAAGCAAATTTCTATGGAAAACTGAACAAGATAAACTATCTAGCCAAATATTATTTTTTCTCAAGTTCATTAAATTTTTTTCAATTTTATTTTCATCGTGGAAATTTATATTTTTATGAGTAATTTTTTTTATTTTTCTTACTTTTTCTAACTTCGAAAATAGATCTATATTTCCCTTGTTATTTATTAATAATCTAGCATTTGGTATTGGAGAGAATTCAGAGTCATATCCCCTAATATTTAAAAGCCACGCAACATTTTCAGGCGCAGTGACTAATAAATAATCTGTTTTATTTTTTGTGAGAATTTTTTTAACTTTTTTAATTTTTTTTTGTGAGCTTTGACCAGCATCCTTTTCAGATAAACTAAAAAACGGTCTAAAATGATCTTTTGGCCTTTTTGACCAGATAATATCTATTAAATTTTTATTCACTGGCTTAAGAAAAACATTTTTTATATTGAAAAGAAAATCTAATTGTTTTTTGTTGTGCAATTTTGGATCAAAACCAATTATAATTTTTTTTCTAGTTTTTAAAATATCTTTAGGAAAATTTTGTGGTATTGTAATTATTTTAAAATTTTTACCAGACTGAATTTTAGCTTGTATTGAATATCTTCCATCAACAAACAAGTAACTTTTTTTTTTTAAAATTATCGCAAACCCAGCTGAACCCGTAAAATTTGAAATAAATTTTAATCTATCATTAGAATCACTAACGTATTCATTAAAATACTCATCATTTTTAGGTACTAGATAACCATCTAACGTATAAATTTCAAAAGATTTTCTTAATTTTTTTAATATTTTCATTTAATTTTTTTTAATTTTTTTTTCTGTAATCTGGCCCAACCAGGACTTCTTATACCTTCATTATAATCTATATCTTGGTTAAAAAAGAAATCATCACTATTTTGTTCTTTTATATCTTCTTTTTTTATATTTTCTTCTGGTAGCTCATCTATAAATCTAGAAGCTAAGGATTCAACCCAGTCTCCCCTATACATTCTACTAATTACAAAAGATATAAAAGATTCTTTTTTAGCTCTAGTTAACCCAACATAAGCGAGTCGTCTTTCTTCTTCTAAAGCTAAATCACCTTTTTCCTCCAAAGATTTTTGATGAGGAAACAAACCTTCTTCCCATCCTGGCAAAAAAACAGCATCGAACTCTAAACCTTTGGCTGCATGCATCGTCATTAAATTAACTTTCTCGCCTTCCCAATCTTGATCTATTGAGGTAGCTAAAGCGACATGTTCTAAAAATCCTTGAAGATTATCAAAGTCGTGCATTCCTCTAATTAATTCTTTTAAATTTTCTAACCTTCCTTCACTTTCTAAATCTTTTTTATCCTTTAACATTTTTGAATAACCTGATTCATCTAATATAATTTCCATTAATTCAAAATGTTTTTTTTCCTTTAAGTCACCTCTCCATTTATTAAATAGATTTAATATTTTTGTTAATTCTATTTTTGTTTTAGGTTTAATCTTATTTAATTGTAAAAGTTCAAGAGCAGAATCTTCCAAAGATTTTTTTTCTTTTCTTCCCCAATTATGCAATTGTTTCAAAGTTGTATCTCCAATTGATCTTTTTGGTACGTTGATTATTCTTTCAAAGGCCAGATCATCATTTTTTTGATTAACTATTCTTAAAAAGGCTACACTATCCTTAATCTCCGCTCTTTCGTAGAATTTGGTTCCTCCTATTACTCTATAACCCATTCCAATTTTAAGAAATCTTTCTTCAAACTCCCGGGTTTGAAAAATTGCTCTGACCAAAATAGCTGTATTATTTAATGAGTACTTTTTTTTTAGTTTTTTTTCAATAACATCACTAATTCCGATAGCTTCTTCTCTTCCATTTTTATAACAAGTTAGTTTTACTCGCTCCCCATCTTTGCTATCTGTCCATAGTTTTTTTCCTAATCTATCGCTATTTTTTGAAATTAATCCAGAAGCAGCACCAAGAATATTTTGCGTTGATCTATAATTTTGTTCAAGCTTTATGATTTTTGTATTTTTGTAAGTTTTACTAAAGTCTAAGAAATTTCTTATTTCAGCACCTCTCCAGCTATAAATTGATTGATCATCATCACCTACACAACAAATATTATAGTTCTTTTTAGCTAGGAGATTAAGCCATTTACTTTGTATGTAATTAGAATCTTGGTATTCATCTACCAAAATGTATTTAAAATTGTTTAAGTATAGTTCCAGTATATCAGAATTATTTTCAAACATGGTAACGCAATGTAAAATTAGATCACCAAAGTCACAAGAATTTAAAATTTTAAGTCTTTCTTGATAAAATTTATAAATTTTTAAAATAGCTTTTTCCAGTGGCACTCCTTTTTTTGCAACCACATCTTTAGGCAGCAAGCCTTTATTTTTCCACTGATTAATTAAACTAAGAATAAATTGAGGAGCGACTTTTTTTATGTCTATATTTTCAGCCTTACATATATTTTTTAATAATCTTAATTGGTCTTCTTGATCAATAATTGTAAACTGTGAATTTAATCCAACTGCTTCTGCATGTCTTCTTAAAAGTTTTGCACTAACAGAATGGAAAGTTCCAAGCCAAGGTAAAGATGCTACCTTTTCATTTAAAAGATTTGTAATACGATTTTGCATTTCTCTAGCCGCCTTATTTGTAAAAGTGACGCAGAGAATCTGATTGGGCCATGCTTTTTTTTCTTTAATTAAATGTACTACTCTTGTAGTCAATACTTTAGTTTTGCCAGATCCTGCGCCAGCCACAATTAAACACGGACCATCAAGATTTATTATTGCTTCTTTTTGATTATTGTTTAAGTTGCTTAAATAATTTTTTTTGATAATTTCCATTAAATTTGTACTTTATAAATTTAAATTAAATTAAATGAAATACATCAATTTTAAAAGATATAAGTTTTCCACAGCAGTTAAAGCTTTAAATGCATTTATATATGATTTTACTAAAATTTTAAAAATAACAGGTTTTAAAAAAATTTATAAGCTTATAGAAATAAAAAAACTTAATTTCAGCAAAATTACAAAATATTTTGAAATAAAAAATTATAATATTAATTTTTTAAAAAAAATTGATTTTTTTAGTTCAAATTTCTTTATTATACATCTTCCAATTGCAATTTTATTTTTTGGTTTTTTGTACCTTGCTATACCAGTATTTTACAAATATGAAAAATCAAATATCGAAAATATAATATGTAAAAAAAATAATATACAATGTAAAATACAAGGAAATATTAAATATAGATTCTTTCCCACTCCAAGATTAAAAATTAAAAATTTAATAATTAATGAAACTAAAGAAAAAAAACGTATTTTTTTAACCGTTGATCATGCTTTAATAAAACTTTCTTTTAAAAATTTGCTGGCCAAGGAAAAACATCGTTTTGTAAAAATAGAATTAAACCAATATGAATCAAACATAGATTTAAAAAATTTTAAAAAATATAATAATATTTTAAATCAAAAAATTGATTTAATTCCAGTAAGATTTAAAAATGGAAGAATTCAATTTTTTGAAGGAGAAGAATATATAGCATCGATTACAAAAGCCAATATAGAGATTAACTTTGAAGATAATTCTGTAGATGCAGAATTAAAAGGTAAATTTTTAAACGACGATATTTTTATCGATTTATTTAGGGAAAATATAAAGAAAAAAATTCAAACCGATTTGATATTAAAAATGTCAAATTTAAATTTTTTAACAAAAGCTAACTTTTATAAATCTGAAAATAAAAAGGATGAAATAAATGGTAATTTTTTAGTAAAAAAAGATAAAAATAAAATTACAGGAATTTTTAATTACAAAAATAATGAAATAACTATCAATAAATCAAATATAAGAAATGCTTTTATCGACGGTAAGATCGAGGGTCAAATTAAATTATTACCTTATTTTGATTTTAACTTAGATTTAAATTTAAATAGTATAAATTTTACAAAACTATACAATTATTTTTTGTCTTTGGATGAAGAAAAGCAAAAAAAATTATTTAAGATTAGCGAGAAAATTAATGGAAAGTTAAACTTTTCAGCAGATAAAGTCTACTCCAAGCATAATTTAGTAAATTCATTTGAATCACGTTTAAAATTTTATAATGGAAATTTAAAAATGGAACAATTTTTAGTAAATTTAGGCAAATTAGGTGCAGCTGATATATTAGGTCTAATAAGCAAAGATAAAAAATATACTAATCTAAAGTTTGAAAGCAATATATTTGTTGATAATGAAAAAAAATTTAAAAGCAAGTTTGGTATTTATGATATTGAAAAAATCTCTCCAAACTTATTTGTATCTGGTAGCATAGATTTAGAAAATGCTAGAGCAAGTTTTTATGAAATATTTGATGATGAAAAACTTAGCAACGAGAATATTAATTTTATTGAATCCGAATTTAATGATTTAATGTTAGATAATGGGTTTTCAAATTTATTTAACTTTCAAAAATTTAAGGTTTTTTTAAAATCAGCAATAGATGAAAAAAGTTAGTTTAATTTGGCTTTATCATTTTTTTTGGATCTACAATTTTATCATAATCTTTACTGCTAATTAATCCAGATTTAATAGATTCTTCTTTTAAAGTTGTTCCATTTTTGTGTGCGTTTTTTGCAATCATAGCAGCGTTGTCATATCCAACTTTTGGCGACAAAGCTGTTACCAACATTAAAGAGTTATCTAAAAATTTTTTAATTCTTTTTTTGTCTGCTTTTAATCCCTTTACACAAAAATTTGCAAAACTTTTAGAAGAGTCCGCCATGATATGTATAGATTGCAATATGTTGTGAATAATTAAAGGCTTAAATACATTTAATTCAAAATGACCATGGGAACCAGCCATTGTTATTCCATTATGGTTTCCAATAACTTTTACACAAACCATTGTCACAGCTTCACATTGTGTGGGATTTATTTTTCCAGGCATGATTGACGATCCAGGCTCATTTTCTGGCAAAATAAGTTCTCCATAACCAGCTCTTGGTCCCGAACCTAAAAACCTAATATCATTTGCTATTTTCATTAAGCAAACTGCAGTTGTATTCATTGTGCCAGAAAAATTTACTATTGAATCATGAGCTGCTAATGAGGCAAATTTATTTTTTGAAGGTTTAAATGGTAATTTTGTCATTTTTTTTAATTCTTTAACTATTTTTTTATCAAAACCTTTTTTTGTATTTAAACCTGTTCCCACAGCTGTCCCTCCTTGTGCAAGAAAATATATTTCACCAAGTGCGTACTCTATTCTACTTATACATTTGCTTAGTTGTGCGTGATATCCTGAAAATTCTTGTCCTAAAGTAATTGGAGTTGCATCCTGAAGATGTGTTCTTCCAACTTTTATAATTTTATTAAATTCTTTAGATTTTTTTTTTAAATAATGATTAAGCAATTTTAAAGAAGGAAGTAATTTTCCCGTAGCCCTTATTGCTATTGATATGTGCATTGCTGTTGGAAATACATCGTTAGTTGATTGAGATTTATTTACATGGTCATTTGGATGCACAGGTTTTTTACTTCCAATTTTACCTCTCAAAAGTTCTATTGCTCTATTTGAAATTACTTCGTTGACATTCATATTTGTTTGAGTACCAGAGCCAGTTTGCCAAACTTTTAAAGGAAAGTGATCCTTATGTTTTCCTGAAATAATTTCATCTGCTACTTTAATAATTACCTTGCTGATTTTTTTATCAATATCACCGTTTTTTGCATTAACTATTGCAGCGGCTTTTTTAATCATAGCAATTGACTTAATTACAATGGGCCTTACTAAAAAATCTCCAATATCAAAATATTTATTTGATCTCTGTGTGCTCGCGCCCCAATATTTGTGAGCAGGCACTTTGATTTTTCCCAACGAATCAAACTCTGTTCTAAATTTCATACCTTATAAGAATAACCATAAAATTAGCGAAACTATGGCAATTATTCCAATTAAGATTCTTACTCCAAACAAATACCTGGATATTTTTGTCGCTGCATTAGAATCCTTACTTTTTCCAGCTCCTATAGAAATTACAAAATAAAAAGCTAGCAAAATAATGATTATGATTATTAAAATTTCAAATTTTTCAAACATTAGCGTAATTACTTATACGTTTTTATTATTAAATTATCTATAATCAAATAGATGACATATTTAAAAAAAAATGACAAAGTTTGATATATGAAGGAAAATTCAAATATTATTTTAACTTTTTTAAGCGAAGGTATATCTCGAATCAAACTTAATGATCCAAGTAATTATAATGCATTATCTTCAAAAAATATTAATTCTTTAATTAATATTTTTAGAAGTTTAAGTAATGACAATAAAACTAAAGTTATAATTATTGAAGGATCTGGAAAAGGATTTTCTGCAGGTCATGATTTAAAAGAAGTTCGTTCTTTAAAAAATAAACCAAAATATAAAAAATTATTTAACTCATGTTCAAAATTAATGCTTGAAATTATGGAAGGTAGAAAACCTGTGATAGCAAAAGTTCATGGCGCAGCTTTTGCTGCTGGTTGCCAATTAGTTGCAAGTTGTGATTTAGCAATTAGTTCAGATGATGCAATATTTGCAACTCCAGGAGTAAATATAGGATTATTTTGTAGTACGCCGATGGTAGCAGTAAGCAGAAAAGTGAGTAGAAAAAAAACAATGAAAATGTTATTGACCGGAGATCCAATAAACGCGAACTATGCTAAAGAAATTGGATTAATTAATGATTATTATCCTAAAGAACACCTAGAAGATGAAGTTTTAAAACTTGCAAAAAAAATTGCATCTAAGTCTAACCTTACAATTAAAATTGGAAAAAAAGCCTTTTACAGACAATTGGAAATGCCTTTGCGAAAAGCTTATAAATATACAAGTGAAGTGATGACGAAGAATGCCATGGAGCTTGATGCGGAAGAAGGAATTTCTGCATTTTTAGAAAAAAGAAAACCAATCTGGAAAAACAAATAAATGACCGAAGATAAATTAATAAAAAAAACTTTGGAGACGTCAAAGACTATTGCTATGATTGGGGTAAGTTCGTTTAAAAAGGAAGTATCAACTAATGTTAAAAGAAGACCTTCGACTATAGTAATGAAGTATATGCAAGAATTTGGCTACAAAGTTTTTCCTGTAAATCCATTTTCTGCTGGGGAAAAAATAAACGGAGAAATTATACTTTCTAAATTAAGTGATATTAAAATACCAATAGATATAGTTGATGTATTCCGCCCTTCAAAGGAAGCTGTTGCAATAGCTGAAGATGTAATAAAAATTGGAGCAAAAACTTTTTGGCTTCAATATGGTATTCAAAATGAAGAGGCTAAAAAAATTGTGGAAACCAAAAACATATCTTATATTGCAAACAAATGTATTAAACAAGAATATCAAAGATTATTTTTACAAGTAAATCCAGTTTTTCCAGCTCTTAAAAATTAAATTAATGAAAAAAATTTTAAAGACAAAAATGACCGGAGGTCAAGCTCTTATTGACTGTCTTTATAAAGAAGGAGTAAGAGTTATATTTGGTCTTCCAGGAGTTCAAATTTATCACGCAATTATTCCAATTTTAAATTATTCAAAAATGAAATTTATAACTACTCGTCATGAGCAAGCCACTACTTATATGGCAGACGGATATGCTAGAGCCAGCAACAATGTTGGTGTAGCTATGGTAGTACCTGGTCCAGGTTTACAAAATGCATCAGCTGGTATTACAAATGCTTATGCATCGTCATCGCCTGTTCTAATTATTTCTGGACAAATTGATAGAAAAAAAATATCAAAAAATGTAGGTATTTTACATGAAATAGATGATCAATTAGATATTATTAAGCCTATAACCAAATGGCAAAAGAGAGTATTAAATGCTAAAAAAATTCCAACAACAGTCAAAGAAGCTTTTAAAAAAATTTGCAGCGGGAGACCAAGGCCTGTAGAAATAGAAATTCCACCCGAAGCACTTTCAGAATTTGCTAATGCGCACAATTATAAAAAAAATAAAATATCTCAACCTGAAATTAATAATAGAGCTATAAAAAAAGCAGCAAAAATTTTAGCTTTATCTAAAAATCCAGTTATATGGGCGGGAGGAGGAGTGCAGATATCTGAGGCATCAAACGAGTTATTAAAATTAGCAGAATATTTGCAAATACCAGTTATAACTACGCCTGAAGGCAAAGGATCTATTTCTGATAAACATTATTTATCAATTGGTACCCCACAAGGAAGATCGACTGGAAATAGCAAAGATTCTCTTCGTGATTTTTTTTATACTTCTGATGTTATTTTAGCTGTAGGAACTCGTTTTGCTACAGCTGAAGCTAAATCTAAACAAAAAGTAATTCAAATTGATATAGATCGAAAGGAAATCGGACGTAATCACAAAAATACTTTAGGTCTATTAGGAGATGCAAAAAAAGTACTTAATCAGCTTCTTAAATTTATAAAAAAAAATAGAAAAACTAAAAAAAATCAGAAGACTTTTTTTGAGAGAATGAAAAATAATAGATATAATAATTCAAAAAATAAAGTAGAACCTCTAGCTTCATATGTAAAAGCTTTACGTCAAGGGATACCAAATAATGGTATTCTCGTTGCAGATATGACAACAATTGCTTACTATACTCGAATATATTATCAAACTTATCATCCCAGAAGTTATTTTACATCATCATACAGCGGAAATCTTGGATCGGCTTTTCCAACATCCTTAGGAATTAAAGTTGCAAAACCAAATCAAGTGGTAGTTTCTATATCAGGAGATGGAGGATTTTTATTTAATTCACAAGAACTTGCTACAGCCGTTCAATTCGGCATAAATGTTATCGCTATAGTATTTAATGATGAAGCTTATGGTAATGTCAAAAGAGACATGAAACAAATGTTTAACAATAAATTTTTAGCATCTAAATTAAAAAATCCAAATTTTGTAAAATTAGCAGAGTCCTATGGAGTAATTGGAATGAAAGCAAAAAATCCTAAAGCCTTAGAAAAGTCCATAAAAAAAGCAATTAAATTAAATAAGCCAGTATTAATCGAAGTTCCTACTGGAGAAACACCTTCTCCTTTTTAAATGTTAAATTCAGACTTTTTATCTATACCAATACGTTTTATTCTAAGTGCTTTTTCTGACAAAACATTAATAATTTTGTAAAATAAATTATTGTTTATTTTTTCTAACGCCTGGTCATAAGTTATAATTTTGTTTGAATTTTTTTCAATAAAATTTTCAAAATTTTTAAAATCATCCTCATTCCATGTATTTAAATGTAATTTAGTAGATTGAATTCCAAATGGTAGTAAAAGAACTTTGTCAAATAATTGAGGTACAAATTTCATATCATTTTCTGTATACGGCATTAAACCGTATCCATCGATGATTTCTTTTATTCCACAGTTTTTAAGAGCAATAAAAGTATTTTCATCATAAGTTTGATTTGGCGCAAAAAATGTTCTTATTTTTATATTTTCATCCTGAAACTTTTTTAAACCATTTTTTATCCTTAACGTTTGTGTTTCAAGAGGATGACCAAAAAATTCTGAACCTCCGCCATAATTAAAATAATCATCACTTTTTTTGCACATTTTGTCATACACGTGTGTATAACCATGCATAGCGATTTCCCAACCTTTGTTTTTCCATTTTCTTACCTGATCCCAAAAGTCATCTTTTTTTGGAAAGTTCATGAATTCTTTATCTTTATTATTAGGAACTACGCCTAAAACAGGTTTTATTAAATATTTTTCAAATAATAATTCTGATTTTTTCATTAAATCCCAGTTCATATTTTCAGCTATATCATCAATACGAATTAGAATTCCTGTATTATCTGTTATATAATTTTTTATTTTTGATAACATAATAAATTATAACTTAAAAAATTTTGCATGGTAAGATACAAAATTAATTAGAAATTGGAAATATAGATAGTGTCATTTAATAATTATAATATTGGTTTAGAAAAAAATAGGGCTAATTTTGTACCACTTACACCAATTTCCTTTTTAGAAAGAACAGCACAAATATTTCCTAATTATACCTCAATCATATCTGAAAATAATAAATTTACTTGGAAAAGTACTTTTGCACGTTGTAGACTTTTTGCTTCTTCCTTAAAAAAAAGAAATATTAAAAAAGGAGACACTGTTTCAATTATTGCTCCAAATACAAGTGCTATGTACGAAGCGCATTTTGCTATTCCTATGGCTGGAGCAACTATTAATACAATTAATATTAGACTTGATCCAAAAACTATTAGTTTCATTCTTTCGCATTCCGACTCAAAAATAATTTTTGTAGATACTGAATTTATACCTGTTGTTAAAAAGGCGTTTAAAATTGGAAATCATAAGATTCCAATTATTTTTATTGATGACAGCGAATCATTTTCAAAAAATATAGATGGCGGTCAGTCATATGAAGATTTTTTAAATGAAGGTAATCTCGAAGACTTTGTGAACTGTGCAAATATTATAGATGACGAATGGTCTCCTATAAGTTTATCCTATACATCCGGAACTACTGGAAATCCTAAGGGCGTGGTAACTCATCATCGAGGCGCTTACTTAAATTCAATAAGCAATTATTTAATTTGGAAAATGAAAAAAAATCCTGTGTATCTATGGACGCTTCCGATGTTTCATTGTAATGGTTGGTGTTTTCCTTGGACAATGTCTGTTCTGGCTGGCGTAAACATTTGTTTACGAAAAATAAATGCAAAAAAAATTTTTAATTCAATAAAAAAATATGATGTTACAAATTTATGTGGGACCACTGTAATTATAAATATGCTAATTGAGGAAGGAATTAAATTGAATAAAAAAGTTGAATTTATGACTGGAGCGGCTCCACCACCTGCTTCAGTTTTAGAAAAAATTGAAAAACAAGGTTTTAATATTACACATACTTATGGATTAACAGAAGTATATGGTCCAGCAGTTGTATGTGAATGGCAAAATGATTGGAGCAATAAAAAAACCGATAAAATTGCTGAGCTAAAGTCAAGGCAAGGTGTTAGGTGTCCAGGAGTTAGCGATTTACAAGTAATAAATAAAAAAACAAACAAACCAGTTAAAAAAAATGGAAAAGAATTAGGAGAAGTTTACATACGCGGAAATACAGTAATGATGGGGTATTACAAAGATAAAGAATCCACAAAAAACTCTTTTAAAGATGGATGGTTTCATACCGGAGATATTGGCGTAGTATTTGATAGCGGTTATATTCAGCTTAAAGATAGATCAAAAGATATAATTATATCCGGAGGAGAAAATATTAGTACCATTGAAATTGAAAATACACTTTTTCAACATGAAGAAATTATAGATGCCGCAGTTGTCGGTATAAAAGATGCAAAATGGGGTGAAGCACCATGTGCATTTGTGACTTTAAAAAAAAATTCTTCTTTAACAGAAGAAGAAGTTATTAAATTTTGCAAGTCTAATATGGCAAAATTTAAGATACCCAAAAAAATTATTTTTGGTGATATAGAAAAAACATCAACAGGAAAAATTCAAAAGTTTTTGCTAAGAAAAAGAGCAAATCAAGAATAATTTTAATAAACCTCTTCTCTGAATTGATAAAATAAGGTACAAGAAATAAGCGGTAAAATAAATAATTGCTAACATCAATGGATAAAAAAAAGCTTTTAAAAAAAAATTCAACAAATAATTGGGTTGATCCTCTTTATTTAGAAGATTTATTAACTGAAGAAGAACAATCAATTAGAAAAACAACAAAAGACTATTGTAAAAATAAGTTATTACCTAATGTTATAGAGCATAATAAAAAATGTTATTTTGATAAAAAAATTTATAAAGAATTTGGTTCTTTAGGTTTTTTAGGTCTTAGCATAAAAGGATATGGAGCTGCCAATGCTTCTAATGTTGCGTACGGTTTGGTAACAAAGGAGTTTGAATCAATTGATAGTAGTTATCGTTCAGCAATTTCAGTTCAATCTTCTTTAGTAATTCATCCTATATTTTATTTTGGTTCAGAAGAGCAAAAAGAAAAGTATCTACCAGAACTAATCAAAGGAAATTTAGTAGGATGTTTTGGATTAACAGAGAGTATATCTGGATCAAATCCATCATCCATGAAAACAAATTTTGTAGAAACGTCTGACGGATATTTAATTAATGGTACTAAAAACTGGATAACAAATGCACCTATAGCTGATGTTTTTATTATTTGGGCATTAAATAATGAAAAAAAAGTACATGGATTTATTGTTGATAGAAAATCAAAAGGATTAACCACATCTGTTATAGAAAAAGCTAGTTTAAAAATAAGTCAAACAGGTCAAATAATTTTAAATAACGTTAAAGTTCCTAAGAGTAGCATTTTGCCCAATACAGAAGGATGGAAATCTGTTTACTCATGCATAAATAAAGCAAGGTACGGAATAGCCTGGGGAGCTATGGGAGCGGCTGAATCTTCCTGGTTTATTGCTAAAGATTATACTGAAAACAGAATAATTAATAATACTCAACTAGCTTCAAAGCAATTAATTCAAAAAAAATTAGCAGACATGCAAACAGAAATTTCTCTCGGCCTTGGCGCATGTCTTCATGTTGGAAGAGCCATGGATAAAAATAAGGATACGAAAATAGCTATTAGCATGTTGAAAAGAAATAATTGTCATAAGGCGCTTAAAATTGTAAGAGACGCAAGAGATATGTTGGGCGCTAATGGTATTTTAGATGAGTATCATATCATTAGACATTTAGTTAATCTTGAAACAGTAAATACATACGATGGAACAGAAGATACTCATGCTTTAATTCTTGGAAAATTTCAAACAAATATTGATGCATTCTAAAAACAATTCATTAGAAAAATATAAAATTAATAAAATTTCGGAAGTACCAAAAGACCAATTATCAGATTTTTATAAAAAAACTTATAATTTAAGATATAGAAGTTTAACAAATAATTGGAAATGGTGGTACAGAGCGGAATATAATAAATCTGAACCAATAATTATTTCTTTAGAAAATAAAGTTGTCGGTCAGGCTGCCTACTTACCTACAGAATTAAATATTTCTGGGAGAAAAGTCCCAGCTATTTGGTTTGTAGATTACGCAACCCTTCCAGAATTTAAAGGTAAAGGACTTGGCAAGCTGATGTACAGAGAATGGAAGAAAATTTGCCCAACTCAAATGGCAATTTGTAGTGATGATTCTTTACGGGTTCTTAAGAAATTTGGATGGCGAGACAATTATGAAGTTAAAAGGTTAGCGCGCCCAATTAATACACTAAATTTTTTACCACTAATAAAAAATCTTAAGTTAAATTTTGCTAATAATGCATTAAGATATTTTTTGAAAAAAAAATTTAGTTTTAAAGAAAACATTAAACTTTATAAAATAGATAATAATTTTAAAATTTTAAACGATTCTTTTAATTTAAGAAAAGTCATAAAAAATGATGGAAAAGCCACAATTTTTAGAGATGAAGATTGGTTAAATTGGAGGCTGATGGAATGTCCATATAAAAATGATATATTTTTTTTTCAATATAAAAATAATTTTGCCATTGTTCACATTTTTTTTAAATATGTGAAAAGATTAAATATTTTATACACATATTCTACTGATGAACCTCAAGAAAAAGAACTTTATGCACACATTACAAGTTGGGCAATTAATAATAATATAGATCTAGTCTGGGCAATTAACAGAAGCAATGAACTAAGCAATTCTTTTCCCAAATTATTCAACAAACCTTTAAAATTTGCATCCTGGAGTCCAGATGAAAATGTTTTAAAAATACTGGAAAATGGAATATTGGATTTACAAGGAATAGATACTGATACCGACAGTTGTTTATTTGTCGAATAAACATCTCCATCATAGACAAGTATAAAAAAAACTGTCAGAATTAACGTCAAAATATTAAAGAAATAAAATATGAGTGTTTCGAGCAAAAAAATTGTAACTTTAATACCTAGTGCAACAGAAATTGTTGCATTTTTAGGTGAAAAAAAATCAATTATAGGACGTTCACATGAATGTGATTATCCAAGAGATTTAAATAATATAGCTAAACTAACGTCACCAAAAATAAATGTTGAAGGAACGAGTGGAGAAATAGATAAACAAATTAATACCATTTTAGAAAATTCATTATCGGTTTATAAAGTAGATGTAGAAAAGTTAAAAAATTTAGATCCAGATTTCATAGTAACCCAGGCACATTGTGAAGTTTGTGCTGTAAGTTTTTCTGAAGTAGAAGATATTGTTTGTAAACACCTTAATCAAAAAACAAAAATAATTTCACTACAACCCAATACGTTAGCTGAAGTCTTTGATGATATTAGGAGAGTCGCAGATGATTTGAAAGTAGATAACGTAATGAGTAATAAGCTTATCAAAAATTTAAAGACAAGGTTAGAAAACATAAAAAACAAAACTTTAAATCTAAAAAAAAAACCAACAGTAGCTTGCATTGAATGGATCGATCCTCTTATGATTGCTGGAAACTGGATACCAGAAATGGTAACCATATCAGGTGGAATTGATACTTTTGGAAAACCTGGTAACAATTCTCATTGGGTAAAATTTAATGAAATTAGAAATCATGACCCAGATATAATAATTTTTTTACCTTGCGGATTTGATATTAAAAAAACTAAAAAAGAATTAGATAATCTTTTAAAAAAAGATAGTATTTGGAGCACTTTAAAAGCTTTCAAAAATAAAAAATTATTTGTGGCAGACGGAAATCAGTTTTTTAATAGACCTGGACCAAGATTAATTGAATCAATAGAAATATTTGCTGAAATAATTCACCCAGAATTATTTAATTTTAAGCATGAAAAAACAGGATGGATCAATTTTAAATGAAAAAAATTTTGGCACTTGTAGTTCTGGGTTTGCTTTTCAGTGGAAAAGCCTATGCCGCTGATTGTAATCAAGCATCAGGAGATATTACTGGAACTGAAGGCAGTCCAGATACTACGCTATATGTTTGTGAAGATGACGATGTATTTGTTCTTGACGAAGGTGTTCACACCACAGCCAGTACAATTCGTGTTAACCTAAGCACAAACAATGCTCAAAATGTTACAATAACTAACTCAGGAACAATTAGAAGGACTGGAGACAATAGTGGTGTTATTTTAGGGGCAGGTTCTGACACAGTTACAGTTACCAACAACAGCACAGGTACAATTCAAGGCAAGGACCAGGGAATATTTATAAACACAGGAAGCAATTGGACAATAGATAACTCAGGAACTATTTATGGTGTAGATGCGAAAGGATTTAATATTAAAGGTGGAGACAATACAAAAATTACCAATCAATCAGGTGCTACAATTAAAACTGATGGCGCTAACGGAATATTAATATGGGGCACTGACTCTAATGATGGGGAAAATACAGAAATACATAACTATGGAACCATCTCTGCGAACACTAGCACAATCAAAGCTGGAGATTATTCAGACGGAACTACGATAACCAATTATAGCGGCGGAATTATTCAAGCCACTAAAACTACAGGCTCAACAGCGGCAGTACAGATTGACGGCGACAATACAACAATCACTAACAAAGGAACCATAACTGCTAGCGGCACACAACACTCAATCGAAGTTAAAAACGGAACAACAGGCACAAAAATTTATGTTGATGGCGCTCCAACATTTACAGGAGAAGTTGATTTTAATAACGCAGCTGCAAATACCACAATGTATTTGGGATGTAGCATGACACAAGACACAACTATAGAAATTCATAACAAACCTAGTCTAAACATTACTAATAATCTTTGTGGAAATGATACTTATACAATACAAGATAGTTCCCAAGTAGCTGATGTAGATAATTCTGAAACAAATGGATACTTAGTCATTGATGAAGGTCTCGAAGTTGTAAGCAATAATGCAAAATATAGAAGTGAAAATGTTGCAACAAAATTGAAAGGTTTATTCAGTGCTGCAAACTACATTGATGGAGTTGAACCAGAAGATAAGTTCTTTAGAGTATTTTACAGCAGCGTAAAAAGAGAAAATATGTATAAGGGCAGCATGAAGGGTGTTGTGGGACAATTGAGTCCAATTAACTGGGGAAATATAACGAGTAATATCTTTTTAGGTTACAGCAAACATCATGGTGATTTTGATAACGGAGAATTTTTAGGGGGAGGAAATTATGCTTTAGGACTAAAGAACGTTTTTACAAAAAATGGATTAAAAGTATCTTTCTCACCCATGATAGGACTCAATGATTTAGATCTTACTGATTTTGACTCAGATTCTTCCGCTAAAGTAAAAACTAATTTATTAAGCGAGTTTTTGGCACTTAATGGTAAAATAGACAAAGAAATACAAACAAGTGACGATGCTTCGCTTAACTTAAGCGTTCAATCGACTTTAGGTCTACAAAGATTTCCAGATTATTTATCTAGTTTTAGTGATGGTGATTTGTCAGTTGATGAAGCTATTGAGCAAGTATTAAGTGGAGGGTTTGAGGTTAAATACAACGAGGAACTTGGCAAAGGTTTCATCATCAGACCTTATGTTGGTGTAAGCTTAAATCATAACTTAAATAATAATATTGATATGGTAAAAGATGATGATAGCTTACCCGCTTCGCCAGCAGATTCATCTACAGCAGGTTATTATGTAGGCCTAACTCTAAATAAGGAAGCTAAAGATATTAATTTCGACTTAGATTTAATGTACGGAAACGAAGATGGATTAATTAATCAAATTGCGGCTGTTTCATTAACCAAAAAGTTTGGTAAAGTTAAAACTGCAAAGCTTGAGACAAAATCTGACTCTTCAAAAATTGATTTAAGTTCCATTACCCAAGATCAAGATAAAGATCTAAAAGAAATTGAAGAATTAAAAAAAGCAGTAGAAGAAGTAAAAGCTAAAAATGAAGTATTAAGAACTCAAAACGAGAAGCTGAAATTTATGGCAGAAAAAGTTATAGAAGAAAATAAAACAAGCAAGGCATTAATTATAGATTTGATTAAAACAAATGAGAAAATCAAATTAGAGAAAGAGATGCTGAAAAATCAAATTTTGGAGAAAGAAAGCGAAGAGCTTCGTAGGCAAATTGAAGAAAGCAATCAGGTTAATAAACCTTCTATAAAATTTTTAACGATGTTCGGAGCAATCTTTACTTTTGTGGTATTAAGCTTAACTTCTTTAATTGGATCTATTATCAACAGAATTTTTTATAGGCCTATAAAAGCTTGAACTATTGTGTTCAGGATGTGTTCAGAAAAACTTCTGCAACTAACTTAAATTAAAAAAGTGTTGGTGTGATTGGTTGCGGGGGCTGGATTTGAACCAGCGACCTTCAGGTTATGAGCCTGACGAGCTACCAGACTGCTCCACCCCGCGATAAATCTGATTTAAATATTATATTTTAACTAATAGATTAGCAAATGAAATTAGAAGTTGTTTCTCATCCTTTGGATTTTTTTTGCTCTTCTAATGTTTTCTGATTTTTCTCTTTTTTTTCTTTCGGATGGTTTTTCGTAATTGCTTTTAATTTTAAGTATCTTAAAAAAACCTTCTCTTTGAAGTTTTCTTTTAAGAATCCTTAAAGCTTGATCAACATTGTTATCTTTAACTTCTATTTTAATAACTACCTCCTAATTAAAGATGCACTAATTAACATTAAACAAAAAGATTGTCCACCTAGTTTAAAATGGTTTTTTAGGTACCTTTTTTTCAAAATTTCTTCTGTAAGCCCTAAGTTTATTTTCAATTTTTTTATATCTTACTGACAATATTGAAGCAGCCAATAATGCTGCATTAATTGCCCCGGCTTTTCCTATTGCTAAAGTTCCAACTGGTATTCCACTTGGCATTTGAACTGTTGAAAGCAAACTATCTAGACCTTTTAGTTTACTTTCCGTTGGGACCCCTAGGACTGGTAAAGTAGTTAGAGAAGCTGTTACCCCAGCTAAATGAGCAGACATTCCTGCAGCGGCTATTATTATTTCCATTTTATTTTTTTCTGCTTCTTTAAGAAATTTATGTAATCTTTTTGGCGTTCTATGAGCAGATATTACTCTTACATCGTGCTTAATTCCAAATTCTTTTAAAGTATTACTACAATACTCCATAGTACCAGCCCAGTCAGATTTACTTCCCATAATAATTCCAACTAAGTTATTATTTTTGTTTTTCATTTATTTTAAATATTATATAGAGGGTTCTATTTTCTTATTTTGTTTTTCTATTTCTTTTCTTTTTCTTTCAGCTTTTCTTTCTGCTTTTTCTAAAGCTTTTTTAATATCTGCTTGTGTACAAAGATTGGAAACGACAGGATCTTTGGGAGATAAGTTTGAAGAATTCCAATATCTTTTATTTCTTATAAGTTCGACAGTTTTTTTTGTACTTCCAACTAGTTTTACAATTTGACTGTCAGCAAGTTGAGGACAATTTTTAGTCAACCACAAGACAGCTTCTGGCCTGTCTTGTCTCTTAGACAAAGGTACATATTTATTTGTTTTCTTCTCAGATTTAATATCAAGAACTTTTTTATTTAAAACTAGCGGCCTATCAATATCTTTAGATGAGGCTTCTATTTCTTCTCTAGTTAATTGACCTGATAAAATAGGATTATAAGCTTTTATTCCTTTTGCGACATCTCCATCTGCTATACCTTTTACTTCAAGTTCATGCAGATCACAAAAAGCAGCAATTTGCTTAAAACTTATTTTAGTATTTTCTACCAACCAAACAGCAGTGGCTTTTGGCATAAATGGTTTATCAGTCATTATTTTTTTTCTGCCGATCTTAAATTTTTAAATTTTTTAAAAAATTTGTTGACTCTTCCTTTATCCAATATTTTTTGGGATCCACCTATCCAAGCCGGATGTGATTTTGAGTCAATATCAAGTTTTAAAGTTTCTCCTTCTTTCCCCCATGTTGACATTGTCTCAAATTGACTACCATCTGTCATTACTACTTTTATCTTGTGATAATCTGGATGTATTTTTTTTTTCATAACGACAATTTAATATAATAAAATAAAATAATTAACAACAACTAATTAGCAATTTAACACCTCCATCATTTCATTATTTATTTTAGAATTAGTTGCTAATATTGATTGGTTTTGCAAATATTCATCTTTTCCACTAAAATCAGTAACAAATCCTCCAGCTTCTTTTATTAAAATAATGCCAGCTGCAATGTCCCAGTAATTTAAATTTCTTTGCCAAAATCCATCACATCTTCCAGCAGCTACATAAGCCATATCAAGCGCAGCACTTCCTAATTTTCTTACTGGCAAAAGGACTTTTGATGAAAAATTAACATATTCTTTTAACGACAATTCTCTATTTTTTGAATTATTTCTTGGTCCACCTGTGAAAATAATACAATCTTTTAATTTTTTTCTTGAAGATACGCGCATACGCTGATTGTTTAAATAAGATCCATTACCTTTTTCAGCAACAAACATTTCATCTTTAATTGGATCATAAATTATACCGCAAATTATTTCTTTTTCTTTTTCCAAACCTATCGATATTGCAAAATGAGGTATGCCGTGAAGGAAATTTGCAGTTCCATCAATAGGATCAATAATCCATCTAAAAGATTTGTCATTATTTATTTCACCAATTTCTTCACTTAAAATAGAATAGTCAGGTCTGGCCTTTTGAAGTTCTTCTATCAGAATTTTTTCTACTCTTTTATCAGATGCAGTTACAAAATCACCTGGCCCTTTAAGTGAGACTTGAAGTTTTTCAATTTCTCCAAAATCTCTAATTAAAACTTTAGAAGCTTTTCTGCAAGCTTTCACCATTACATTAATATTTGCAGAATTCAGTTTCATTTATTTTACCTTTTTTAAATATTCTAAAGTTCGAGTATCTAAAACAATATTGTCTCCTATGTTTATAAATGGGGGCACCATGATTTTAATACCATTTTCAAGTGTTGCTGGCTTATAAGAGGAAGAAGCAGTTTGACCTTTAATTGCAGCATCAGTAGTTTCAATTTTTAGTTCTACCGACGAAGGTAGTTCAACAGAAAGTGCTTGATCATCATGAAATTGAACATTTACTTCCATATTTTCTTTAAGCAATTTATTTCTATCACCCAGTAAAGATTTATTAATTTGAATTTGTTCGAAATTAGTTTGGTCCATAAAGTGGCAATTATTTTCATCTTCATAAAGAAAATTAAATTTTTTATCATCTAAAATTGCTCTTTCAACAGAATCGCTAGATCTAAATCTTTCGTTTAATTTTGTCCCTTTCTTAACGCTTTTAAGTTCCACTTGATTAAATGCACCACCTTTTCCTGGTTTAACATGTTGCGTTTTTAAGACAGACCATAAATCATTTTTATGTTCTATTATCATTCCTGGTTTAATTTCATTTCCTAATATTTTCATTTTACTTAAATTTTTTAATAGCTGAAACAGGATCTAATGTTTTATTATTCCAAACATAATTTGAGCAAGCAATAAAATCTGCCCCATTCGATAAAATTTTTTTATAATTAGAATTATTAATTCCACCTATTGCAACGGTGGGCATATTAATTTTTTTTTTGGCCCAACGCAATATTTCTAAGTTGGCTCTAAAAGCAGTTTTTTTTGTTAAAGATTTAAAGAAAGATCCAAACGCAACATAATTTGCTCCATTTTTTTTTGCATTAATAGCTAATTTTTTTGAGTTATGACAAGTTAATCCAATAATTTTATTTTTTCCCAAAATTTTTCTAGCAATTTTAAAATTTGTATCTGTCTGTCCAATATGACACCCATCAGCGTTAATAATTTTTGCAACTTTGGGCTTGTCGTTAATTAAAAATTTAACATTATTTTTTTTCGTTATACGTTTAATTTTTTTAGATATTTTTATCAGTTTTTTTGAAGAAATTTTTTTTATTCTTAATTGAAAATATTTTACTTTGTTAGTTTTAAGTATGTTATTTAGGCTCTTATAAAAATTATCCCCCCTTATATTTTGAGGTGATATCAAATAAATATATCTTTTCAATTTAAACTAGGCTGTTAATTGTTTTTCTAAATCTATACTCCATTTTGCTGAAGTTGATAGCCCATTCATTTTAGATCTATGATTAAAGATTTTTTGCGTATTATTTATATCTTTAATATTTTTTGCCCAATTTTTAAGAGCACTTTGTTGCAAGGCCCTTCCATATGAGAAGCTCATTAAAAAATTTGTATTATTAATTTTATTTATTTCATTTAAATTTTGTGTAGCTTCTATTTCTGTTTGGCCGCCTGATAAAAAAGCAATTCCAGGAACTTCAGCAGGCACATTATCTTTTAAGCACTTGAGAGTCATTTTTGCAATTTCCTCTTTAGTGCTTTTATTTTTTGATTTGCTTCCAGGTAATATCATATTAGGTTTTAATATTGTTCCTTTGAGATTCACATTATTTAATTTTAATTCTTTATAACATTCTTTTAAAACTTTAGATGTTACTTCATAGCAATGAGCTATATTATGATCTCCATCCATTAAAACTTCTGGCTCAACTATGGGAACCATTCTTGCTTCCTGTACTAAAGCTGCATATCTTGCTAAAGCGTGAGCATTTGATTTAATTGCTAATTCCGAAGGATATTTTTTTGAGATATTATAAACAGCTCTCCATTTTGTAAATCTTGCTCCAAGTTTATAATATTCTTCCAGTCTCTCTCTTAAACCATCTAAACCTTCAGTAACTTTTTCTTCGGGAGATCCAGCCAACTTTTTTGCGCCAGTATCTACTTTTATTCCAGGAATAGAACCAAAACTTTTAATTAAGTCCGGTATTGATTTACCCGAGGAGGTTTTTTGTTTTATTGTTTCGTCATATAATATTACTCCTCCAATATGATTTTTCATACCTTCTGCTGAAAATAATGTTTCTCTAAATTTAAGTCTGTTCTCTGTAGTGGATTGAACATTAACGCTGGATAATCTTTTTGTCATTGTTCCAGTGCTTTCATCGGCAGCCAATATACCTTTTCCTTTTGCTACCATTTGTTTTGCAATATTTTCTAATTCACTCATTTATTTCTAAGGCTTTTATACCAGGTAAAATTTTTCCTTCAAGAAGTTCTAAAAAAGCTCCACCAGCAGTTGATATATAAGTAAATCCATCTGAACAGCCTGATTTGTTTATTGCGGCGACAGTATCACCGCCACCGGCAATTGAAGTAAGAGATTTACTTTTAGTATTTTCACTTATTTTTTTTGCAATTTTATTGCTTCCAGAACAAAATTCTTCAATTTCAAAATAACCAGCTGGACCATTCCATAAAATTGTTTTTGATTTTTCAATTATTTCTGAAATTTTTTCAACAGTTTTTTCACCAATATCAAGAATTAAATCGTCATCATCTATTTTATCTAGAGTTTTTATATGGCCCTTAGAATTAATATCTTTTGCAACAATTACATCCTCAGGTAAAACAAGATCACAATTATTTGTTTTGCATTTTTCAGTTATTTTTTTTAACAAGTTTTCTTGATTTTTTTCAAAGAATGATTTTCCAATATTATATCCTTTATATTTAATAAAATTATTTGCCATGGCTCCAACAACAATGATAGCTTCCATTTTTTTTATTAAATTAGACAAAACCCCAATTTTAGTAGAAATTTTTGATCCACCAATAATGCATGCGACTGGTTTTTTAGCATTAGAAGTAAGCATTTTTATAAAATTTACTTCTTTAAACAACATTTCCCCAGCAAATGAATCAATATATTTTGTTATTCCGCTTACCGACGCATGAGCTCTATGGGAGCAGGAAAAAGCTTCGTTTATGTAAATATCCCCATTTTTTGAAAGTTCTTTGGCAAAAGATGCAACATTTAACTCCTCCTCATTACAAAATCTTAAATTTTCTAGTAACAAGACTTTGCCATTAGGAATTTCCTTTGATTTTTTAATTACATTTTTGCCAACATTTTCTTCTAAAAAAACTACATCTTGACTTAGGTAGCTAGATAATTTTTTTGCAATTGGTTTTAATGTTAATTTAGGTGTTATTACACCTTTGGGTCTGCCCAAATGCGAAATAATTATTATTTTTGCTTTTCTATTTATTAATGATTTTATAGTAGGCAAAACTTTTTCAATTCGAGAAGTTTCTGTAACAATACCATCATTTAATGGAACGTTAAAATCTACTCTTAGTAAAACTCTTTTTCCTTCTATATTTTGATTATTGTTTAGCTGTTTTATTTTTAGCATGCCCCAATTAAATCTTACCGAAATAATTAGCTAAATCACACATTCTACAAGCAAAACCCCATTCATTATCGTACCAAGCAGAAACTTTTGCCATTTTATTATCAATTACTTTTGTTAATGCAGTATCAACTATTGCTGAGTTTGAGTTGTGATTAAAGTCAGAAGAGACAAGTGGTTCATCACTTGTTGCTAAAATATTTTTTAATTTGGCTTTAGAAGCTTTTATAAAAGAATTATTTATTTTTTCTACGTCTAAACTTTTTGGAGAAGAAAATATAAATTCAATTAAAGATACATTGGGAGTCGGCACTCTTATTGAAATTCCCTCAACTTTATTTTTTAAATTAGGTATAACATCGCCAAGTGATTTTGTGGCTCCCGTTGTTGTCGGTATCATTGAATTTGGAGCACTTCTTGCTCTTCTTAAATCTTTATGTGAATTATCCAATAGTCTTTGATCAGTTGTATAAGAGTGAATGGTTGTCATAAAACCTCTTTCAATTCCAAACTCCTCATTTATTACATGTGCAACCGGCGCAAGGCAGTTGGTTGTACATGAAGCTGCAGAAACTATCTGGTCACTTTTTTTTAAAATGTTATGATTCACTCCAAAAACAATATTAATGGCTCCTTTACATGGAGCCGAAACAATAACTTTTTGAACACCAGACTTAATATGTTGTGCAGACTTTTCTTTAGTATTAAATTTGCCCGTACATTCTAAAACAATATCAACATTGTGTTTTTTCCAATTAATTTTTGAAATTTCTGTTTCATGCATCATAGCTATTTTTTTTCCATTGATATCGAGAGATTGATCTGAATAATTTAATTTAGCTTTGAACTTTCCATGAATAGTGTCATGTTTTAATAGAAAATTACTAACTTCAGATTTAGCTTTATTATTTATAGCGACCACATCAATATCATTTCTATTATTTTCAATAATGGACCTTAAAACCATTCTTCCAATTCTTCCAAATCCATTAATACCTATTTTTATAGCCATAATTATTTGTCCAACATTTTTTTTGCGATCATAACGACACTATCGCTTGTTAAATTAAAATCTTCATAAATTGATTTATAGGGCGCGCTTTTTCCAAAAGATTTAAGTCCTAAGGAAACTCCATCAGAATTAACATATTTTTCCCACCCAAATATACTGCTTGCTTCTATAGATATTTTTTTAGAACTTTTTTCTATTACTTTTTCTCTGTATTCTTTAGGTTGCTTGTCGAAAAGTTCCTGACAAGGCATAGAAACTACCTTTGAACTTATGTTTAGATCTTTTAATTTATTTAAGGCATCAATGGCAATTTCAACTTCCGAACCAGATGCAATTAAAGTAATTTCAGGATTAGAATTAGTTTTTTTGAGTTCGTAACCTCCAAGAGCACTCATGTTATTTTTTGTGAGCGTTTCAGTGACAAATGGAAGTTTTTGTCTTGATAAAGCTATCACACTGGGATTAGTACTACTTTTTAAGGCTATTTCCCAACATTCTAATGTCTCAATTGTGTCGGCAGGTCTAAAAACATTTAAATTTGGTATCGCTCTTAAGTGAGCAAGATGTTCTACTGGTTGGTGGGTAGGACCATCTTCTCCTAAACCAATAGAGTCATGAGAAAATATATAAATAACTTTTAATCCCATTAAAGCTGACAATCTTAATGAAGGCTTGCAATAATCTAAAAAAATTAAAAAGGTACCTCCGTAAGGAATTATACCTCCATGCAAAGCCATCCCATTCATTATACCTGCCATACCATGCTCTCTAACTCCGTAATGGATATAGTTTCCATTAAAATTGTTAGGTTTAACTATTGTTGAATTTTTTGTTTTTGTATTATTTGAACCACTTAAATCTGCTGAACCACCAATTAATTCAGGAATAATTTTAGTAATTTCTTCTAAAACGTTAGCTGAACTTTGCCTTGTAGCTATATTAGATTTTAAAGAAAAAATCTTTCTCTTCTGTTCTTGAATAAGAACATCAAAATTTTTTGGCAATTTATTATTAATTATTCTTGAAAACTCTTCTTTTATTTTTTTACTTTTTTTGCCTAAATTATTACCCCACTTCTTCTCTATCAGAACACCTTTTTGACCAATTTTTCTCCACTCATTTAAAATTTCATTAGGTATCTCAAATGGTTTATATTTCCATTTCAATTTCTTTCTAACGAGTTGAATTTCTTCTTGACCTAAAGGAGACCCATGCGAAGATGCTTTTCCAGCTTTATTTGGCGAACCATACCCAATAATAGTTTTACAAGAAATTAAATTTGGTTTTTTTGAATTTAAACTTTTTTTAATAGCTTTAGATATTTGTTTTTCATTATGCCCGTTTATCTCTTGAAAACTCCATCCATAACTTTCAAATCTTTTTTTATAGTTATCAGATACAGTTAAATTTGTAGATCCATCAATAGATATTTTGTTATTATCAAAAAAAACAATAAGATTTTTTAATTTTAGGTGACCAGCTAAACTCATTACCTCATGACTTATTCCTTCCATAAAGTCACCATCACTAGCAATAACGTATGTTTTGTGGTTTATTAAATTATTACCAAATTTTTTTTTCATTATTTCTTCTGCAACTGCCATACCCACTGCATTTGAAAGGCCCTGACCTAATGGCCCAGTTGTAGTTTCTATCCCAGAATTTTTTTCATACTCTGGATGTCCAGCGCATATAGAATTTAATTGTCTAAAATTTTGGATATCTTTTATAGATACGCTTTTGTAGCCAGTTAAATAAAGGAGTGAATATAAAAGCATGGAACCATGTCCCGCAGATAAAATAAAACGATCGCGATTTATCCAATCTGGATTTTTTGGGTTAAACCTAAGGTAGTATTTAAATAATACTGTAGCTACATCGGCCATACCCATTGGCAAACCCGGATGGCCGGAGTTAGCTTTTTGTACTGCATCCATAGACAAAAATCTTACCGCATTTGCTAAATCTTTGAAGACTGGGATCACTATAAAACCTATATAGACTTGAACGTATCAAATCAATAATATGATTTTATAATAAATCAAATGAAAAATTACGAAGAAAAAGAAAAAAAATTGAGCAATGTTCTCAAAAAATTAAACACAATGTCCAATAGAGTTATAAAAATGAATAACGATATCAATTCCTTAAATCAAGAAAAAAATCAATTATTAAGGGAAAAAGAAGAATCAGACAAAAACTTTGAAAAGCTTTCACAACAACATGAAGAATTAAAATCTGAGCTAGAAAAAATCAATAAAGAGGTAGGCTTTAAATTTGGCGACAAAACTAGTTTTAGCAAGAAAATTGATGAACTTAATCAAGAAACCGAGACACTTATAGATGAAATAGATAAATGGCAAACGTAAATATAAAATTCAATAATAAAGATTATTTGCTTTCATGTGACGATGGACAGGAAGAAAATCTTAAAGAGTTAGCGAAGCACTTAGACTCAAAATACAATAAACTTAAAGATAATCTTGGAAATATTGGTGAAAATAAACTTTTGCTAATAACTGCAATTCAAATGGTTGACGACTATTTTGATCTATTTAAAAAAGTAAAAAATACAAAAAATGACTTCGAAAAGCTATCTATAAGATTTAAGGAGTTGCGATCTTTAGCCATACAATACAAGGATGAAAAAGATAAAGAGATTGAAAAATTAAAAAGCGAATTGGATAATTTTAAAGAAATGGTAGAAAAGAGCAGAAATTCTTATGAAGAAATTTTAGATAAAACAACAAAATCAATAGAGAAATTTATTGAAAATGCTGAAACAGAAAAAAATATTCAATAGATGAAATATGGAAAATCCCATTTACGAAAAAAATTTCTTTTACAAAGAAAAAAAAGATATTTATATAAAGAAAAACCTAACTTTAGCAAAATATTTAAATTAATAAAAAAACATTTTGAAAAAAAAAGAATAGTAATTGCCGGTTACTATCCATCTAGTTATGAAATGAATATATTAAGTTTTTTAAGTGAAGCGGCAAAAAAAAAACACAAAATTGTTTTACCTGTTATTAAATCTTCAAATCAAATGAGTTATAAACCTTGGATTTTTAAATTTCCTTTATATGTAAATAAATATGGCATATTAGAGCCTGAAAGTGTTAAAAAAGAAATTATCCCTGATTTTGTAATGGTGCCTTTAGTGGCTTTTGACAATCAGCTAAATCGCATCGGTTATGGTAAGGGTTATTATGATAGAAGTTTAAGAAAAATAAGAAAAAATAAAAAAAAAACTATATTTTTGGGAATAGCTTATTCTTTTCAAAAGTGCAAAAGAATACCAATTAATAAACATGACTTTAAATTGGACTATATTTTTACTGAACGAGGCATTATAAGTTCGAATAAATAATATATGAATATTTTATTACTCGGAGATATTTTTGGTCCTTCAGGAACAAAAGCTATAATTGAAAAATTACCTGAACTAATTAAAAAAAAAAAATTAGATTTTGTAATTTTAAATGGTGAAAATGCAGCTGATCCAGGCGTAGGTATAACAAAAAAAATTTTTGATGAATTTTTAAATGCAGGAGCCGACGTAGTTACTACTGGCAATCATGTATGGGATCAAAAAGAGACTATGGAATTTATTACTTCAGAAAAAAGATTGTTAAGACCTCAGAATTTACCACAAGGATCGCCTGGTAATGGGTACGGTATTTTTGAAGCAAAAAATAAAAAAAAGGTTGCAGTAATTAATTTAATGGGAAATATTTTTATGAAGAAAAGTGATGATGTTTTTCAAGAAGCAAAAAAATTTATTCAAAACGTTCAACTAAAAAAAAATGCTGACTTTATTGTTGTTGATATGCACGGAGAAATAACAAGCGAAAAGATGGCAATGGGATATTTATTTGATGGCAAAGCCACAATGGTTGTTGGAACGCATACACATGTGCCAACTTCAGACCATAGAATTATGGAAAGAGGAACTGCCTACCAAACTGACGTAGGAATGTGTGGTGATTATAATTCTGTTATAGGAATGAATAAAGATAATTCATTAAAAAGATTTCTTAAAGATCCGTCGGCTTTAAAACATTACCCGGCAGGTGGAGAAGCAACCATTTCTGGACTAATGGTTATTGCTGATAATAAAACCGGATTAGCAAAAAAAGTTAAACCAATTGTTTTAGGAAAATTGTTAGAAAATCGATTATAATTTATGGCAGGTCATTCACATTGGGCTGGAATAAAACATAGAAAAGGACGTGCGGATAAACAGCGTTCAAAAATTTTTTCAAAGCTTTCAAAAGAGATTACTGTTGCTGCTAAACTTGGATCAAAAGATCCAGATATGAATCCAAGATTAAGAGCAGCAGTTCAAGCAGCTCGAACAGCAAATATGCCTAAAGAAAATATTGTTAGAGCTATTAATAAATCCGAAGTTAATAAAAATTTAAATTATGACAGTCTTCTCTATGAAGGCTTTGGCCCTGAAAAAATAGCAATTCTTATTGAAGCGCTTACAGATAATAAAAATAGAACAGTTTCCAATATTAGAACTATATTTCAAAAATTTGGTGGAAATCTAGGGGAATCAGGAGTTGCATCACATCAATTTAGAAAAATGGGAGTTATAAGAATTGATAAAAAAAGAATTTCAGATAATGAAATGTTAGAATTAGCAATTAATTGTGGAGCTGAAGATTGTATATCTAGTTTTTCGCATCATGAGATAATTACTTCTAAAGATAATTTTTATAAAGTTAAGACAGAAATAGAAAAAAAAATAGTGGAATTTATTTCTTCAGGAATAGAATGGTTGCCTATCAACAAGATTTTATTGGATGAAGAAAAAACTAAGTTTGTGATAAATTTTCTTGAAACATTAGAAAATGACGATGATGTTCAATATGTGTATGCAAATTTAGATATTAATAATTTTTCAGAAAAAACGTCAACAGCATGATTATTTTTGGAATAGACCCTGGAGTTAGTGGAGCAATAAGTGTTTTAGAAAACAAAAAAGTTATCGATATTTTTGACATGCCAACTATGATTGATGGAAAAAAAAATAAAAAACAAGTAAATGGCTCACAAGTTACAAATATAATAAAAGACAAGCTGAAAGAGGGAAAAGAAGTTATAGTTGTTGTGGAACATGTAAATGCAATGCCAGGTCAAGGTGTAACTAGCATGTTTAATTTCGGACAGTCATTTGGTGTAATTAAAGGAATTTGTTCCGCTTTAGGTTTGCCTATATATTTTGTTAGACCAACTAAATGGAAAAAGTATTTTAATTTGATTAAAACTAACAAGGACGCAAGTAGAACAAAGGTAATAGAAGCCTATCCCGAAATATCAAGCAAACTCTCTAGAAAGAAAGATTCCAACAAAGCTGATGCAATTTTAATTGCTAGATATTTCAATGATACACAACTTTAAGCATTATAAAATTTAGTTTTGGTGCCAAATTCATGACACATTTAGATGCACATTAGCTCTAATGGAACAAGAAGTAGCAACGCAAGTAGTTGGATTAGGAGGGTCAACAGATTTTTCTTTATTTCAGCTTTTTTTAAGGGCAGATTTTGTTGTTAAAGGTGTTATTGTTATTTTAATTGCAGCATCTATTTTTTCTTGGGCTTTAATTTTTGAAAAATATAAACTTTTCAAAAGAATTGAAAAAAGCACAACAAGTTTTGAAGATAAATTTTGGAAATCAAGGTCTGCAGAAAGTTTTTATAATAGCCATAACAATCGAGATAAAGATCCCATGGCGAATATTTTTCAATCAGCAATGGCAGAATTAATTAAAACAAAATCAAAATCATCTGCTGTTCAAACATCTAGAGTAAGTAGAGTTATAGAAATTTCAGCAGATAAAGAAATTAAATTAATAGAAAAACATTTTACTTTTTTAGCCACAGTAGGATCAACAGCCCCGTTTATTGGTTTGTTTGGAACAGTCTGGGGAATAATGAATTCTTTTCAATCTATTGCTATTTCAAGAAATACCAGTTTAGCTATAGTTGCTCCTGGAATAGCAGAAGCGCTTTTTGCTACAGCTTTAGGCTTATTAGCAGCTATTCCTGCAGTAGTGGCTTACAACAAGTTTAATAGTGATTCAAAAAAATATAGTGGAAGAATTGAAAATTTCTCTAAGAGATTTATTTCAATTATTTAAAATATAATAATGGGATTTCAACTAAACCGTTCATCTAAAGAACCAATGAGTGAAATAAATGTAACTCCATTTGTGGACGTTATGTTAGTTTTGCTTATAATTTTTATGGTCACTGCACCTTTATTAACCGTTGGAGTGCAAGTTGATTTACCAGAATCTGCAGCAGATTCATTACCCGATGATCAAGAACCGCTTACATTAACAATTAATTCTAAAGGAGAAGTTTTTATTCAAGAACACCAAGTTGGGTTTGATAAAATTATTCCAAAAATTTTAGCTATTTCAAATAATAGAACTGATACAAGAATATATGTTAGGGGAGATAAAACTATTAATTACGGCAGAGTCCTTGAGGTTATGGGAATGCTTTCTGGTGCTGGATTTTCAAAGGTTGCCCTAATATCAGAACCATATAAAAATTAACAAATATGACTAGAAGTATTTTTTTGTCGCTGGTCTTTCATTCTGCAATGGTTGTAATTACTGCACTCACTCTACCATTTATGAAAAGAGCTCCAATTGATTTGCCACCAATTTTATCTGTTGATTTAATTCAAATTACCGATAAGACTAGTATTCCATTCGCAGCTAAAGCGGCAAAAACTTTAGAAAAAATAAAAAAAAATGAAGAAGAAAGAGTAGTTTCCGAGCAAGCACCACCATCTGAGAAAAAAAAAGAAAAGCCAGATAAAATTCCTTTACCCGACGATTTAAATAAGGAAAAAAAACAGATAGTTAAAAAAAAACAAAACCCAGAAGAAGTTAAAGAACAAGTTAGACAGGCTTCAGAATTTGAAAAAAAAGAACTTTTTGATCCAAATCAAATAGCTGCATTAATTGACAAATCAAAAGAGGAAACTGCGGAAACTTTACAAAAAAGCAACAAACTGACGCAAAGCAGTGTAAAAACCTCATTTACAAATGCATTAACTTTAAGCCAGGAGGATGCTCTAAAAGCTCAAATTTTTGGTTGTTGGAGCTTGCCGTTAGGTTTACCTTACCAAGAAAACTTGTTGGTTAGAATTAAATTAAGGTTGAAGCCAGATGGTACTGTTTTAAGATCGGAAATATTAGATCATGCGAGAATGAATCAACCTGGGCAAGGATTTTATAAGGTTTTGGCAGAGAGCGCTCTTAGAGCTATTAGAATATGTCAACCACTAAGGGTTCCTCCAACGGGGTACGAAAAATGGAAAGATTTACAACTAAACTTTGATGCTAACGAAATGTTAAAAGGATAATATGAAAAAATTAATATTAACTGTTTTTTGTATATTTTTATTTAATGGCAAAGCTTTATCATTAGTTCAGGTAGATATAACAAGAGGAAATTTAGATCCTTTGCCTATAGCTGTTTCTCCACTTCATGTTGAGTCAGGCTCAAAAGATATCAAACAAGACGGTAAAATTATTAAAAATGTTGGAGAAAAAATTTCTAAAGTTATAGAGGTAAATTTTAGGAGATCAGGTTTATTTAATCCTTTAAAGAAAGATTCATTCGTTCAAAATCCTGATATAGCTCATGTTAAACCAAGATTTGAGGACTGGAGATTAATAAAAGCACAAGCATTAGTAACTGGAAAAGTAAAAGTAACAGACGATAAGTTAAGAGTAGAATTTAGATTGTGGGATACAGTTGCTGCTAAAGAAATGATTGCTTTAGCTTTCTCAACTACACCTAATAACTGGAGAAGAGTAGCTCATATAATTTCTGATAAAGTTTATAAAAGATTGACTGGAGAAGAAGGTTATTTTGATACAAGAATAATTTATGTTTCAGAAACTGGCCCAAAAACTCAAAGATATAAAAAACTAGCAATTATGGATCAAGACGGAGCAAATGTTAAATATCTGACTTTAGGAAATGAGTTGGTTCTAACTCCAAGGTTCAGTCCAAAAAATCAATTAGTAACATACCTGTCATATTTTAGAAATTTACCCAGAGTATATTTATTAGATATAGAAACTGGTGTTCAGGAAGTGGTTGGTGATTTTCCTGGCATGACATTTGCACCAAGATTTTCTCCTGATGGAAAAAAAATTATCATGAGTTTTGCGAAAGATGGAAATTCAGATATTTATACTATGAATTTAGAAACTAGAGTTGTAGAAAAAATTACTGATCATACTTCAATAGATACCTCTCCCTCATACTCACCTGATGGAAAATATATTGTTTTTAATTCTGACAGAAGTGGACTTCAACAAATTTATGTAATGAGAAGTGATGGTTCTCAAGTTAAGCGAATAACTTTTGGAAAAGGTTTATACGGAACTCCTGTTTGGTCACCTAGAGGCGATTTAATTGCGTTTACAAAAGTACACAAAGGAAAATTTTATATAGGTGTAATGAGAACAGATGGAAGCGGAGAAAGATTGCTAACAGAAAATTTTTATCAAGAAGCACCATCATGGTCACCAAATGGGAGAGTTTTAATATTTTATAGAGAAACAAAATCTGATTCACAAGGTAAGGGTTTTTCAGCTAAACTTTGGTCAATTGATTTAACAGGATACAATGAAAGGCTAATAGAGACCGAAACAGATGGTTCGGACCCATCTTGGTCTTCATTATTGTCAAAGTAAGCCTTTTTTTAGGGGAAATTTCGCTTGCAACTTTAAATTTAATTTGAAATATTATATTTGAAATTACAAAATAATAACGTTATTGGGAGTAATTACACATGATTTTGGGAATGGATTTTAAAAAGTTTCTAATGGTTGTTCTTGCTGGAATAGCACTAAGCGCTTGTGCTACTCAAAAAAAAGCAGGAATGATGGCAGGCGATGTTTACACAGGATCAGATACTGTAGAATATTTAGCCACTGGTGTTAAAGATAGAGTTTTCTTTGCAACAAATAAATCAACACTTACAACTGCATCAAGAGATACATTACGTAAGCAAGCTGCGTGGATGAGAAAGAAAAAAGATCTGAAATTTACTATTGAAGGACATGCAGACGAAAGAGGTACAAGAGAATATAACTTGGCACTTGGAGAAAGAAGAGCGAATGCAGTTAAAGATTATTTAATGACTTATGGTATTAATGGAAGCAGATTATCAGTTATCAGTTATGGTAAAGAAAGACCAGTTAACTCTGGATCTAGTCCATTAGCATGGTCACAAAACAGAAGATCAGTAACTGTAAAAGCAGATTAATATTAAAATATATTTTAAAAAAAGACCTACGACTTATTAGTTTGTAGGTCTTTTTTTTGCCTTAATTTTCCTTAAATATGAAAAAACCAATGATTAAGTTTTTTAATTTAATAACAAAAATATTTTTAATTTTTATATTTTTTAGTTTTTTTTCATATAAAATTTATGCAGAAGAAACTGAATCATTATTAGAACAAATTAAAATTTTACAACAAGATATAAAGACTTTAGAAAAAGCGGTTTACAGTCAAGGTGTAAAAACAAATAATATAAGCGACGGTATATCCGGGGACAGTGGAGATATTTTAACAAAACATTTGCTTAAGTTATCTGAGCTAGAGGAACAATTTAAAATTTTAACAAATAGTTTTGAAGAAATTAATTTTAAGTTAGATAAATTATCTAATAGAATTACAAAAGTACAAACTGACAATCAGATGCGTTTCCAAGATTTGGAGGGTGGAAACAATTCACTTAACACAGCTTCAACCAAGAAAAAAAAATTACCTGGGAGTGGTGAAGCACAAGATTTAGGACAAGCATTAGAAATAGAAAAGGATACAGAAGTTGCTGCTGCTGAACAAATTCAAAAAACACAATCTATAGAATCAGTTGGTACTGTAGTTACAGAAACAGCTGAACGTGCTGAAAAAATATTACCTGACGCATCTCCAGAAGAGCAATATAAATTTGCTGTAAGTTTTATAAAGGTTGGTGATTATGATACTGCAGAGTTAGCTTTAAGAGAATTCGTAGATAACAACTCCGAACATAATCTTGCTGGCAATGCTCAGTATTGGTATGGAGAAACTTTCAGAGTTAGACAACTCTATCAGGATGCTGCCACTGCGTACTTAGATGGTTATCAAAAGTATCCAAAAAGTAGTAAAGCACCAGTTAACTTACTTAAGCTAGGAGTCATGTTGGTGCAAATTGGAGAAAAAGAACAAGGCTGCTCCATGATTTTAGGAATAAAAGAACAATATCCAAAAGCAAATCAATCTGTTATCCAAAAAGCTGAGTATGAAAAGAAAAAATTTAATTGCGAAAAGAAAAGCTAAAAAAAATAAATTATTATATAAAGATCCTAAAATTTTAAATTTTTATAAAGAGTTTAAATCTAATATTTCTCAAAATATTAAAAATAAGAGTTTTGCCTTAGCAGTTTCAGGCGGTCCAGATAGCTTATGCTTAGCTTATTTTAGCAAAATCTATTCTTTTGAATATGGTAATAAAATTCACATACTTATTGTTGATCATAAACTCAGAAAAGAATCTTCAAAAGAAGCATTAAAAGTTAAAAAAATTTTAAAAAGAAAAAACATATCTAGCAAGATTCTTGCTTGGAAAGGAGAGATCCCCACGAGCAATATCCAGAAAAGAGCTAGAGACATGAGATATTTCTTATTATCCAATTATTGTATTCAAAATAAAATAAAATATTTAATTACTGCGCATCATAAGGATGATCAAATAGAGAATTTTTTTATTAGATTATTTAGAGGAAGTGGCTTAACCGGATTATCTTCAATGTCAATAAACGCTAAATATAATAATCTTTTAAGAATTATAAGACCTTTTTTGAACCTAAATAAAAAAGATCTAAAGTATGTAACTATGAAATATTTTAAAGATTATATTAATGACCCATCAAATGAAAATGAAAAATTTTTAAGAATCAGAATTAGGAAATATAGAAAAAATATGGAAAAAGAAGGTTTGGATACAAAAAAGATTATTAATACTGTTCAGCATCTTGTATCAGCCAATCAAGCTTTAAATTTTTATAAAAGTAAAGCGTTGCAAAAACATGCTTCTTTTGTTTCAAAAAATAAATGTTTAGTAAACAAACAAATATTTTTACAAGAATCTAACGAAATTATTTTTAAATCTTTCTCCGATATTTTGTCTCTTGTTTCAGGCACATACTATCCTCCAAGGTCAAAAAAGGTCACTAATTTGATTAGCAGACTAAAGAAAAACAAATTTAGCAAGTCCACTTTAGGTGGTTGTATTGTTGAAGAAAAAGATAATTTTATTTTAGTTTCTAAGGAGCTTAAAATAAAAAAAATGTTACATCAGCTAGGAAAGTAGTATTTTCATTATAATTACATGATAAAATGCCACTTGTTTACCAAAAAATAATGCTTATCTTTAATATAGAATGAATTTAAAAAATTTAATGATGTGGGGAGTAATAATACTGCTTGTAGTAGGGCTTACTCAATTATTTCAAAATCCAAAGAAAAACCCTGTTTCAGATAAAATGCCATTTTCTGAGTTTGTAAAAAATATAGATGAAGGCAGAGTGATACAAGTAGAAATTCAAGGTAATAATATTGAAGGTGTTTTATCAGACGGAACTGTATTTAGCACTTATGCTCCTAACGATCCAAATTTGGTTGAGAAATTAACTTCAAAAGGTGTAACGATAACTGCATCACCGACAGAAGATAAAATGCCATCCTTGCTTGGAATACTTTTGTCTTGGTTCCCAATGCTTTTGCTTATTGGAGTATGGATATTTTTCATGCGTCAGATGCAAGGTGGAAGAGGTGGAGCAATGGGTTTTGGAAAATCTAAAGCAAAATTATTATCAGAAGCCAGAGGAAAAGTTACATTTAATGATGTTGCCGGCATTGATGAAGCTAAAGAGGAAGTGGAAGAAATAATAGAATTTTTAAAAGATCCAAGAAAATTTAGAAGATTGGGAGGAAAAATTCCTAAGGGAGCGCTTTTAATAGGTCCTCCAGGAACAGGTAAAACTTTGCTTGCAAGAGCAATAGCAGGAGAAGCAAATGTTCCGTTTTTTACAATTTCAGGATCAGATTTTGTAGAAATGTTTGTTGGAGTTGGCGCTTCAAGAGTAAGAGATATGATGGATCAAGGAAAAAAAAATGCGCCATGTATTATTTTTATAGATGAAATAGATGCCGTTGGAAGAAGTAGAGGAGCAGGTCTTGGCGGTGGAAATGATGAGAGAGAACAAACTTTAAACCAGTTACTGGTAGAGATGGATGGTTTCGATACAAATGAAGGGGTAATTATTATTGCCGCTACCAACAGACCAGATGTTTTGGATCCGGCGTTATTAAGACCAGGAAGGTTTGATAGACAGGTAGTAGTACCTAATCCCGACATTGTTGGCAGAGAAGCTATTTTAAAAGTTCACATAAAAAAAATTAATATAGGACCAGATGTAAAATTAAGAACAATTGCAAGAGGAACACCCGGTTTTTCTGGCGCTGATTTAGCAAATTTATGTAACGAGTCAGCTTTATTAGCTGCAAGAAAAAATAAAAGAATTGTAACAATGTCAGATGTTGAAGAAGCTAAAGATAAAGTAATGATGGGAGCAGAAAGAAGGTCAATGGTTATGACTGAAGATGATAAAAAGTTAACTGCATACCATGAAGGAGGGCACGCTATTGTTGCTCTTAATGAAAAAGCATCTGACCCAATACACAAAGCTACAATTATTCCAAGAGGAAGAGCATTAGGAGTTGTTTGGACTTTACCAGAGAGAGATAAATATTCTCACACTAGAGAATATTTAGAAGCTAATATATCAAAAGCTATGGGAGGAAGAGTTGCAGAAGAAATAATTTTTGGTCATGATAAAGTAACTTCCGGAGCTTCATCTGATATTCAAATGGCTACAAAACTTGCTAAAGATATGGTTACTAAATTTGGAATGAGTGATGAACTAGGACCTCTATCATATGGAGAAAATGAAGACGAAGTTTTCTTAGGAAGACAAATAGCTAGACAAACACACATGTCTGAAGAAACATCTAAGAAGGTAGATATTGAGGTTAAAAAAATAGTTGATACTGGATATCAAAGAGCAAAAAAAATCCTGTCTGATAAAAAAGACGATTTACATAAATTAGCAAAAGCTCTTTTGGTATATGAAACTTTAAGTGGCGAAGAAATAAAAGATTTAATATTGAAAAATATCCAACCAAAAAGAACAAATGAAGACAAAGATACATATAAGGAAGAATCTTCGGCTCTAGGTTCTTTAGGTTTAAAACCAAAACCTGCTCACTAACTTTTAATGCGAAAATATTACACAAGACCGTGTAATTTCTATTATGGAAATTATGCTAGAAATCTTGTTAAAAAAAATAAGGCTTTATTTTTAGCTGGAAATAAAAATATAGCATTTGATCAAGTAGAGATTTTTGCAAGAAAAAAAGATAAAAAAACAAAAAGCAATATCTATGCAATTAATGAAATAAAATCCTTAAGCAAAGAAGTTAAAACCATAATTGATTTAGATATAAGTCAGATCACCTCAAATAGACAAAATATTTGCGGGATTAAATTTAATAATCCTAAAATTATGGGAATTCTTAATGTTACCCCAGACAGTTTTTCAGATGGAGGTTTATTCTTAAAGGAGAAGAAAGCATATAATCAAGCAAAGTTAATGATAAATAGTGGAGCAGCCATTATTGATATTGGTGGAGAATCAACTAGACCTGGTTCAAAAATTGTTAGTGAGGAGAATGAATGGAAAAGAATAAAAAAAATTATTTTTAAAATAAAAAAAAAATTTCCAAAGATTGTTTTATCTCTGGATACAAGGAAATCTTATGTAATGAAAAAAGGTGCGGAATGTGGAATAGATCTCATTAACGATGTTTCTGGTTTAAATTTTGATAAAAAATCTTTTAATGTTGTTAATTCTAAAAAAATACCTTTTATTTTGCACCATATGCAAGGTACACCCAAAACAATGCAAAATAATCCAAAGTATAATGATGCAATTCTCGATATTTTTGATTTTTTTGAAGAAAAAATTAATTTTTGTTTGAAAAAAAAATATAAAAAAGATTTTATAATATTAGATCCAGGAATAGGATTTGGAAAAAATTTAGGGCACAATTTAAGAATTATGTCTAAAATTTCTATATTACATAGTTTAGGGTGCCCTATATTAATAGGAACCTCTAGAAAAAGATTTATTGAACATATCGTAACAAAATTTGATACCAAAGATCGAACAGGAGGAACTTTAGCCTCAGTGTTGTCTGGACTTTTGCAAGGAGTTCAGTTATTCAGAGTTCATAATGTTAAAGAAATTAATCAAGGAATATTAGTTTTTAATAAAATTTTAAACACAAATTAATCCATGAGCAATAAATATTTTGGTACTGACGGTATTAGAGGTACCGTTAACAAAGGCAATATAACTGGTGAAAAATTCTTTAAGTTTGGTTTAGCAGCAGCTACTTATTTTAAAAACCAAAAAAAAACTAAACAAATAGCAATAATAGCAAAAGATACAAGATTATCAGGATATACCCTAGAACCTGCCTTGGTATCAGGTTTAGCATCAGGAGGTATGCATATTTTTACTTTAGGTCCATTACCGACTAATGGACTTGCAATGTTAACAAAATCAATGAAAGCAAATATGGGAATTATGATTACCGCTTCCCACAATCCTTATTACGATAATGGTTTAAAATTATTCGGTCCTGACGGAATGAAACTATCAGATCGTATAGAAAAAAAAATTGAAAAACTAATAGATGCTAAAAATACAAAACAACTTACTAACCCTAAATTGTTGGGCAGAGTAAAAAGACTTGAAGACGGTAACGACAAATATATTTCAATATTAAAAGCAAATTTCCCAAGTAATTTTAAACTTGCAGGCACTAAAATAGTCTTAGATTGTGGAAATGGAGCAGGCTACATAGCGGCTCCAAAATTATTAAAAATGCTTGGCGCTAAAGTAATTTCAATTGGAGTAAAACCTAACGGTTTTAATATTAACAATAAATGTGGATCTACTTATCCATTTAAAATTAAATCAGCTGTAAAAAAACATAGAGCTCATGTTGGTATTTCATTTGATGGTGATGCAGACAGAATAATTATGTGTGATGAAAAAGGTAAAATTGTTGATGGTGATCAAATAATTGCAATGTTAGCCAAAAGATGGAAGTCAAAAAAAATTTTAAGAGGAGGTGTAATAGGTACTTTAATGTCTAATTATGGATTGGAAAGTTTTTTAAGAAAAGAAAAAATTAAATTTTTTAGATCCAAAGTAGGTGATAGATATGTAAAAGAGAAAATGAAAAAACTTAATTTTAATTTGGGAGGAGAGCAATCTGGTCACATAATTTTAGGAAAGTTTGCTACAACAGGAGATGGTTTAATGGTAGCGTTGGAAGTTCTTTTTTCGCTGCGTAAAGGAAAAAAAGCTAGTAAATTACTTAATGTTTTTAAACCTTTGCCGCAAATATTAGAAAATATAACAGTTAAGAATAAAAGTATTATAAATAAAACTAAATGTAAAAAAGCAATTAAAAAAGCAAATAAGTTAATGAGTGGATACGGAAGACTATTAATAAGAAAATCGGGAACAGAACCAAAAATAAGAATAATGGGGGAATCCTATGATAAAAATTTAATTTTTAAGTGTATTAAAATAATCAAGAGATCGATAAAACAGTGAAATCTAAGTCAAAAGTATTAATAATAGCAGGTTCAGATTCTTCAGGTGGAGCCGGTATTCAAGCAGATATTAAAACAGTAACAGCACTTGGTAGTTATGCAATGACTGCAGTTACCGCAGTGACATCCCAAAATACAAAAGGTGTAAAAGCAATTACACCTATTCCAATAAAAAATCTTCAAAAACAAATTACAATGGTTTTAGATGATATTGGTGCAAGCGCAGTAAAAATTGGAATGCTTCATAATACTAAGGTAATAAGATGCGTCCACAGAAATTTAAAAAAATATAAAATAAAAAATATAGTTCTTGATCCAGTAATGATTTCTAAAGGAGGGTCAAGATTAGTAAATAATAATTCAATTAAATATATAAAAAAATTACTTATACCCCTATGTAGTTTAGTTACACCTAATATTCCAGAAGCAGAAGCATTAACAGGATATTCTATTTTAAATAAAGCAGACATGATAAAAGCCGCAAAAAAAATCATCAACATGGGAGCAAAAAATGTGTTATTAAAAGGTGGCCATTTAAGAAATAAGATGATTTTTGATATTTTAGCTACAAACAGAAAAATAAAAATTTTTTCAAAAAGAAAAATAAAAACTAAACATACTCATGGAACTGGTTGTACTTTGTCGTCTGCATTAGCAACATGTTTATCTCAAAAAAAAAATATTTATAAATCATGTGAAATTTCTTTAAGATATGTAGACCAAGCAATATTAACAGCACCAGGTTATGGAAAAGGTTTTGGACCTATAAATCATCTAGTTTCACTTAATTTAAGGAATATTAATGCCTAACGTAACTGTAGTTGGAACACAATGGGGAGATGAAGGCAAAGGTAAGATTGTAGATTGGCTTTCAGAAAAAGCAGACATCGTTGTAAGATTTCAAGGTGGTCACAATGCAGGCCACACTCTTGTAGTTGATGGGATTACTTATAAATTAAAATTACTACCTTCGGGAATAGTAAGAAAAAATAAAATTTCAATTATTGGAAATGGAGTAGTCATAGATCCTTGGGCTCTTTTAGAAGAAATTAAACAAATAGAAAAACTTGGAATAAAAATTACAAACAAAAATTTATATATAGCTGAAAATGCAACATTAATTTTACCATTACACAGAGAGTTAGATGGAATCAGAGAAGATGCAAAAAACACTGACAATATAGGAACTACAAGAAGGGGTATAGGGCCAGCGTACGAAGATAAAATTGGAAGAAGAGGAATTCGTGTAATGGATCTATCAAATAAAATTAATTTATCAAAAAAAATTGATATGATTTTATTTCATCATAACTTAATAAGAAAAAGCCTAAAAAAAAAATTAGTAAATAAAAAAAAATTGATGGGTGATCTAAATAAAATATCATCTAAAATATTGCAATATTCAAAGCCAGTTTGGAAAAAAATAGATGAGTTTAAAAAGAAAAAGAAAATAATTTTATTTGAGGGGGCGCAAGGTATGCTCCTAGATATAGATCATGGAACCTATCCATTTGTAACATCTTCTAATACTGTTGCTGGAGCAGCTTCTGCTGGAGCTGGATGTGGACCTGATACAATGAATTATGTTCTCGGTATAGTTAAAGCATATACCACTAGAGTTGGAGAAGGTCCATTTCCAACTGAATTAAGAAATGAAATAGGGGATAAAATTGGTAGAAAGGGTAAAGAGTTTGGGACTGTTACAAATAGAAAACGAAGATGTGGATGGTTTGATGCTGTTTTAGTAAAACAAACTTGCATAATATCCGGAACAAAAGGCATAGCTCTTACCAAAATCGATGTTTTGGACGGACTTAAAGACTTATATATTTGTGTAGCATATAAATTAAATGGAAAAAAAATTGATTATTTTCCAAGCTCTTTACAAGATCAAAATAAAGTAAAACCAATTTACAAAAGATTTAATGGCTGGTTAACAAGTACAAAGGGTATTAAAAATTGGAAAAATCTACCAAAAAATGCTCAAAAGTATATTAAATTTATTAAAAATTATTGCGGTGTTAGAATTTCTAGTATTTCAACAAGCCCCAAAAGAGAAGACACTATACTTTTAGAAAATCCTTTTAAAAAATAAATTAATTTTTTGGCAATAAATTTCTAGACTGAGCAGTATTAAGCATTGCCTTTTGAAGTTTTTCAAAAGCTTTAGATTCGATTTGTCTTACTCTTTCTCTACTAATTTTATATTTTTTACTAAGATCTTCTAACGTAGCAACTTCTTCGGACAATCTTCTTGCAACTAATATTTCTTTTTCTCTTTTATTTAAAATATTAATTGAATCATCCATTAATTTTTTTCTTTGAGAAAGTTCTTGCTGTTGAGAAAATTTTAATTCTTGGTCAATTTTTTCATCTGCTAACCAATCCTGCCATTCAGAACCATCTTCATCTTTTACCGGAGCATTAAGTGATTTTTCTTTACCAAGAAGCCTCCTATTCATTGAAATGACTTCTTCTTTTTTTACATTTAGTCTTTTTGATATTTCATCAACATGTTTGTCATTTAAATCTCCAGAACTATTTGCAGATAATTGATTTTTTATTTTTCTTAGATTAAAAAAAAGTTTTTTTTGAGCAGATGTGGTTCCCATTTTTACTAAGCTCCACGATCTTAATATATACTCTTGGATTGAGGCTTTAATCCACCACATAGCATAAGTAGCTAGTCTAAAACCTTTTTCTGGATCATATTTTTTAACAGCTTGCATTAAACCAATATTACCTTCCGACACCATTTCACTAACTGGCAAACCGTATCCTCTGTATCCCATTGCAATTTTTGCTACTAATCTTAAATGACTGGTAATTAGTTTTTGTGCAGATTTTAAATCTCCTCTTTCTTTCCAACTTTTAGCCAACATATATTCTTCTTCAGCACTTAACATAGGAAACTTTTTAATTTGCGTTAAATAACTGGATAAACTTCCCTCAACATCTATTGATGGTAAATTTGTACTAATAGTTTTGGTGCTCATAAAATTAAAATCTATGTATTATTAAATTAAGGCAAATACAAGGTAGCTAAATACTAGCCTTTCCAAGGCTTTTGATCAATGTGTCAAAATCTTTAGGTCTTTTTGCTTCAAAAAATACCTCCCTCATAGTGCTAGGGTGATAAAAACCTAAACTTTTTGCGTGTAAGGCCTGTCTATTAAAATTATTTATTTTATTTTCAATTAAAGGATTTATTTTTTTAAATTTTTTTTTTAATTTACCGTAAGATTTGTCACCTATAATTGAATTACCTTTAAAATTCATATGAACTCTAATTTGGTGAGTTCTACCTGTTTCAAGTTTGCATTCTATTAGACTTATCTTTGGCAGATTATTATTTTGAAATACTTTTATAGTTTTATAATTTGTTATAGCTATTTTACCTTTTTCCTTTCTTACTGCCATAAGCTGTCTATTTTTAAAACTTCTAGATATTTTTTCTCTTATTTTTCCACTCTGGGGCTTTAAAGAACCCCACACCAAAGCTTCGTAAGTCCTTTTAATAGTATGATCACTAAATTGTTTAGATAAACTTATATGAGCCTTATCATTTTTTGCTATAACAATTACACCGCTTGTATCTTTGTCAATTCTGTGAACTATACCAGGTCTGAGTTTTCCTCCTATGCTGGAAAGATTATTTTGGTACAAATACAACAACCCGTTAACTATTGTTTTTTCATAATTACCTGCTCCAGGATGAACAACTACTCCCGGAAGTTTATTTATAACTATAAGATCATCATCATCATACAAAATGTCCAACGGTATTTTATTAGGTTTAATAATGGTAGTTTTTGGAGGCGGAAAATTAATTTTTATTTGATCTTTTTCTTTAATTTTTTTTGCAGGATTATTATTTATAATATTATTTAAGGATACATGACCTTCTTTAATTAAGTTTTGGAGCCTAGTTCTGCTTAGTTCTTTTATTTGAGATTGCAAAAATTTGTCTATTCTGCATCCATTATATTTAAGATGCACATCTACATTAAATATTTTTTTATTCATTAATTATAAATTATAAATTTATCTTAACTAATTAACTTAAATTATCCAGTCTTTAAGTTTTTCTTTGTTTTCAATTATATATTTTGGAAAAGTATGATCTATATCAATTTTTTTGTAGGAATACCCCAAATCAAAAATATTTTTTTGCATTTTAATTTTTTCTTCTATTTTTTGAGGATTTGCAAATTCCGGTTTATTATGTTCTCCATGTGAAAATGAAGCAATTTTCTTTGTTAAATTATCTGGACTTTGTAAATATGAAAAATGCCAACCACCATTTTTAATTATTTGCAAATCTCTTATTTTATCTATTCTCCAAAAAGGATACTTTTTAAATTTTAAATCTCTTAACCACTGAGGTGATTTTAAATTTTTTTTTAGGCAAATTTTTGAGCCATACCAATCACCTTCTGTTTCATTTAATAAATTTAATTTATAATCAAATTTTCTTTGGCAAAAGACTCCATATCTATTTTTTTTATTAAACAGATTAAGTTTATTTAAATCAGGAATTTCATCTACATCGGATATGATAACTAGATCATTATCTTCACATTTTTTCAGGCCTTTCGTTATAGAATTACGTTGATGTCTTTCAACTAATGAATTTTGTCCTATATGTGACTTTTTAATACTATCCAAAGTATCTTCAACAACTATATAAATAATTTTCTTTTCAAATCTTTTAAACTTTCCTATGTCAAAATTTAATTTTTTATTTTTTCCTTGATGATCAGTGGTAGATTCAGTAATTACAAAAAAATTAACAAACTCATCTAAAATATTTAAACGTATATCTAATACGTTTTCCTCATTAAAATATTGGAAACAATCATAAATTTTCATTTTTATTTATTCTCCCATATTAATCAAAGTGCCTTTTTTACGCGCACCATAAAAAGCTAAATAAAAAACTACAACAGAAGATGTGAAATAAAATAAATTTAATATTAACGCAGTCATGATATTTTTGTAATCTACTACATTATTTACCAAAATAGATCTTGCTTCCTCAAATATATAAACTAATGGAAGTCCCTTAGCTAATATTTGTAACCAATCCGGTAAAATTGACAATGGATAATAAACACATCCTAGTGGCGCTAAAAGAAAAAGAGATGACCAAGCAGTATTTTCAAAAGCTGGACCAAATCTTAAAAGTCCTGAGGTTACTAACAGTCCTAATGTTGTTCCAAAAAGATACAAGCTCAAAAAAAGCAAAAACAGTGGAGGCCCCATTTCCAGCAAAGAGACTCCAAATAGTGGACTCATAAGAATTATTGCTGGAATTATTCCAATTAAAGTTCTTAACAAAGCAGTAGATGTAAGAGCTGTTATAATTTCACTTATTTTTAATGGTGCAATAAATAAATTTGTAAAATTTCTACTCCATATCTCTTCTAAAAATAACATATTAAAGCTTATGCTTGATCTAAATAAAAAATCATAAAGAATTGCACAGCTCAAAATGACTCCAATAGTGTTATTATAATAGTCGCTGTACATTGTAAAAAATTGAGAAATAAAACCCCAAAGAATTATTTGTATTGTTGGCCAGTAAATGAGGTCTAAGATTCTTGGAAAAGAGCCTTTAATTAAATAAAGGTGTCGAATAGATAATGCATACATTCTACCAAATTTCATATTATTCCCTTACTATTTTTAAAAAAGTTTCTTCTAAATTTTTTCTTCCATGTTTATTTATTAAACTGTCGCATGTACCTTTATCAATTATTTTACCTTTCATCATCATCATTACTTCACTACAAAGTCTCTCCACTTCATTCATATTATGTGAAGCTAATAAAATAGTTGTACCATTTTTTGATGCAAAATTTTCTAAGTAACTTCTAATATAATCACCCACATCAGGATCAAGGCTAGCAGTTGGCTCGTCAAGAAGAAGTATTTCAGGATCGTTAATTAGTGCTTTAGCTAAAGCTACTCTATTTTTTTGACCAGATGACAATTCACCAGTTTTTCTATTTTTAAAATCTAATAAATTTAGCTCTTTCATTAAGTTCAAAATTTTTTTTTGCAAGTTATTTACACCATATAATTTTCCATAAACTTTTAGATTTTCTTCTACAGTAAGTTTTTTTGGCAGTTCTACATAAGGAGAAATAAAATTTACTTTTTCTAATATTTTCGTTCTATTATTTTCATTCTCAATATTTTTATCATTAATATAAATTGTACCAGAAGAAGGTTTAACTAATCCTAGCATCATACCTATTGTTGTTGTTTTTCCACAACCATTTGGACCCAAAAGCCCAATTATTGATCCTTTATTAATTGTGAAGTTTATATTCTCAACTGCCTGAATGTTATTATATTGTTTATTTAAATTTTTTATTTCAATAGACACTTTACTCATTTGTTTGATGCTTTCTTTAATCTATCATTTATAGCGCATCCAATATCTTTATTAGGTATTCTGTTTACAGCTATAGATTTAAATTTTCTTTTTTTAATTATTCTCATAGTTTTGTATAAGTTATTTGCAGCTTCTTTCAAGCTGCCATTTTTACTAAGATTAAAGTGATTTTTGGCAACTTTAAATTTTTTACCAAATCCAATGAGAGCTTGATGTTTTTTCGCATATTTTTTATTTATTTCAACTGGTATACCGGGTGAATAATGTAATTTTAATTGTCCTGGGGCAGTAATTTTAATAAATTTTTTTTTAAGTATAACTTTTTTTTTTATTATATTTTGAATTTTTTTTACACTTATACCACCAGGCCTTAAAATAGTAGGTTTTTTAGTCAAATCAATTATAGTTGATTCTAATCCTATTTTACACTTTCCACCATCGAGTATAAATTTAATTTTATTTCCAAATTCGTCAAACACATCTTTTGCTGAAGTAGGACTCAATTTTGAAGAAATATTGGCACTAGGTGCAGCCAAAGGAAATTTTAAAATATTTAATAAATCTTTTATAACCCTGTGTTTTGGAATTCTGACAGCCACAGTTTTTTTTCTTGCAAGAGCAAAATTTGAAATTTTTGATTTTTTATTTTTATTTAAAACGAAAGTAATTGGGCCGGGACACAAAGCATTATAAAGTTTAATAAAATCTGCATTCAATATAACATCTTTTTTCAAGTCACTTAAATTTTTAAAATGTATTATAAGAGGATTAATTGAAGGTCTTTTTTTTAATTTAAAAATTTTTTTTACAGATTTATTGCTATATGCATTCCCAGCTAATCCATATACAGTTTCAGTTGGCACACCAATAACATTATTATTTTCTATGTTTCTTTTTGCTTTTTTTAAATTTAATAAATTAGGCTTATGTATATTTAAATAGATATTTTTCATAAATTAATTAGTATATGGATATAGTATGAAATCTAAAAATATTCCACCTGATATAAGATCAAAAACAATAAAAGATGCACAGACTGAAATCAAAGATATTATTGAGAAATTGGAAAATACCCAAACAGACCTAGAGGCTTCCCAAGGGCTATATATTAGAATGATGCAGTTAAATCATCATATTCAAGACTTATTTAAGAGGAAAGCAGACGAAATTAAAAAAAGCGTTTTATACAGAAAAAAAAAGAAACCAGGTAAAAAATCAAGATAAGCATATGTCAAAATTTTTAAGTAAACTAAATATTATTGCGAAAAATACAAATTCTTATTTAAAAAAATTTTTCTTAAAACAAAAAAATAGTTCTTACTTATTGTTTCCAATGAAATATGGAATTTTTTCTGGTGGAAAAAGATTTAGATCAGCAATAGTAGTGAATACTGGAAAGATTTTAGGACTAGAATATAAAAAATCAATTATTATTGGTTCAGCAATTGAATGTATGCATTCATACTCACTAATTCATGACGATTTACCTTCAATGGACAATGACGAATTAAGAAGAGGCAAATTGACTGTTCACAAAAAGTTTAATGAATTTACAGCAATATTAGCAGGCAACTCACTACTTACTCTTGCATTTGAAATTTTATCAGGAAAAGATCTAAAATTACCACATAACTATAAAAATGAACTAATAAAAACACTATCCAAATGTTCAGGACAAGCTGGTTTAGCAGGTGGCCAGTATTCTGATTTAACTTTTGAAAATAAAAAAATAACAAAAAGAAAAATAATAAATATGCAAATGAAAAAAACAGGTGAATTATTTGGGTTTTGTTGCGAAAGTGTTGCAATCGCAAAAGGAGCAAGTTTCAAACAAAGAAAAAAATTTAAAGCGCTCGGTTTAAGCATTGGTTTGTTATTTCAAACCGTTGATGATTTAATTGATTATTCTGGAGATAGTATAACCGTTGGAAAACCAACGAAGAGAGATAAAAAAAAGGGAAAAGCAACACTTGTAAATTTGTTAGGATATAAAAAAACTGTAGCTTTTGCGGAAAACTTAAAAAAAAATATTGATAGTCAAATTAAAAATCTTAGTCCTAAATCAAATGATTTATTAGACTCATTAGATTTTATATTAAAAAGAAAATTTTAAAATCAGCCACATTGTGCCCTATTTAGCAAATAATGGTCTAACAGCACACAGGACAACATAGCTTCTCCTATTGGAACAGCTCTAATACCTACGCACGGATCATGTCTTCCTTTAACAGAAATTTTAGTATTTTTTCCTTTTTTATTAATTGTTTCTCTATTGCTTAAAATTGAGGAAGTTGGTTTGACTGCAAACGAAACAATAATTTCTTGCCCAGAAGATATTCCACCTAGTATACCTCCAGCATTATTAGTTTTAAATTTTGCTTTTCCTTTAACACCTCTTATTTCATCAGAATTTTCTTCTCCACTTAAAAAAGCTGCACTCATTCCTGCTCCAATGTTAACACCTTTTACAGCATTTATACTCATCAAGGCGTTTGCTAGGTCAGCATCAAGCTTAGAATAAATTGGTGCTCCCAAACCTGCAGGTATGCCCGAAGCTCTTAATTCGATTATAGCGCCACAAGAAGAACCAGCTTTTCTGACTGCTAATAAATATTTTTCCCAAAGTTTAAGTGAATTTTTATCTGGACAGAAAAATGGATTTTTTCTTATTTCTTTTTCATTCCATTTATTTTTATTGCAACCAAGTAAACCTAATTGTATGACTCCACCAACAACTTTAAACTTGTTTCCAATTAATTTTTTTAAAACAGTTTTTGCAATAGCTCCAGCAGCCACTCTTGCCGCAGTCTCTCTAGCTGACTGTCTGCCCCCACCTCTGTAATCTCTTATTTTATATTTTTGAAGGTAAGTATAATCTGCATGCCCAGGTCTAAATTTATTTTTAATACTTTCGTAATCTCTAGATTTTGCATCTTTGTTGTAAATAATCATTGATATAGGAGTGCCTGTAGTTTTACCTTCAAAAACTCCCGATAAAATTTCTACTTTATCACTTTCTTTTCTTTGAGATGTAAATTTCGATCTTCCTGGACGTCTTCTATCCATGTCTGCCTGTATGTTTTTTTCAGATAATAGAATGTTAGGTGGACAACCATCGACCACGCATCCTATTGCAGGCCCATGAGATTCCCCCCATGTTGTGAAACGAAATATCTTTCCAAATGTATTAAATGACATTAAATTACATTATATAGAATATTTTGACTATTTTATGAATCAAAAAAACTCATTAGGTCTGGACTCTTGTTTTATGGATTTAGATAATCCCTTAGAATTATTTAAGATATGGATGTCTGAAGCTGAAAAAAAGGAGATAAATGATCCAAATGCTCTATCTCTAGCTACAACGAACAGTAATAATGAACCTAAAGTTAGAATGGTTCTTTTAAAGGGATTAAGTGAAAAAGGATTAGTTTTTTATACAAATTTAAATAGCCCAAAAAGTGAAGATCTTAAAAAAAACTCGAAAGCAGAAATGTGTTTCCATTGGAAAAGTATTCAAAGACAGATTAGAATTTTTGGGGAAATTACCCAAGTGAGTGACGGGGAAGCAGATGCATATTTTAACAGCAGACCATACGAAAGCAGAATTGGCGCTTGGGCATCTGATCAATCAAAAGTCATGAATAAAAGGGAGGACTTTTTAAAAAAAATTAATGAATTTAAAAAAAAATATAAAGATATAAATAATGTGCCTAGACCTAAACATTGGTCAGGGTGGTGTTTAAATCCATTGTCATATGAGTTTTGGCTTGGTGACAAATATAGAATTCATGAAAGACTTAAATATAATAAAATTTCTGAGAGTTGGAAAAAGGAAATTTTGTATCCTTAAAAAGATCTATTAAGACTAAAATCAGTTAAATTTTGTAGCACTTCTTTTTCCAGGCTATGTTGGAATATACCTAGAGCATCATAAGAAACATTAACAAAATATTCTGCTCTTTTAAAGCTAGCCTCAACCGCTTTATATTTATTTATCAAAGCTAAAGTTTCACTAAAATCATCCTCATTTCTTTTTTTCTTTTTAAAAATTTCTTTAAGAAAATTTCTTTCTTCGTTATTCCCTCTTTGAAAAATTATAATTAAAGGTAAAGTAGTTTTTCCTTCATAAAAATCTTTTCCAATTTCTTTTCCAAAAACTGTTTTTGAAGAAAAGTAATCTAGTGCGTCATCCGCAATTTGAAATGCTAGACCAATATTTTTCCCATAAGATTCTAGTGCATCTTTTTCTTTTTTACTTTTATTTCCTAAACATGCACCAACTTTAGCAGCTGCAGCAAATAGTGCAGCTGTTTTCATGCTTATGATATTAAAATAGGTTTCTTCTAAAAGATCTATCTCTCCTTTATGCTCTAGTTGTAAAACTTCCCCTTGCGCTATTCTTGATGATGTTGAAGATAATAATTTTAATATTTCTTCAGATCCATCTTCTACCATCATCTCAAAACAACGACTAAAAAGATAATCTCCAACCAAAATAGAGGATTGATTTCCCCAAACTGAATTTGCAGTTTTAACTCCTCTTCTTAAATCACTATTATCAATTACGTCGTCGTGCAATAAAGTTGCGTTGTGAATTAGTTCAATGCAGGCTGCTAAATTTACATCTCTATTTCCATCTTTGTATCCACATAACTTTGCTGAAGCCAAGGTCAATAAAGGCCTGATTCTTTTTCCACCAGATTTTACGTGGTAGTCTGTCATTTTGTGAATAAGATTTATTTCGCTGGCAAGCTTATATTTTATTCGTTGAGTAACATCGTCTAATTTGCCCCCTACAAGATTTTTAAGCCTTAAATAGGAATTATCTAATTCTTTTTTTAAAGGTATTACAGATCCCATATATAAATATTTATAGCTATTATTTTATATTAAAAAAAACTCTTCTAGTTCAGTAATGACGCACCCAAAAAATTACAACCTAAGGTAGCTTTAAAACTTTACTTAAACTTTTAAAGGATCTAAAAACTATGATAATTAGAATATAATCATCAAATGTTTTCAATTTTTAAAATTTTTAAAAAGAAAAAAATAGTTCCTCATATAAGGTTGTCAGGAATTATAGGGTCTGTAGGCAGATTTAAGCAAGGTATAAACTTTGCTGGCCAACAAGAAATTATAGATAAAGCCTTCTCAATTAAAAAAGCTTTAGCAATCGCAATATCTATAAACTCTCCAGGGGGTTCTCCTGTTCAATCACACTTGATGTATAGTTACATAAAAAAACTAGCAAAAAAAAATAACAAAAAAGTTTTAGTTTTTGCTGAAGATGTAGCAGCATCAGGAGGATACCTTATAGCTTGCGCAGGAGATGAAATTTATGCAAATTCAAGTTCGATTGTAGGGTCAATAGGAGTAATTTCTGCGTCTTTTGGATTTCAAGATGCTATTAAAAAAATTGGTATAGAAAGAAGAGTTTATACTGCAGGTAAAAACAAGAGTACTTTAGATCCATTTAAAGAAGAAAAAGAAGAAGATATTCAAAGATTAAAAAAAATACAGCTAGAGCTGCACTCAGATTTTATCAATGTTGTTAAATCTAGCAGAGGTTCAAAACTCTTAGATACTGAAAAAAATAATACTTTTACAGGAGAGTTTTGGTCAGGTTCAACTTCTTTAAAATTAGGACTAATAGATGGAATTGGTAACGCTGAGGATATTTTAAGAAAAAAATTTGGAGAAGATATTGTAATTAAAAAGCTTGAAAAACCAAAAAGTTTTATAGCTAAAAAACTATCATCGTCACTTGATAATCAAATTGAAAGTATTGCAAATGTTTTAGAGGAAAGAACAGAATGGCAAAAATTTGGTTTATAAATGTCCAAAAAAAATAAATTAAATAAAAAAAAAACTAAGCCTACTCCGGTAAATTTTCAAAACACAATTTTAAACTTACAAAAATTTTGGGGAGATTACGGATGTGTTATATTGCAGCCATATGATATGGAAGTGGGAGCGGGAACTTTTCATCCAGCGACAACTTTGCGGTCGTTAGGCCCAAAATCTTGGAAGGCGGCTTATGTCCAGCCATCGAGAAGGCCTACCGATGGTAGATATGGAAAAAATCCAAATCGCTTGCAACATTACTATCAATTTCAAGTTATTGTTAAACCCTCTCCAGACGATATTAAAAAAATTTTTTTAAGAAGCTTATCTAAAATAGGAATTAACCATAATGAACATGATATCAGATTTGTCGAAGATGACTGGGAAAGCCCCACTCTTGGTGCAGCAGGACGCGGTTGGGAAGTATGGTGCGATGGTATGGAAATAACACAATTTACTTATTTTCAGCAAATGGCAGGAATAGAATGCAATCCTGTTTCAGTGGAACTAACTTACGGTTTAGAAAGAATATGTATGTTTACTCAAAAAAAAAGTAACGTATTTGAATTAGATTGGAATGATGATGGAATTAAATATAAAGATGTTTTTCATCAGGCTGAAAAAGAATTTTCATCTTATAATTTTGAATTTGCAAATACTGAAAGCTTATTAAAAAATTTTGAAATAGCTGAAAATGAATGTAAATTCTTGTTAGAAAAAAAACTTTCACTACCTGCATACGATCAATGTTTAAAAGCTAGCCATATTTTTAATCTTTTAGACGCTCGAGGAGTTATAGGTGTTGCGCAAAGAACAGAATATATTTCTAGAATAAGAGAATTAGCAAAAGGTTCTGGACAATGTTGGTTAGAAAGTCAAAAATAGTAAATGGCTGAACTCTTTATAGAATTATTAAGCGAAGAAATACCAGCAAAACTTCAAATTGAAGCTAGAAAAAAAATAAAACAAGCGCTTGATGAAAAACTTCAAAAAAGTGAAATCTATTTTAAGTCAAGCTCATCTTATTCAACCCCTAAAAGACTTGTTTTTGTAATAGACGGTATTCCAGAGAAAATTGAGCAAAAGAAAAAAGTAATAAAAGGGCCAAAAATCGATGCCCCACAAGTTGCTCTTGAGGGATTCATGAAGTCAAATAATTTAAAAAAAACAAATATATATAAAAAAAAAATTGAAAAAGGAGAATTTTATTTTGCTGATACTAAGCCAAAAATTTTAAATCTTTTAAAAGAATTTCAAAGTATTATTCCAGAAACCTTAAAAACTTATTCATGGAAAAAGTCAATGAAGTGGTCCAACTATAGTTTGAATTGGGGAAGACCGCTTAGATCAATAGTTGCCATATTCAATAATAAAATAGTAAGTTTTGATTTTTTTCATCTTAAAAGTGGTAATCAAACTTTAATTGAAAGCCTAAATGAAGAAAAAATAAAAAAAGTAAGTGATTTTAAGTCTTATTTAAATATTCTTGAATCTGAAAATATAGTTTTAGACCAAGAAAAAAGAAAGAAGATAATTTTAAATAAAATGAACAATATTTGTAAATTGAAGAATTTGAAAAATAAATTTAGCGAAAACCTAGTAGAAGAAGTTGTTAATTTAGTGGAAAAACCCAATGTTATTCTTGGTAAATTTGACGAAATTTATTTAAAGATACCTAAAGAAATTTTAATTGTCACAATGCAGCAGCACCAAAAATATTTTCCACTTTTTGACGAAAATGACAAAATAACAAATTTGTTTTTATTAGTAGCTAACTTATCAGATAAAAAAGGTTATATAAAAATTGGAAATCAAAAAGTTGTAGAAGCCAGATTATCTGATGCCAAATTTTTTTGGGAAAAAAATAAAAATCAGAGCTTAGTTAAACAAGTTCGCAAATTAAAAGATTTGTCCTTCTTTAATGAATTGGGAACTTTTTATGATAGGACACAAAGATTAAGAAAACTTGCAAGCCTTATATCTGAACAACTAAACTTAAATAAAGAAAAAGTGGAAATAGCTTCCTCAATTTGTAAAGTTGATTTAGTTTCAGACTTGGTCGGAGAGTATCCCGAGTTACAAGGCGTAATGGGAAAATATTTTGCTGCAGAACAAGGTTTTGAACCTGATGTTTCGTTAGCAATCAGTGAACACTATTTGCCAAAAGGTATTGAAAGTGAAGTTCCAAAAAAACCTATAAGTATTGCTGTTTCTTTAATTGATAAAATAGACATGTTGGTAGGTTTTTTTGGAATTAATGAAAAACCGACAAGTTCTAAAGATCCTTTTGCATTGAGAAGAAATGCTATCGGATTGTTAAGAACAATAATAGAAAATAAGTTAGATGTTCATTTAAAAGATTTAATTAATTACTCAATTGTAATATATGGAGAACAAAATATTAAATTTAAAAATAATTCAATTACAAAGGAAATTTTAAATTTTTTAAGAGAAAGGTTCAAAAATCTTTTAAAAGATAAAAAAATTAGAAATGATATAATTGAAGCTGTAGACGTGTCACATACTGGCCATGATTTTTTATTATTGTATAAAAAGTGTTTAATAATTAATAAAAATATTTCAAAGGATATAGTCAAAAATATAATAGGTACATATAAAAGAGCATCAAACATTATTGATCAAGAATTAAAGGATAAAAAACAAGAGGTGTCTGGACAACCTGAGTCATTTTTATTCAAAAAAGATGAGGAAAAAAATTTATATAACAAAATAAATGAAATACGCCAATACTTTACGAGTACTAAAAAAAATGAAAGTTATGATGAAACATTAAAAATATTAGCTGGGGCAAAGGTCACTACTGATAATTTTTTTGATAATGTAATTGTAAATGATGAAAATTTAGATATAAAAAAAAATCGTTTAGAATTATTGCAATTATTTTGTAAGACCTATAATAATTTCATAGATTTTTCGAAAGTGGAAGGAGTTTAGTTGGAAAAGTTAATTTTTAGATTTAATAACAAAGGCTCAAAAAGCAGCTTTATCTCCAAAGATATTCTTGGAGGAAAGGGGGCTAATTTAGCACAAATGGCTAAATTAAAATTACCAGTGCCTCCTGGTTTTACTATATCTACGAAAGTATGCGAATATTTTTATGAAAATAATAAAAAAATACCAAAAAAAATTATTCAACAAGCTAAAAAAGAATTAGCTGTAATAGAGAAAATCACAAAGAAAAAATTTGGGGATTCATCTAACCCTTTGTTGGTTTCGGTTAGATCAGGTTCAAAAATTTCTATGCCTGGTATGATGGATACAATTTTAAACTTAGGCCTAAACGATAAAACAGTTCTTGCGCTTAAAAACAAAACTTCAAATGGAAGATTTGCAAAAGATAGTTACAGAAGACTTATTCAAATGTATGCAAATGTTGTACTTGGGATAGAGGCACATTTTTTTGAAGAACTCATTGAAAATTACAAATTAACAAAAGGTGTTATACAAGATACTGAATTAGAAGAAGATGATTGGGATGGTTTGATAAAAAACTTTAAAGAAATTATAAAAGAAAAAACTAAAAAAGATTTTCCCCAAGATATAAATGAACAATTTTTGGGAGCAATTAGCGCTGTTTTTTTATCCTGGAATAGCAAAAGAGCAAAAACTTACAGAAAAATAAATTACATACCAGATCATTGGGGAACAGCAGTTAATGTTCAAACAATGGTATTTGGAAATATGGGAGAAAATTGTGCGACTGGAGTAGCTTTTACAAGAAATCCTTCCACAGGAAAAAAAGAACTATTTGGAGAGTATTTAATAAATGCACAAGGGGAAGATGTGGTTGCAGGAACCAGAACCCCAAAAAATTTAATTTCTATGAAAAAAAGTATGCCTAAAATTTTTAAGGAATTAAAAAAAATTTTTCATTTATTAGAAAATTATTACAGAGATATGCAAGACATTGAATTTACTGTAGAAAATAATAAATTATGGATGTTACAAACCAGATCTGGAAAAAGAACAGCTAAAGCGGCAATTAAAATTGCAGTTGACATGGTTCAAGAAAAGTTAATTTCAACAAAGGAAGCCGTTTTAAGAATAGATCCTAATACTTTAGATACTTTGCTACATCCTACTTTAGATGAAAAAACAGAAAAAAAAATAATTGCCAGTGGTCTTCCTGCTTCGCCAGGGGCAGCAAGTGGTAAAGTTACTTTTTCAGCTGAAGAAGCGGAGAGATTAAAAGAACAAATGCAAGATATAATTTTAGTTAGAATTGAAACTTCCCCTGAAGATATAAATGGTATGCATGCAGCAAAAGGAATTCTTACGGCAAGAGGTGGGATGACAAGTCATGCTGCGGTTGTAGCAAGAGGAATGGGAAAACCATGTGTTTCAGGATCAAGTGAAATTAAAATTGATTATGAAAATAAATTTTTTATATCTGGCAATTATAAAATAAAAGAGGGCGATATGATTACCATAGATGGCGGTAGCGGCAAGGTAATGCTTGGAAAAGTTCCTACTGTAAAGGTTGATATATCAGGAGATTTTTCAAAACTAATGAAATGGGTGGATAAATTTAGAAAGCTTAAAGTGAGAACTAATTCTGAAACACCAATTGATACAAAAACAGCAAGAGATTTTGGCGCCGAAGGAATTGGCTTATGCAGAACTGAACATATGTTTTTTGATGAAAAAAGAATTATTTCTGTAAGAGAAATGATATTATCTAAAACCTTAAGTGATCGGAAAAAGGCTCTTTCAAAACTTCTTCCCTATCAAAAAGGTGATTTTTTAGAAATATTTAAAATTATGAATGGTTTGCCAGTAACGGTAAGACTTTTAGACCCTCCTCTTCATGAATTTTTGCCAAAAACAGATAAAGACATTGATGATATTGCTAAAGCTTTAAATATTTCTCACAACGATATTAAGGCAAGAATTATTGAACTACATGAACAAAATCCTATGTTGGGCCATAGAGGATGTAGGTTAGGAATTTCTTTTCCCGAAATTTATGAAATGCAGTGCCAAGCAATTTTTGAAGCATTAGCTCAATGTAAAAAACAAAAAATAAAATTAGTTATACCTGAAATTATGATCCCACTAGTTTCCACGGCTGCAGAGATACAAATACTTAGAAATTTAGTTGATAATATAGCTAAAAAAATTCAAAAAGAACATTCTATAAAAATAAAATATTATGTTGGTACCATGATAGAGTTACCGCGTGCAGCAATAAGAGCAAAAGATATTGCAAAATATGCAGATTTTTTTAGTTTTGGAACTAATGATTTAACCCAAACCACTTTTGGAATTAGCAGAGATGACTCAGGAAAATTTCTTAACGATTATGTTGACAATAAGATTTTTAATAAGGATCCATTTGTAAGCATAGACGAAAGAGGAGTAGGAGAACTGATTAAAATTGCAACTGAAAGAGGGAGGGATCAAAAAAAATCTCTCAAATTAGGCATTTGCGGAGAACATGGAGGAGATCCTGCAAGCATTGAGTTTTGTGAAAAATCTAAACTAAATTATGTATCTTGTTCACCATATAGAGTACCAATAGCTAGATTGGCTGCGGCACAAGCTTATTTAAAGAAAAAGATAAAAATTTAATTCAATAATTTTTTACTGAACAGTTTTGTTTTCTTGAAAATCCAAAAGGTTAAAATTTATAATTTCATTTAAAGCTTTAATTTTATCTTGAATTTTTACTGTTTCTATTAATTTTTGTTTTTCTTCAACAGAAAAAGGACTAATCATGGCCACAGTGCTTACCAAAAGATCTGTGTTCAGCTTTTCAAGTTCACCAAAGTCAATCGGATAACCAATTTTTCGAAAATAAGTTTTAATATTGTTTAATAGATATTTATCACTGTAATTTATTTTTTGATCTTTCTTATCTTCCAAGTCAGTTAAAAATTCAGAGTAATCAACCTCGAAATTTCGATACATTTTTTTTTCCTCAATTTCTTTTTTAATTCTAAATCTAATAATGCCCGAAAGGCTTATTATAAATCTTTTATCTGCTGTTTCGTTAAAACTAGTAATTCTACCTAAACATCCTATGCCATAAACCTCTGGTAGACTAGCATTCTTACTTTTTGGCTGCACCATTCCAAACATTCTATCTTCTTTCATGCAGTCATTTACTAATTGAATATACCGATCTTCAAATATATTTAATGGCAGTGTTGTTTGAGGAAAAAATATTGCACTTGAAAGAGGAAAAATTGCAATTTTATTTGGGAAGTTTATTTTCATTATTTTATTTTTATATTTCTAATTTAAAATTTGCAGAAGGGGCACTATGTGTTATTTGTCCCACCGATATTCTATCGATACCTGTTAAAGATATTTTTTTTATATTTTTAAGCGTAACGCCTCCAGAAGCTTCTGTTTCATAAAGTTTATTTATTAATTTAATTCCCTTTTTTATATTATTTGGAGTCATATTATCAAATAAAATTCTATCAAATTTTAGACCTATGATTTTTTTAAGTTGGCTAATATTATCTATTTCTACAGTTATTTTTTTCCCTTTTTTATTTTTTATGGCTTTTTTTACCAAATTTGAAATACTACCTTCAACTGCAATATGATTATCTTTTATTAATATTTCATCACTAAGATTAAACCGGTGATTTAATCCGCCTCCCAGTCTAACACCATATTTTTGAATTATTCTTAAATTGGGAGCAGTTTTTCTAGTGCAGCAAATTTTACATGATTTTATTTTTACTTTATCAACAAATTTTTTTGTTAAAGTGGCAACTCCTGAAATTAAACTTAAAAAATTAAGGGCAACTCTTTCGCTTTTTAAAATTCCATAAGCATTTCCTTTAATTATAGCTACAGTTTTTCCTTTTTTTATTTTTTTTCCATCTTTTGTTTTTGTTTTAAAAATAATTTTTTTATCAGAATACTTAAATGCCTCTTTAGCATAATTTAATCCACCAATTATACAATCTTGGTTTGAAATAATTTTTGCTAATATTTTTTTATTATCGATAAGTTTAGAGGTTATATCGCCAAAAGGTCTAAGATCCTCCGACATAGCTTGTTTTACTAATTTTTTGCTTATCACTTTAATTTAATGGTTACGACCTATAGCAACCATTCGTTCAACAGCTTTTTGAGCTTTTTTAATAATTAATTCAGGTATTAGAATTTCATTAGTTTCTTTATCGAGACATTCTAATATTTTTGGCAAACTTATAGTTTTCATGTAAGGGCATAAATTACAGGGCTTAATAAATTGAACATTTGGGTTTTCTACTTGAACATTATCGCTCATAGAACATTCGGTAACTAACATAACTTTTTTTGGTTGATTGTTTTTAACATAATTGCTCATACCGGAAGTAGAACCAGTAAAATCAGATGCCGCAATTACTTCTGGAGGACATTCTGGATGAGTAAGAACTTTAATATTTGGATTCTGTTTTTTAATGTCTTTAATTTCCTGAGCGCTAAATTTTTCATGCACAATACAAGTTCCTACCCAAGATATAATTTTAACTTTAGTTTTTGATTGTACATATTTTGCCATATATTGGTCAGGCAAAAATATAACTTTATCTGATCCTAAAGATTCTACTACTTTAATTGCATTAGCAGAAGTACAACAGATATCTGACTCAGACTTTACTTCGGCTGAGGTGTTTACATAAGTTACAACAGGAACCCCAGGATATTTTTCTTTAAGCATTCTCACATCTTTACCAGTAATTGATGAGGCCAATGAGCATCCGGCGCCCATATCAGGCAATAAAACTTTTTTATTTGGATTCATTAATTTTGCGGTTTCGGCCATAAAATGAACTCCACATAAAATAATTATATCAGCATTAGTTTTTTCAGCTTCAACTGCTAGAGCTAATGAGTCTGCCGCAATATCGGCTATGCCATGAAAAATTTCTGGTGTTTGATAATTGTGTGCCAGAATTACTGCATTTTTTTCTTTTTTTAATTGGTTAATTTTATGTATTAAAGGAGCATGAAAAGCCCATTCGATTTCAGGAACAACTTTAGAAATTTTTTGATAAATTGGGTCAGTTTCTTTTTTTATCTGTTCACTTATTTCCATAAATAAAATCTACCAACTTGAAGATAATTTGTCATTCATTTATTCTGACGCACAGGCGGTTATGCTGGAATTGGTAGACAGGCTTGGTTGAGGGCCAAGTGGGGTTTCCCGGTGAGAGTTCGAGTCTCTCTAACCGCACCAGATTAAAATGACATATTTTATATTAGGTTTTATAACAGGATTAAGTTTAATTTTGGCAATAGGAGCTCAAAATATATTTGTAATAGAACAAGGTCTTAAAAAAGAATTTGTTTTTATAGTTTGCCTAATTTGTGCTTTGTCTGATTTTTTACTTATTTTTCTTGGAATTTTTATATTTAATTACTTCCAAAACTTTTTTACTCCATTAGTTGAGTTGATATTAAATATATTACTTTTAATTTTTTTATTAAACTTCATCCGGGTTAAAATTTATAAAGAAATATATAAGTTAAATTTAAATTTTCAAAAGGATAAACATTCGTTACCAGAAGTTATTTCTAAAACATTAGGATTTACATACCTTAACCCACATGTTTATTCTGATACTGTATTTTTTTTAGGAAATTTTTCTAAAGATTTTATACTTAATCAAAAAATTCTTTTTGGCATAGGAGCTTCAATATCTTCTTTTATATTTTTTTTTATAATTGGATATATGTCAAAGCGTTTATCTAGTTATCTTAAAACTAAAAAAATTTGGAAAGCAATAAATATATTAATAGTAATATTTATGTCTTCTTTAGCTATTTATGTTTTAATTAATATATTAAGCTTTTTTAATTAGATCCAATCCGGAATTAATATTTTTACTTTTGAATTGCCGCAAGAAAGTTCAATGTTACAAAATTCTTTTATTTCTGGACTAACAACTTTTACTAATGCAAAAGAATAGGGTTTATTAATTATAATTTTTCCAACCTCATTTTCCTTATACTTGATAATATCATTTTCTAGCATTTCCCCAGAAATTTTTTGTACAGGCAAAATTCTTTTTCTTAATTTATTTCTTAACTTAATTCTAGATGTATTTTCTTGTCCTACATAACAACCTTTTTTAAAATCAATGCCGTTTAATTCATCCAGGTTATTTTCAATACCAAAAATTTTATCTTTTAGTTTATCAAGATTAATTTGTGGAATACCCAGTTCAAAACTTTTTGTATAGTATTTTTTTTTATCTACAATATTTAGTTTTAATTTTTTAATTGATAAATTAACATTTTTTAAACTAGATATAATTTTAGCTCCTAGTTTTACATTTCTTGGATCAATGTAAACCATATCATTTTGATAGTTAGCAGTATTACCTTTAGACAAATTTGTATTATCTATTTCTTTGAATTTTTCTATGGAAATAACAGCAGCTACATATTTGTTTGTCACGTCAACAAAATCAACTTTTGATCTTAATTTATAAAAATTTAGAAGTTTTATAATTTCAGGCGTTGATTTTTTTTCACATTCAATAAGATAGCCGTTTTTTAATTTTAAAATAAAAAATTCAAATAAATATTTACCTTGAGGTGTCAAAATCGAGGAAAATATTGTTAATTTATTAGTTACTTTTTGTAAGTCATTCGTAACTATATTTTGTAAAAAATCTTTTGCCTCGGGCCCATTTACTTGAATAAATCCTTTATCTTCTAGAATTATAACTTCACTTTGTTCCATATTTGCAAATCTTATATCTATAATATATTAAATACTTTAATAATGCCTGCTACTTTTGATCTTATTTTAAAAAATGGCACATGTTTTATTGATAACCAATTAAAAACTAGTGATTTGGGTATTTCAAAAGGAATCATTAAAACGATTGGTAAAGTTGAGTCTTCTTCTAATGAAAAAATCCTAGACGCAACAAACTTAGTAATTTTACCTGGATTAATAGATACCCAAGTTCATTTTAGAGAACCAGGCTCAACGGATGTTGAAGATTTAGAATCAGGAAGCAAAGCAGCTGTTTTAGGTGGAATAACTTCTGTTTTTGAAATGCCTAATACAAATCCACCCACATCTAATCAAACAGAATTTAATAAAAAACTAAGCTTAGCTAAAAACAGAATGTTTTCTAACTATGCTTTTTATTTCGGTGCCACTCCACAAAATATGGAAGATTTAAAAAGGGTAGATAAGTTTGAAGGATGTTGTGGGGTAAAATTATTTGCAGGTTCTTCTACAGGAAATCTTTTAGTTAAGGATGAAAAAGATATAGAAAAAGTGATCTCAAACAGTTCTAAAATCGTTGCCATCCATTCAGAAGATGAAGATATCCTAAATATTAGAAAAAAATTTATAAAAAAAGGTGATGTTAGTTCTCATCCAATATGGAGAAATGAAGAATGCGCAATGTCTTCAACTAGGAGAGTAGTAAAAATCGCAGAGCGTTATAATAAAAAAATTCATGTTTTGCATGTTACTACAAAAGAAGAGGTAGAATTTTTATCAAGATACAAAGGTAATGTTAGTTTTGAAATTACCCCACAACACTTAACTATAAGCGCTCCGCATTGCTACAAACTACTAGGATCGCTTGCCCAAATGAATCCTCCCATTAGAGAAAAGAAACACCAAGATATGCTTTGGAAAGCAGTCAAGGATAGTTTAGTTGATACCATTGGCTCAGATCATGCTCCGCACAGTTTAGAAAATAAAAAGAAAGAATATCCTCAAACACCATCAGGAATGCCAGGAGTTCAAACGCTTGTTCCGCTAATGCTTAATCATATTAACAATAATAAGTTAACCTTAAACCAATTCATAAAATTAGTTTGTGAAAATCCAGTAAGAATTTTTGGTATAAAAAATAAAGGTTACATCAAAGAAGGATATGATGCTGATTTAACCATCGTGGATATGAATATGAAAAAAGTTATTAAAAACGATTGGATTGCAAGTAAATGTGGATGGACACCATTTGATGGTTATGAAGTAAAAGGTTTTCCTTTAGGAACGATTGTGAATGGAAAAGCAATTGTTTGGGGTGGTAAGCTTATTGAAAAAGCTAATGGTAAACCATTAAGATTTTAAAATATTATTTTTTTTTAGATCTTCTTTAATTTCATCTAGAATTGCAGGATCATCGATAGTTGCGGGCATTTTATATGTTTCGCCATCAGCAATTTTTCTAACAGTTCCTCTTAGGATTTTACCTGATCTTGTTTTAGGTAATCTTTTTATAACAATTGCAGTTTTAAAAGCTGCAACAGGTCCAATTTTTTGTCTGATCATTTGTACGCATTCTTTTGAAATGTCTTCATGTTTTTTTGTTACACCTGCTTTAAGCGTTAATAAACCAATGGGTAATTGTCCTTTTAATTTGTCAGCAATTCCTAAGACTGCACATTCCGCAACATCTTTATGTTCAGCTAAAACTTCTTCCATGGCACCCGTTGATAATCTATGACCAGCAACATTAATAATGTCATCGGTTCGTGACATAATCCAAATGTAACCATCTTCATCAATATGACCCGCATCATATGTTTGATAGTAACCAGGATAGTTTGACATATAAGTTTCTTTATATCTTTGATCGGCACCCCAAAGTGTTGGAAAAGTTCCTGGAGGAAGAGGAAGTTTAACCACCACATCTCCCATTTCATTTGGTTTTGCCTGGTTGCCATCACTTTTTAAAATTTGTACATCGTAACCTGGAACTGGTCTGCATGCCGAACCATATTTAGTTTTTGAAAGTCCTAAACCAGCACAGTTTGCACTGATCGCCCAGCTTGTTTCTGTTTGCCACCAATGATCAATGACTGGAACTTTTAATAATCCTTCTGCCCACTTTAATGTATCTGGATCAGCTCTTTCTCCTGCAAGAAATAAAGATTCAAAATTAGATAAATCATATTTTTTAAAAAAAATTCCATTAGGATCTTCTTTTTTAATTGCACGAAATGCAGTAGGGGCAGTGAAAAGTGATTTAACTTTATGTTCAGAAATAATTCTCCAAAAAACTCCAGCATCTGGCGTTCCCACAGGTTTTCCTTCAAACAATACTGTTGTACATCCATGAAAGAGGGGAGCATAAACGATATAAGAATGACCTACTATCCAACCTATGTCACTAGCAGACCACCACACATCATCTGGATCAATGTTATAAATATTTTTCATAGTCCATTTAAGTGCAACGATGTGACCACCGATATCTCTTACAATTCCTTTGGGGACACCTGTTGTACCAGATGTGTAAAGAATATAAGCATAGTCGTTAGCATTCATCTCGACGCACCCAACAGGCTTTGCAGTTTTTACAACATCATCCCAATCAATTTCATTTTTTTCTAAATCAACTTTAAAATTTTTTCTTTGGTAGATAATACATTTTTCAGGTTTGTGTTTTGCTAATTCAATTGCTTTTTTAAGAAGCGGTTTATATTCAATTGTTCTTCCTGGTTCATAACCACATGAAGCTGACAAAATAATTTTTGCTTTGGAATCATCTATTCTGCTAGCAAGCTCATTTGGAGCAAAGCCACCAAAAACCACAGAATGAACTGCTCCAATTCTTCCACAAGCCAGCATAGCAATAACAGCTTCTGGAATCATAGGCATATAAATTATTACCCTATCTCCTTTTTTTATTCCGTGATTTACAAGCGCTCCTGCAAAAATTGATACTTGTTCTTTTAATTGTTTGTAGGATATTTTTTTTTGTGAATTAGTTATTGGGCTATCATAAATAATTGCAATTTTTTCACCTTTTCCATTTTTAACATGAAGATCAACAGCATTGTAACAGGTGTTTGTAATTCCATCCTCATACCACTTATAAAAAGGAGGGTTATTTGAATTTAAAATTTTTGAAGGCTTTTTATACCAAAATATATCATTTGCTACTTCGGACCAAAAACCCTTGGCATCTTTAATTGATCTTTCGTATATTTCTTGATACTTCCCCTTCATAAGCAAAACTTATGAACTATTTAAGCACATCATTTTATCTATTGCATTATTTTAATTAGCATATATTTAGGTATCTCAAACAATGCCAAAAATAACTTATATTGAACATAATGGAAAATCACATTCAGTTGAGGTTCCGAACGAATTAAGTGTTATGGAGGGGGCTGTACATAATAACATTCCAGGAATCGACGCTGATTGCGGAGGCGCTTGCGCTTGCGCAACATGCCACGTTTACGTAGATGAAAAATGGTTTAATAAATTAGGAAAAAAAACTGATGCTGAACAAGATATGCTTGATATGGCATTCCAACCTAATGAATTTAGTAGACTAGCATGTCAAATAACAGTTAAGGATGAATTGGATGGCTTAGTCGTAAAAATGCCATCAAAGCAAGCATAATCTAATTATGATTAAAACAGATGCTTTAGTAGTGGGCGCAGGACCAGTTGGTTTATTTGTAGTGCACCAACTAGGTATCATTGGCCTCAAGGCCGAAGTGGTAGATAATCTAGACAGAATTGGAGGTCAGTGTATTGAACTTTATCCAGACAAACCAATTTATGATATTCCTGCGATACCAGAATGCACTGGAGAGGGTTTAACAAATAGTTTGTTAGATCAAATTAAACCTTTTAAACCGAATTTTCATTTAAATGAAAGAGTGCAATCAGTTGTTAAAGAAAAAGACAATTGGAAAGTTACAACAAGTAAAAATAAAATTTTTGTTACACCGAACGTAATTATCGCTGGTGGAGTTGGATCGTTTGAACCTAGAAAATTTTTAACCAAAGGAATAGAAAAGTTTGAAAATAAAGAAGTTTTTTATTCAGTCAAAGATAAAAATTTTTTTAAAAATAAAAAAGTATGTATTTTTGGTGGAGGTGACTCAGCTTTAGATTGGGCAATTGAATTATCAAAAATTTCAGAAGTTGTTTTGATACATAGAAGAAATGAATTTAGAGGAGCTGAAAATAGCGCTCAAATAGCAAAAAAATTAGAAAAAGATGGTAAACTTCAAATAAAAACACCATATCAAATTGATTCATTAGAAGGAGAAAATAAATTAACTGGAATAATTATTAAAAGTGAAGATGGAAAAACTGAAAAAATTTCAACCGATTACATACTCGGTTTTTTTGGATTAATAATGAAACTTGGTCCTATTGCTGAGTGGGGATTAAACTTAGATAAAAAAACAATACCAGTAAACACAGAAAATTTTCAAACAAATAAAAAAGGTATTTTTGCCATAGGAGATATTTGTTCATATCCAGGAAAACTTAAATTAATTTTGTCCGGATTTCATGAAGGTGCTCTAGCAGCCAGAGCTTGTTTTAAATTAGCTAAACCAAGCGAAACATATAGATTTGAATATACTACTGTTTCAAAAAGCATGCAGGAAAGATTAGGCGTTAAAAAAAGTGATTGAGTTATTTTATGCTCCGACTCCTAACGGAAGAAAAATATCTATCATGTTGGAGGAGATAAAATTTGATTATAAAATTACAGAAATAGATCTTAAAAAAAATGAACAATTTAATTCTAATTTTAGAAAAATTAGTCCTTTAAGCAAAATACCAGCAATAACTGACCATAAAAATAAAACTAGTCTTTTTCAATCAGGAGCAATTTTAATTTATTTAGCGGAATTAAGTGAAAAATTTTATGAAATTAAAAATAGAAATCTTATCAATCAATGGCTAATGGCTCAGATGGGGGATGTTGGACCACTCTTAGGTCAGCACCATCAATTTCATCATTACAATCCTGGAAAAAGTGAATTTGCCGAAGAAAGATATTTTAAAATTGCTAAAAGAATATATAAAGATTTAGATGAACATTTATCAAGTTCAGATTTTTTAGCAGGGAAAAATTATTCAATCGCAGATATTGCTATGTTTCCTTGGATAGCAAGACATAATTGGCACGATGTTGGTCTAAAAAACTATAAAAGTTTAAGCAGATGGTATGAAACTATTTCCAAAAGAGAAGCGGTAATAAAAGGGTACGATTGTTTAGAAAAAGGAGAAAAAATTCCAAAGATATAACTTACATATCTGCAAATATTTTTTCATTTTTTTCGTGTTTTTCTTGAGCTTCAATTGATAAAGTTGCTATCGGTCTTGCAATTAACCTTTTAAGTCCTATTGGCTCTCCTGTTTCTTCACAGTAACCATAAGTACCATCATCAATTTTCTTTATAGTTTTGTTAATTTTTGCAAGAAGCTTCATTTGTCTATTTAACGTTCGCATTTCAACGTTTTTTTCTGTTTGAGATGAAGCTTGATCTATAATATCAGCTGAAGAAATTTCTCGATCTACTTCATTAACATACAGTCCTTTAGCGTTTGATTCCATTATTTCATTTTTCCAATCTAACAATTTTTTTCTAAAGAATTTTTTGTGTTTTTCACACATGTATTTTTCTTTTTCACTAGGGATATATTTTTTGACCATATGATATAAGACTTAAATTATTTATGGCTGGGCAGTATATTTACGTTTTTACAGGTGTCAAGAGGCATAAACTCGTATAAATTCTCGGTATGAAAATTAGTAAAAAAAATCTTAATAATATTTTAATATTTTTTCTATTAAGTCATATTGCTATTTGGACCCTAGTTCCTTACTTATCTAATGATAATCTTCCTTTAGATGTTATAGAAGCAATTGCCTGGAGTAATGGCTGGCCATTAGGCTGGGAGAAACATCCTCCACTTAGCTCATGGTTTCCTGGCTTCTTTTTCCATATATTTGGCAATCAAGATTGGTCTTATTATTTTCTTAGCCAACTATTTGTTACCGCTAGTTTTATTATTGTTTGGAAATTTTCATTAGATTTTTTTCAAAATAAAATTCATAGTTTAATTTCAATATTATTATTAGAGGGTATTTTCTTCTATAATTTTACCACTCCAGAATTTAATGTTAATGTTTGTCAATTGCCATTTTGGGCCTTAGCAGTTTACTATTGTTGGGAAGGTATAAAAAAAAATAATTATATAAGTTGGTTGCTTTTTGGAGTTTTTGCGGCACTTGGAATTTTATCTAAATATTTATTTGTTTACCTATTGATCGCTATTGACGTTTTATTTATTTATCTTATTTATAAAAAAAAATTTAAGCTTAAAGCTTTGGTTTCTCTTTCCACTTTTTTTTTAATACTAATTCCTCATTTAATTTGGTTAACAGAAAATGATTATATTACTCTTACGTACGCTCTAAGTAGAACTGGGGCAGAAGAATCAAATTACATAGATCATTTATATTATCCATTTATATTTTTAGTTAAGCAGATTGGAATTTTAATACCTTTTTTCTTTTTGCTCTTGTTTGCAATCACTAAATTTAAAATTAAATTAAAGTTAAAAGATAAAAAATTAATATTTTTATTAATAATAAATATAGTTCCTATAATTTTAATTTTTTTAACTTCAGTTATTATGGGAGCAAAAATAAGAACTATGTGGATGACCCCGTTTTATTTATTTAGTGGTGTTTTACTAGTATATATCTTTCAAAAACAAATTAGTTTTAAAAAATTAAAATATTTTTTTTCAGCATTTTTAATTTTATTTATTTTTTCTCCAGTTGCCTATTTTTATATTTCAGTAACTCAAACTGATAAAAGAACAGATTATCCTGGAGTTGAAATTGCTCAAAAGGTTCAGAAGCAATGGGACAAAAATTTTGCTAACACTATTGATTCTGTAATAGGAGATGAGTGGCACGCAGGAAACTTAGCATATCATTTACAGTCAAAACCAAAATGGTATTCTCATAGGGCAGCATTTGTAGAAAAATCAGTAGATGATTTTATCGAAACAATTGGTAAAAACGGATTAGTCATCGTAAATGGAGAATGTTCTTTTGGAGTTTCTTTTACAATAGAAGGTAACAAATTTTGTATGTCAGGAAGTCAATGAAAAAATTTATAATTTTAATTCCATTATTTAATGATTGGAAATCTGCTACAAAATTATTAAATGAAATTGATTTACAAATTATTAATTGGAAAGCTGAAGTTTCTGTAATTATTGTTAATGATGCTTCAACAGAAACGAGATCAGGTCTTGAATACAATTACAAAAAAATAAAATCTGTTAAGATTATAAATATGAAAGAAAACAGAGTACATCAAAGATGTATAGCTGCTGGTTTAAAATATATTTGTGAAAAAGAAGATTTTGATTGGGTAATTGTTATGGATGCTGATGGGGAAGACCGACCCGAAGAACTTAATGATTTTTTTAATAAAACTTTAGAAAATCCCGATAAAACAATAACAGGTAATAGATTTAAAAGATCAGAGGGAATTATTTTTAAAATTTTGTATGAAATTCACAAAATTCTTACATTCATTTTTACAGGTAAATTAATAAAATTTGGTAATTTTACTTGTTTACCAAAGCACCACGTTTTGCAATTAATTCGAAAACCTTATTTATGGAATTCTTATTCCAGCTCAATTGTGAAAACAATTAAAGATAGAACATCTACTCCTTCCATCAGAGGCGTGAGGTATGTTTTGCCTTCAAAAATGAATTTTATTGCACTTGTTTTTCATTCTTTAGCAATTATTTCTGTATTTAAGAGCACTGTTATTATTCGTTCAATCATTTATTTTACAATTTATTTGTTTTTTATTTTTAATAGTTTTTCTTTTTTTTCTCTTATTCCTATTTTTCTTCTATTGATATTTGTGTTTACTGTTTTAAAAATATCTATGCGTTCAAATTTTAAAGAATTTGATAAATGTTTAGATAATATTGGTAGTATTGATGTACTATCAGGTTTTGACAGCAGGCAATAAATCAAAACAAGCTGTATCAATTCTTGAAGAGTATTGCCTTTTGATGTTCCATTTTTTTTTAAATCCTGCTTGTGCAACGCTTAAAGCATTTCTTCCATATTTAATATTTGTATAATCTATAGCTTTCATTAATTTTATTCTCTTTTCTTCATTGTTAATTTTTGAAAATAAATTTTTATTATAAATATCAATATCCTCTAGACTTGAAAAAATTATACCCGTTTTTTGGTATTGGTATCCTTTTTTATAAATACTTTCTAACGCCATTAAAGCTTGTTTAACCAATGTAATGCTATCATTTGTTCTTATTGGTAAATCTATATCCTTTGAATTGGAATAGTAATTTTTTCCCATATGGAAAGGGCTTGTTCTTATAAAGACAGTTATTTTTTTTACTGTTTGATTGTCATTTCTAATTTTTTCTGCAGCGTTAAGACAATGCGTTGCAATGGATTCTTTTAATTCTTCTAGTTTTGTAACTTTTTTTCCAAATGATCTTGATACACAACAATTTTTTCTTTTTTCTTCATGAGGTTCTAAGGATATACATGTAATACCTCTTAGCTCCATTGCAGTTCGTGATCCAAAAACACTTGTATTTTTTTTTATCCATCCGTTATGCATATTTTTAAGATCGCAAGCTGTATTTATTCCATTTTTAATATAAAATTTTGTTAGTTGACGGCCAACACCCCAGACATCATTTATTTTAATTTTTGAAAGAAGCTCGTCTATTTTATTGGAATTTACTAAATCTATAACTCCTGATTTTTCCTTTTTTGCAATATAATTTGCAGCTTTACTCAAAGTTTTTGTTGTTCCAATTCCAATACTGGTCGGTATACCAGTCCATTGTAAAACGGTTTTTCTAATTTTATGGATATGTTCTAATAAATTTTTATTTTTTACTGAAGACAAATCTAAAAAAGCTTCATCGATAGAATAAATTTCCATTTGTGGTGAAAATAATTTTAAAGTTTTCATAACTCTTCTTGATATATCTCCATATAATGCAAAGTTTGTTGAAAAAATTTTTACATCATTTTCTTTTACTATTTTTTTTACTTTAAAATATGGTTCACCCATTTTAATCCCTAAGATTTTTGCTTCCGTTGATCGAGAAATTACACAACCGTCGTTACTTGAAAGCACCACAACTGGTTTTTTATTTATTGATGGATTAAACAATCTTTCACAAGAAACATAAAATGAATTACAATCAACCAGAGCTATTTTGTTTTTGTTATAAAGCATGAATCACGTAAGTAACTATTCCCCAAATAAAAATTTCCGGGTTTTCAGTTAAATCAATTTTATCTTTTATTTTTTTTGATCCAGAAGTTAAAAAAGATTGATTTTTTTCTTTTACAAAAGTTTTTACAACTAATTCTTCACTAACATTAGCAATTACTGTAGAAAAATTTTTTGGATTTAGACTTCTATCTACCACTAAAAGATCACCATCATGAATCCCAACATGATGCATGGATTTGCCCTGGACTCTAATAAGAAATGTAGATGGTATATTTTTTATTAAATGGGAGTTGAGGTCTATATCATCTTCGACATAATCTGTAGCTGGAGAAGGAAAACCGGCTCCAACTTTATGCAAATGAAATGGTAACAATAATTTCATAACGTTCTACTTTTGTTCTAATTTATAACATTAAACAATATATGGCAAGGTGTGGAAAAGTGTCCAATAAGTTGTATTTTGAGTCCAAAAAAGAATCTAAACTGAATCAAAGCAAGAACATCAAAACTAGATTTAGATATGGTGTGGATAACTATTACTACAATATGAAAACTGTGCTAAAAAATTTAAACTAAAAAAATGCGAAAATTAACTTGTCACTGCGAAGGGGTAGAGATTCAAGTCAAAATACCTGAAGAAGGATTTAAAAAAATTATGCGATGCAATTGCTCTTTGTGCAAAAGAAAAGGATATATCATAGGAGTAATTGGCCCAGAAGATTTAAAAGTTGTTAAAGGGGAAAATCTTTTAAAACTTTACCAATATCATACAAAAACTGCCAAACATTATTTTTGCTCTAATTGTGGTATTCACACGCATAATAATCCTAGAAGTAATCCAAAAATATATGGAATAAATGTAGCTTGTGTTGAAGGTATAAATCCTTTTGAATTAAAAAATGTAGCAGTTAATGATGGTATAAACCATCCTCTTGATAAAAAAAAATGAGAAAAGCAGAGGAATGTTTTTTAAAAGTAAAAAATGATTATTTAAAATTTTTAAATAGAGAGCAAATTTTAGGAATATCTGCAAAAAATAAACTAAATAATTTAAAAAAAACATACATTCCGCTATCATTTTGGATTGAAAATAAATATAAAAAAAAGGGAGATACATTAATTTTAGGCTGTTCGGGTGGACAAGGTTCAGGAAAAACAACTATGGCAAAAATTTTAAAAATTATTTTAAATAAATTTTTTAATAGAAAAATTTTTGTTAGTTCAATTGATGATTTTTATAAAACTTCAAGAGAACGAGAAAAAATATCAAAAAATATACACCCCTTGCTTAAAATAAGAGGTGTTCCTGGCACACATGATATAAATTTAATTAAAAATTTTTTTAATATCATTAAAAAGAAAAAATTTAAAAAAATAATGCTACCTAGGTTTGATAAATCCAAGGATGATCGTTATAAAAAAAAATATTGGCATACTATTAGTAAAAGACCAGAAATTGTAATATTAGAGGGCTGGTGCGTTGGTGCACAACCTCAATTAAATTCATCAATAATAAAGCCAATAAATATTCTTGAAAAATATGAAGATAAAGATTTATTTTGGAGAAGATATGTTAACGAAAAACTCAAAAATGAATATAAGAAAATTTTTAAAACAATAGACCATTTTATATTTATTAAAGTTCCAAATTTTAAAATGGTTTTTAAATGGAGATTGCTTCAAGAAAATAAGCTGAGAAAAAAGTCGCATTGGGATAAAAAAATAATGTCTTATAACAAAATAAAACGATTTATTATGTTTTATGAAAGAATTACTTTGCAAATGATTAAAGATTTGAGTAAATCTGCATCTGTAGTAATGTTATTAAAAAAAAATCATGAAGTTAAAAAACTAATTTTTAGATCAAGATAAATGAAATATTTTTTTAAAATTATTTTAATTTTTGTATTATTTTCTGGATTTAACGAGTCCAAAGCTAATGAATTATTAAAATCTCTTAAATTGGCTTATTTAAATAACTCAAAGCTAAATGCTGAAAGAGCAAATATGCGCGCTTCCAGAGAAGAGAAAAGAGAAGCTGTAAGTGAATTTTTACCCAATGTAACAATTTCTGGATATAAATCATCACAAGATAGCTTTAATTCGAATTTAGATGACGTCAATATTGATCCTAAAGAAAGATCAATTTTAGTGGAGCAAAAGATTTTTCAAGGTTTTAGCGGAGTTGCAAATTTGCAGAAAAAAAGAAAAGGTCAACAATTAGGTCAATTTAAACTTAAAAAAGTTGAACAAGAAATTTTATTAGAAGCTGCTAAAGCTCATACTGAATTGTTATTAAATAAAAAGAAGGTTGATTATAATTTAATAAATTTGGATTTATTGGAAAGGCAAGTTGAAACTGACCAAAATAGACTAGAAAAAGGTGAAATAAGTTTAACAGATTTAGCCCAGTCAGAATCTTCTTTGGCTGGAGCCCAAGCTGATTTAATAGCTGCACAAAATGATTTAGTTACTAGTAAGGCTAATTTTGAGAAAATAGTTGGAGAAAAATTAACTAATGATATTAAAGGCACAGAAGAAACTAACTTAAATTTACCCAAAAGCCTTGCGGAGGCTTATAAGATAGCAAATTTAGAGAATCCAAATTTACAAATAGCGACTTTAGAATATATGCAGGCAAAACTTGATGTGACCATAGCTGGTTCAGAACTTTCTCCAACGGCTACTCTTTCTTATGAACGGGCTGAACAAGACAACATTAGCTCAACAATTCAAGAAAGAACTCAAGAGACAGTTAAGGCAACAGCCAAATGGCCTTTATTTGCTGGAGGCAAGAATGCTTTTAACTATAGAAAATTTAAAGAAATTAAAAATCAAAAAGAACTTTTGCTTGAGGATCAAAAAAAAACTACAGAAACCGAAGTAGCAAATGCTTGGTCTAGTTATCAATCTTCTAAAAGTGTTTTAGATTCAATTAGATCTCAGGTTAAAGCAGCAGAAATTGCTAACGAAGGTATAACCCTAGAATATGAGTCTGGGAGCAGCAGAAGCACTTTAGAAGTGATTCAATCTAGATCTATTTTACTGAATGCGAGAATTGATTTAGCCAGCTCAGAAAGAAATTTTCTTATTTCTCAATTCAACCTTTTGTCATCAATTGGCCGACTCACTGCAAAACAGTTAAATTTAATTTAGTTAATTATTTTAACTAATATTAAAAAAGCCATAATTCGGTGGGTTTAATTAGCTATTGATAAAAAGAACAAAATGTGTACATTGAAAACAATGATTCGTTAACTAAACTTTATAAAAAAAAGGAAATTTATGACTAAAAATAATCTAAAAATAGTAAAATCTGGAAAAAACCAAGAAGTAGAAAATAAACAGAAAAGTAAGGCTTTAGAAGCAGCCATAAGTCAAATAGATGAAAATTTTGGCAAAGGTTCAGTAATGAAACTTGGTCAAAAGGCTGCCATAAATGTTGAGGCTATATCAACGGGTTCGCTAAGCTTAGATCTGGCGCTTGGAATTGGAGGACTTCCAAAAGGAAGAGTCATAGAAATTTATGGCCCAGAATCATCTGGAAAAACAACTTTGGCATTGCAAGTGGTAGCCGAAGCTCAAAAAACTGGAGGCATTTGTGGATTTGTTGATGCGGAGCATGCTTTAGATCCAGTTTATGCTAAAAAATTAGGCGTTAAAACAGAGGAACTTTTAATATCTCAACCAGACACAGGTGAACAAGCTTTAGAAATAGCTGATACACTAATTAAATCTGGATCAATTTCAGTTTTAGTTGTTGATTCTGTGGCCGCACTAACCCCAAGAGCAGAATTAGAAGGAGAAATGGGAGATCATCATGTTGGTTTACAATCAAGACTGATGAGTCAAGCTCTGAGAAAATTAACAAGTTCAATAGCGAAAACTAATACAATGGTTATTTTTATAAACCAAATAAGAATGAAAATTGGAATTATGTTTGGAAATCCAGAAACAACATCAGGAGGAAATGCACTAAAATTTTATTCTTCAGTAAGAATGGATATTAGAAGAATAGGCGCAATTAAAGAAAAAGAACAAATTATAGGAAATTCTACTAGAGTAAAAGTGGTAAAAAATAAAGTTTCACCTCCATTTAAAGTAATCGAATTTGATTTGATGTACGGCAAAGGAATAAGCAAATCAGGCGAATTAATTGATTTAGGAGCAAAGGCTGATGTAGTTGAAAAATCAGGCGCATGGTACGCATATAAAGGTGAAAAAATTGGTCAGGGTAGAGAGAATGCTAAAATCTACCTTGAAAAAAATCCAAAAATAGCCGCTGAGATTGAAATGGCTATTAGAACTAAAGCTGGCTTAATTTCCAAGAAAATAGAGGGAAATCCAGCTGTTGAGAAAACAGATACTGACAAAAAAAATCCAAATAATTAATAATTAGCTCTCTTAAAAGAAAGGCGCCTTTAAAGGTGCCTTTCTTCTCTATCTAGACATCATTCTAAAAAACTGTATTTATATTAGATAGATGGCTGAAAAAACATTAAAAAGTGTAAGAAAATCGTTTTTAAACTATTTTTCGAATAAAAATCACAAAATTGTAGATTCTAGCAATTTAGTTCCAAGCAATGATCCTACTCTTATGTTTACAAATTCTGGAATGGTACAATTTAAAAATGTTTTTACAGGTCTTGAAAAAAGAGATTATAAAAGAGCTACCACGTCACAGAAATGTGTTAGAGCTGGTGGAAAACATAATGACTTAGAAAATGTGGGTTACACACCAAGGCACCACACATTTTTTGAAATGCTAGGCAATTTTTCTTTTGGTGATTACTTCAAAGATGTGGCTATAGATTTAGCATGGAATTTAATAACTAAAGAATTCCAAATATCAAAAGATAAGCTTAGCGTTAGTGTATTTTCAGAAGATAAAGAAGCTTTCGATCTATGGAAAAAAATTGCAGGTTTGCCAGAAAGTAGAATTTACAAAATATCAACAAGTGATAATTTTTGGTCAATGGGAGATTTAGGTCCCTGTGGACCATGCTCTGAAATATTTTATGATCATGGAGAACATTTGAAAGGTGGCCCTCCAGGAAGTAAAGACCAAGATGGAGATCGTTTTATAGAAATATGGAACTTGGTATTTATGCAATTTGAACAGGTTTCAAAAGATAAAAGAATAAATCTACCAAAACCATCAGTAGATACTGGAATGGGTTTAGAAAGAATTTCAGCCTTGCTTCAAGGCACACATGACAATTATGAAACAGATCATTTTAAAACTTTAATCGAAGCCTCTTCAAATTTAACCAAAACTAAAGTAACTAAAGAAAATATATCAAGTCACAGAGTAATTGCAGACCATCTTAGAGCTAGTTCATTTTTAATTGCTGAAGGAGTTTTACCATCAAATGAAGGCAGAGGTTACGTTTTAAGAAGAATAATGAGACGAGGTATGAGACATTCGCATACTCTAGGCAGCAAGGAACCAATTTTTTATAAAATGATACCAACTTTGATTAGTGAAATGTCAGATTCTTATCCTGAGCTAAAGAGAGCGCAACCTTTAATTGTCGAAACTTTAAAAACTGAAGAAGAAAAATTTTCTTCATTGCTTAACAGAGGAATAGAAATTTTAGATGAAAATTTAAATAAAGTTAAAAATAATTACTTCCCTGGCGAAGTTGCATTTAAACTATACGATACTTATGGATTTCCACTAGATCTTACTGCAGATATTTTAAAAAATAAAAATATAAAAATTGATAATGCTGGTTTTGATAAAGAAATGGAAAAAAGTAAAAAATTAGCAAGAGCTAGCTGGAAAGGATCAGGTGATAAATCTTTAGATGAAAAATGGTTTAAAGTTAGAGAAAAACTTAATCCTACAGAATTTTTGGGCTATGAATTTGATAAACTTGAAGCTGTTGTTCTTAAAATATCTAAAGGTAAAGATTTTGTTAATGAAGCAAAAACTGGAGATGAAGTGGAAATAATAACTAACCAAACACCGTTCTACGGTGAATCAGGAGGACAGGTTGGGGATCAAGGTATAATTTATTCTAATAAGTGTAAAATTGTTATCAAAGATACACAGAAAAAAATGGGAGATCTTCATGTTCATTATGGGAAAATTGAAAATGGATCTTTAAAGGTCAACGAAACTGTAAATTTAGAAATTGACTCGCGAAGAAGAAATGATGCTAGAGCTTATCATTCAGCAACACATTTGCTCCATGAGGCCCTAAGAAGAACTCTTGGCAAACATGTTACTCAAAAAGGATCTTTAGTTAGTCCCGAAAAACTTAGATTTGATTTTAGCCACAATAAACCTATTGAAAAAAAAGAAATTGAAAAAATAGAAAAATATGTAAATGAAATGGTTCATTTAGGAACCGATGTTAAAACCAGGATTATGACACCTAAAGAAGCTGTAGCTAAAGGTGCTTTAGCTATGTTTGGAGAGAAGTACGGAGACGAGGTAAGAGTTCTATCTATGGGAAAAGAAAACGGTGGATATTTTTCTACTGAGCTTTGCGGAGGTACACATGTTAAAAATACAAAAGATATTGGAAAATTTAAAATTACCAGCCAATCATCAATCGCAGCAGGGGTTAGAAGAGTGGAAGCATTAAGAGAAAGACAATTAGAAGATTATGAAAAATCTTTAGAGAAAGATAAATCATTAAAAGAAAAAAATCTGAAAGATCAGATAGATTTAATAAAAAAAGAATTATCTAAATATAAAGTAAAACCTGATTACAAAGAAGATTTAGAATTATCAGAAAATATTAAAAGTTTAAATAAGCAATTAGATAAAATTAAAATTCAAAACATAATTAAGGATAAATCAAAAAATATTATTAAAGATAAAAAAATAGGTGCTTTTACTCTTAGACATCAAGTTCTTACTGATTTTCCTCCTAAGGAACTGAGAGATGTAGTGGACCAAAGTAAAAAAGATATCAAAAAAGGTATTGTAGTTGGGTTTTCTACTTTTGAAGATAAGGTTGGAGTTGCAGTTGGAGTGACCAATGAATTAACCAACAAATATGATGCAGTAAATCTTGTAAAAATTGCTTCAGAAGTTCTTGGTGGCAAAGGTGGCGGTGGTAGAAAAGATTTTGCACAAGCTGGTGGTATAAACAAGAATAAAATTGAAGAAGCTTTTAAAACTTTAAGTAAAAAAATTAATTAATACTTTTTTTTAAATTATAATTTACTGCTTCCAAGAACTGATTAGTTGTTAGATATTTTTGCTTTTTATCAACTAATATAGCTAAATCTTTAGTCATAGAACCACTTTCAACTGTTTGTACACAAACTTTTTCCAAAGTTTTTACAAATTTTTTTAAATCTTCATTACCATCTAATTTTCCTCTATGATAAAGACCTCTTGCCCAAGCAAAAATAGAAGCTATGGGATTTGTTGAAGTTTCTTTCCCTTGTTGATGCAATCTATAATGTCTTGTTACTGTGCCATGTGCAGCTTCAGATTCAATAGTTTTGCCATCTGGAGACATCAAAACACTTGTCATTAATCCTAAAGAACCAAATCCTTGCGCAACTGTATCGGACTGTACATCTCCATCGTAGTTTTTGCATGCCCAAATATAATTTCCATTCCATTTCATTGCGCAGGCTACCATATCATCTATAAGTCTATGCTCATAAGTGATTTTTCTTTCTTTAAATTTTTTTGCAAATTCATTTTCATAAACTTCTTGGAATAAATCTTTAAATCTGCCGTCATACTTTTTTAAAATTGTATTTTTAGTTGAAAGATAAACCGGCCATTTTCTGTTTAACCCATAATTCATACAGGCCCTAGCAAAATCTTTAATAGATTGATCAAGGTTATACATTGATAAAGCAACGCCAGGTCCTTTAAAATTAACAACTTCAAATTCTTTTTTCTCTTTTCCATCTTCTGAAGTCCATTTAATTTCTAATTTACCTTTACCTGGAACTTTAAAATCTGTAGCTCTATATTGGTCTCCAAAAGCGTGTCTCCCAATTACTATGGGGTTTGTCCAACTAGGAACCAGTTTTGGAATATTTTTACAAATTATAGGTTCGCGAAATACTGTTCCTCCTAAAATATTTCTAATCGTACCATTTGGAGACTTCCACATTTTTTTTAAATTAAATTCATTTACACGATTTTCGTCTGGAGTGATCGTTGCACATTTAATACCCACTCCTACCTTTTTTATAGCTTTAGCGGAATCAATTGTTATTTGATCTAACGTTTTATCTCTATTTTTTATGCCTAAATCAAAATATTTAATGTCTATATCCAGGTGTGGAAGAATTAGTTTTTTTTTAATAAAATCCCACATAACTCTGGTCATTTCGTCACCATCCAGTTCCACAATGGGGTTTTTTACTTTAATTTTGCTATTAATATTCATTTTTTTAACAATTGAATTAAACAATTATATATACATATTAGCTTAAAATTAAAAAGAGTTTAAATTATGTTTGATTTTATAGTTCAAAAACTTCATAGGGAAGGCTATCGTTTTGTTGCTATAGCAGCCGTAGTTACTTTTATACTTCTCTTAATAAATAATTATTTAGGAATAATTGGTTTACTTATTACTATTTGGGTTTATTATTTTTTTAGAGATCCAGAAAGATACTCTATCCAAGATGAAAATTATTTAGTGAGTCCTGCTGATGGCAAAATAACTCAAATATCAGAAATAAATGGCCCAAAGGAATTAGGTCTTGAAAATAAAAAATATAAAAGAATAAGCATTTTTATGGATGTGCTTGCTTGTCATGTTAACAGAACACCATATACAGGAAAAGTAGATAAAATATTTTATAAACCAGGGAAGTATATAAATGCTACTCTCGATAAAGCTAGTGAAGATAATGAAAGAAATTATTTAAAAATAAATAATCAAACTGGTGATGAAATAATAGTTGTTCAAATTGCTGGAATGATAGCAAGAAGAATAGTTTGTGATGTGAAAGAAGGCGATGCAATAAAACAAGGCGATAGATTTGGAATGATTAGATTTGGAAGCAGAGTTGATTTATATTTTGAAAATTATAATCTATTAGTAAAAAAAGGACAAAATACAGTTGCCGGAGAAACTCTGTTAGCAAAAAAAAATTAATAAATGATAGAAAATAAAAAAGAATTTAAAATAATAAGTAAAAAAAATCCAAAATCACTTTTACCCAATGCTATAACAGTTTTTGGAGTATGTTTAGGTTTAAGCTCAATCAAGTTTGCTATTGATTTAAATTATTCAATGGCAGTAATAGCAATTGGATTTGCAGCAATACTAGATACATTGGATGGAAGAGTAGCAAGATTAATTAAAGGAACATCTAAAGTTGGTAAAGAATTAGATTCTCTCACAGATGTTATTAGTTTTGGTGTAGCTCCAGGTTTTATAATGTATTTTTGGGCTTTAAATGAAATTGGAAAACTAGGCTGGATGTTTGTTTTGGTATATGCAGTTTGCTGCGCACTTCGCTTAGCCAGATTTAATTTAACAGTAATTGAAGAAACCGAAACATGGAAAATTAATTTTTTTGAGGGCGTACCATCGCCGGCCGCTGCAGGACTAGTGCTATTACCATTAATATTAAATCTAAGCGGTTTAATTGAATTTCAAAATTATGCCGCTCTAAGTTCAGTAGCAATAGTTACAACTTCAATTTTAATGGTAAGTAAAATTCCAACATATTCATTAAAAAGAATTTTAATTCCAAGGCATTTTGCAATTTTTTTACTTCTTGGAATCGGGATTTATGTAAGCCTCTTAATTTTTTATACATTTCAAACATTATTTATAACAGGCGTAATATATATTTTATTAATTCCTATAAGCTTTTTTCATTATAAAAACAAAAATAAGAAATCTTCAATTCTTTCAAATGAAGAAGAAGATGAAGATGTTCTATAAAATAGAATCAAGTACTTGAAAAAAAACAAATCATCAAAAAATTGGCTAAAAAAACAAAGCAGAGATCCATTTTTTAAACAATCAAAAATTCAAGGTTTTAGATCAAGGTCAGCTTTTAAATTAATAGAAATGAATAAAAAATTTAAATTTCTAAGAAAAAATATTAACTTATTAGATTTAGGATCAAGCCCAGGAGGATGGTCACAGGTATGTAGGAAAGAAATAATAAAAGGAAAAATACTAGCAGTTGATTTAAAACGGATGGAAAAAATAAATAATGTAGATTTTATTGAAGGAAATTTCTTGGAAAATGATACTTACAGCAAAATATTATTTTATTTTGGAAATAAAATTGATGTTGTTTTATCTGATATGGCAGCAAACACTTCTGGTAATAAAGAACTTGATTCATTTAGAACAGGAGAGCTTTGCTTAAATGCCATGAATTTATCAGCTAAAATTTTATCTTTTGATGGCGTTTTCTTATCAAAAATATTTATGGGCTCTATATTTCAAGAAATTAAAGAAAAAGCTAATAAATACTTCAAAAAAGTTGTTATATATAAGCCCTTATCTAGCAAAAAAGAATCAAAAGAAATCTACATTTATTGTAAAGGTATTTCAAAAATATGATAAATAATAAAAAAAATATAAGCCAATTATGATTAAAAAATTTTTTCTAATAAAAGTTATTATTTTTTACCTACTGTCTTTTTCAGGTGCTCTTAGTAAAGAGTCAAGTTATTATAAGGAAGGAATTAAACTCTATAATAAGAACAAAATAGAAAAATCAAAAATTTATTTTGAGAGAGATTTAGTGTTTAATCCGAAAAGTGAAAAATCATATTTATATTTGGCAAAAATTTTTAACAAGGATGACAATGATACAGAGGAAGAAATTAATTTAAATAGTGTATTATTGTTAAATCCCAAAAATGATGAAGCTATATACATGCTTACACTTTTAAAAATAAAACAATCTGACTATAATCAAGCAAAAGAACTAATAGATAAATTTACTTTGGTCTGTCAATCTTTCTGTTCTAAAATCAACGAAGTTAAAGAAAAATTTATGAAACTGACACCAGAAAATGACAAAGATAACAATTAAAAAAATTCTAAAAAAGAAAAATAAATCTAATATCACTTGTTTAACAGCATATTCAAAAAATATAGCTCAAATAATTGATAAGTATTGTGACATAATTTTAGTAGGCGATTCTTTAGCTAATGTTTTATACGGAATGAAAAATACCAAGGAAATAAAACTTGATACAATGATTCTTCATGGAAGGACTGTAAAAAATGCCACAAAGAGAAGTTTAGTTGTGTTTGATATGCCCTATAATACATACTCAAATAAGTTTTTAGCTTATAAAAATGCAAAAAAAGTCATGAGCTTAACTAAATGTGATGGAATTAAATTAGAAGGGGGAAAAAAGATAGTTAATATAATAAAATATTTAACAAAAAAAGGAATTCCGGTTATGGGCCATGTTGGTCTATTGCCGCAAACATCAAGCAGTTTTAAAGTAAAAGGAAGAAAATCTTTACAAAGAAAACATATTTTTGAGGATGCTATGACTATTTCTAAATCTGGAGCGTTTGCAATGGTTATAGAGTGTGTAGTTGAGAGTTTAGCAAAAATAATTACAAAAAATTCTTCTATTCCTACTATAGGAATAGGAGCTTCTAAGTATTGTGATGGCCAAATACTTGTTACAGATGATATGTTAGGGTTAAGCAGTTATTTTCCAAGATTTGTAAAAAAATACTTAGATCTAAATAAACTTATTGATAAAAGTGTTAAAAATTATGTTAAAGATGTAAAAATGAGAAAATTTCCCTCTTGGAAAAATACTTATAAGTAATGGAAAATATAAAATGGCAGATATAATAGAGGCACAATACGACGTAACAAAAAAAACAAAATTAAGAAGATTTTTCGATTCAAATAAAAAATTGATTTTTTCATGTATAATCATGATAATTATCTTATTTGGAGGTTTTAGTTATTATCAAGTAAGTCAAGAAAATAAAAAAATTGAAATTTCAGAAAATTATATTCAAGCAAAAATCCTTTTGGGAAACGGAAATATATCTGAAGCATTACCTATACTTAAAAAAATAATTTATTCCAATGATTCTACTTATTCTACCCTATGTTTATTTCTAGTTTTAAACCAAGAATTAATCAAAGATCAAAACGAGATACTGGAAATATTCGATCATGTCTTAAACAACAACAAATTTGATAAAGAGATAAAAAATTTGTTAATATACAAGAGAGCATTGTTTAGCTCAAATTACGTGAGTGAATTAGAGTTGTTAAACAATTTAAATCCCTTATTAAATGAAAAAGACGACTCTGTATGGAAACCACATGCATTATTATTATTAGGAGATTATTTTGTTTCAAAAAAGGAATATATAAAAGGAACGGAGTTTTATTTGCAAATTCTCTCAACACAAAATTTACAAAAAGGATTATATGATCAAGCCAGGTCTAAGCTGGCGCTTATAAACGATGGAAAATAAAAAAAAAATAATTATTTTTTCAATATTATTACTACTAAATAATTGCTCATTTGATAATAAAACAGGACTTTGGAAGGATAGTGAGGAAGAAAAAAGGAGAGTTTTAGAATTAGAGCAAAAGCAAAAAGAAGTTATAAAAGTTGAGAAAATTTATTCATCAGAAACTAAATTTGAAATTGAAAAAACTTTAAATAAGGAAGTTGTTATATCTGAACCAAAGCAAGTCTCTTCTTGGAGGATGCCAGGTCAAAATCTCAGTAATTTGTTAGGAAATATATATCTTCCAAGCATTGATAACATTTTTTTAAAAAAGAAAATCGGAAAAGATAAATTTCCAAATTATAAAAGTGTTTCACCAATACTAACATTCGAAGATAATATTATTTTTTCAGATGATAAAGGTACTATCTTTAATATTAGCAAAACAGGTAGAATTATTTGGGAAAAAAACATATACAAAAAATTATATAAAAAAATAAACAAAAGTCTGACTTTTTCAATTTATAAAAAAAACCTATATGTAGCTGACAATATTGGATTTATTTATAGCATTAACTTATTAAATGGAAAGTTGACATGGATAAAAAATCATGGAATTCCATTGAGATCTAACTTAAAAATCTTTAAAGATAATATTTTTTTAGTAGATCAAGATAATAAAATTTTATGTCTTAAAACAAATGACGGAGCTTTGGTTTGGGACATTCTTTCAATATCGTCTTTTATAAAATCACAAAAGTTAATGTCATTAGCAATATCAAAAGATGGTAATCTATTTGTAATTACTTCATCTGCCGATATATATAAGATTAATATTAACAGCGGTGGAGTTATTTGGTCAAGAAACACAGCTACATCAATGTATGCTAATGCTACTGACTTTTTCAATTCATCTGAAATTGTATTAACTGACCATGAAATTATTTTTTCAACTGATTTTTCAACTTATTCATACGATAAGTACAGTGGTGTTACAAACTGGGAAGCCGAAGTCAGTTCTGTCAGCGCACCTATTGTAGACGGTAAAAATATATTTGTTGTTACTGAAAATGGATATTCTGTTATTTTAGAAAAAAAAACAGGAAAAATTATTTCATCTAATAGTATTTTAAAAACTTTAAAAAAGAAAAAGCAAAGAACAAAAATTACTAGTTTTATAATGGGATCTGGAAAAATTTATTCAGTAACTTTAAATGGATTTTTAATTATAAGCTCTGCTGAGTCTGGAAAAGTTGAATATTTTAGAAAAATTGGAGGAACAAACATATCTCCAATAATTATAAGCAACGGCGCTTTGTATATTCTTACAGAAAAATCAAAAATTATTGGGTTTAACTAAATTAATCATGAAAACCTAATTTTTTTGAGTAAAAAATTCTAAAAAACCAATACATAACTAATCCCAATGGCCCTGTGAAATATATAACAATCATTGGTAATGCCACCAATTTTTTTGGGATGTTATATTTTACACCATCACGAGATACCCATGAACCAAGAAAAAGATTTAAAGCTAAAAAATGAATCCAAAATGCGAGCAAAAAGTTTTCAGTAGCAAATATAGTATAAAGATTGTCCAAATTGAAATATAATTTAAAAATATCTAATATAGGTTCGTCAGTTAAGATGGCGATATAGATTACGTATACATATGCTACAGCTAAAATTAATGGTATAATTATTGAATTAACCAATATTTGTGTAATTTTGGAATGTGGCAAAGCCAACATCAAAGCCCAGAATGGCAAAACACCAAAATTAGACCAAAAATAAATATTTTCTAGTGTAAAATATTCTTGAAATTGAATTAGCATAAAAATCTGAAAGTGTAATATAATATATAAAAATCATGAATCCTATTAAAAATAAAAAAAATCTTGAGGAAACTATTAATGGAATTCGAAATTTAGCCTACTCTTATATTGAAAAATATAGCCCTTCAAAACAACAATTGAGGACATATTTGTTTAAAAAATTAATAAAAACAGAGCAAAAAAAGTCAAGTAAAAAGGAAATTTTTGATTTAATCGATTCTGTAATTGTTACATTAATAGAGCAAAAATTTTTAAGTGACAAATATTTTTCTGATGCTAAATCAAAGGCTTTTTATAGAAGAGGATATTCACTTAATAAAATTAGATACAGTTTAATAAAAAAGGGAATCGATCAAAAATATATAAAGGCAAGCATATCCAAGATTAAAGAAAATCAATCAGATCCTGATTTTTTTTCTGCTATTAAATTGTGCAAAAGAAGAAGGCTTGGTCCAATTAGGGAAGAAGGAAATAGACCATTATTTTATAAAAAAGATATTTCAATATTAGCTAGGTCTGGATTTAGCTACGAAGTATCAAAAAAAGTATTAGATCTGCCTAAGAATGAATTTTTTAAATTTTGTAAAATGATCTAATTTTTCCTTTTGTTATTTTTCTTCTCATTTTTTTTTAGATAATAATCTAATTGCTTCTTTAATGATCTTTTTACATAAAAAAAGAAGGCAATTCCAAAAATAGAAACTGATAAAACAATAATTAGTACTGTTTTAATCATCTGTTAAGATTTTAGTTTATAAATTAATTTTTTTACGGACTAACTTTTAAATCTTTATTTGGAAAGTAAGTTTGATGTAAGACATCGTCATTAATTGCATCAAAAGCATGTTCAGCAATTGTTTTGCCAGTGCTTTGTTTAACCATATAACTAGCGCCACTAGTTACACCTGATTGTATTATAGAAGCCGTGCTAAATCCTGAAGTAGCAGGACCTATCAATGCCATTGGTGCCATAAAGCATCCAGATAACAACACTCCTAGACTTGCTATTGCTAGCAATCTTCTAATCATCGAATCTCCATTTGTTGATTGTAGTCTATAGTTATTAAAAAATAATTAAAAGGTCATTATTGTAAAAAATCTACAACCTTAAGTTGTAGTTTTTTTTATAAATTTTTGTCCCTTTTAGCTATCAAAGCAAGATTTTTATAATTTTTTTTTCCATATAAAATTTCTTTTTCGTCAAGAGTAGTTACAAACCCTCCTGCATGTACCAATATTGCATGTCCTGCTGCGATATCCCATTCAAAGGCTCTTGCTTTTGCAGCATATATATCAGCTTCTCCAGCTGCCAAAATACAAAATTTAAGTGAACTAGACATTTTAATGGTCTCTGTAACCTTATATTTTTTATAAATATTTGTAATTTCACTAGGAGTATTTCCTGAATTTTCTAAACCTATTATTTTATCTATATTTTTTTTTTTACAATTTAATTTAACAGTTTTTTCATTGTTAATTTCATAAGCCAAATCTTTTCCATAGGAAAAAAATAATCTATTTTTAGCGGGAGCGTAGATAATTCCAAGGGCAGGTTTTAAATTAGTTATTAATGCAGCATTTAAGGTATATTCATCTCTTTTGTTTATATAATCTTTTGTTCCATCTATTGGATCAATTAACCAGAAAGTTTTGCTTTTATTTTCAGTATTAAAATCAACTGTTTCTTCCGATATAATTGGTATACTAGGCGTCAGATCCTTTATTTTTTTTTTTATTATACTGTCAACTTCTAAATCACCGTTGGTTACAGGAGATTTGTCATTCTTAATAGTAATTTTAACGCCTTGTTTACTTATCTCTTTTGCTATTTTTCCAGCTTCAAAAAATGTATCTATTAGATTTTCTGCTGTATATTTTAGGTCTAAATTATTCAATTTTTTTTATTCTTTCTAAAGTTATTTCTTTACTATTTATAACCTTCTTTCCCACATTTTCAAAATTAACAGTAATTTTACCATTAATTATAGATTGAATTTGACCGATTCCCCAGCTTTTATCATTGGGATTTATTACAAAATCACCTGGTTCATAATCTAAAAACATTTATGGAAAAATATCACTTTATATAATAAAACAAATACATAATTTAATGAATAAATCACAAAAAAAAGCAAATTCTCTTGGTTTTTTTAAACAACCAAAAGACACAAAAGTAGTAGTTGCTATGTCTGGAGGAGTTGATTCCTCTACCGTAGCAGGTTTGATGAAAAGTGAAGGCTATAAAGTAATTGGCGTAACTCTTAAACTCTATGATGATGCCAAATCATCTAAAAAAAGCAGACAATGTTGTGCTGGTCAAGATATACTAGATGCTAAGCGTGTGGCGCAAAAATTAAACATCGATCATAAGATTCTATATTTTCAAAAGAAATTTAAAAAAGATGTTATCGAATCATTTGTAGACAGTTATGTTGCAGGAGAAACACCTATTCCATGCGTACAATGTAACCAAACAGTAAAATTTAGAGATTTATATTTTTATGCTAAAGAAATTAAAGCTGATGCTTTGGTAACAGGACATTACGTTAGTAGAGTACAAAAAAACGGAACCGCAGAACTATATAGGGCAAATGATTTAAATAGAGATCAAAGCTATTTTCTTTTTGCCACAACTCAAGAACAGTTAAATTTTTTACGTTTTCCTTTAGGAGAAATGAAAAAAAATGAAACACGTAAATTAGCTTCAAAACTTAATTTAAATGTAGCGGATAAGCCAGATAGCCAAGATATATGTTTCGTCCCAAATGGTAATTATGCTTCAATAATTAAGAAATATAAGCCAGAGTCTTTCAAAGAAGGGGATATTTTAGACACCAATGGTAAAGTGCTAGGAAAACACGAGGGTATAATTAATTATACAATTGGGCAAAGAAAAGGAATTAAAATTGCTCACAAGGAACCTTTGTATGTGGTAGACATAGATGCTTCACAAAATAAAGTAGTTGTAGGAAATAGAGAATCATTATTTATAAAAGAAATTTATTTAAGAAATTTAAATTTTTTAGATGATGTAAAAAAATATAAAAATAATTTCTATGTAAAAGTTAGATCAACAGGAAGATTGATTAAAGCTAAAATAAATTTAAAAAATAAAGAAACAATGATTACTTTAAACGAAAATGAGGTTGGAATTTCTCCCGGACAAGCATGTGTATTTTATTCGAAAGATGACTTTGGGGATAAAGTTTTAGGCGGGGGATGGATAGCTAGAACGATCAACAAATATTTATCCACTTAATTAACATACCAAATCATTAATTAATTTTATCACCTAATTAGTGATTTAATTTTTTTTTCGATATGGTTTAATGGCTATGACTTAAGAGGCAACTCTTAACTGGCCAGGTAAGGAAAAACCGAGAGGTTCAAGCTTACAGGGCAGAAAACTCTGGAAAGTAGCGCTTAACATACCAGGGTGGCGGGTTCGGCGGTAGCGCATACAACGACGAACCAAATTTAAAAGTTCTAGCACGAAAGTGTTAGAACTTTTGGTTTTTTTGGACCTTCCAAAGCAAACTACTCAAAAGATAATAGAAAAGTAAAAACGAAAAATAATTCCATTCAAGAACTTGTTTAAAGACACTGCTTTGGTCGGTAAAAGACAAAACAGCGAAGGAAATTAAAGTTACTATAAATACTACAGACACAAATATAATTTTGATATTAAGTACTAAATAATTAATATTATCTTTTAACTCATTTTTAATTTTAAATATACTAGCTGTAAGATAGATTTGCGCAACTACTTCAAAAGAAATAAATAAAATGATAATTAATTTTCTTATTTGAGAGAATAATTTAGAGTCATAATCTAAACCTAAAAATGCAGCATGTAGAGCTAAAAATATGCAGGAAAGTATACCAAAATAAAAAAATTTTTTTGAAAAATCAGTTATATTATTCTTATTTGTAATTATGTTAAAAAATCTAAAATTATTAAGCCAGTAGAAAAATAAAAAAATAGAACTAAGAATTATAAAGGGTTTAAAAATAAATGTTGCTGGAAAGTATCTAGCAGTTCTACTTATTGAAACCTCTCCATAAATATATGGATTTTTTATTTCAGCAAACCCAGCGCTATTTTCTTTTATGGTTTTTATTAATAAAGGTTCAACCCATTTAATATTATTTAACACTAATTGCATAAATTTGTGATTTTTTACACACTTGCTTTCTTTAAAAGATGTTTTTGTAAATTGGACGGATTTAATTTTGTTTTTAGCTATTTGATCATTTAAAAAATCAGAAGGTTGATTAATTACGTTTCCCTTCTCATCTACTTTTATTACTTTATTTTCAGATGTTATAAAACTTCTAACATACTTGTATTCAGGACAATTAGTTAGCGAAACATCATATTCATTATTAGTTATTAATAAAAAATCTTTATATGAATTTTCAATTTTATCAGGTCCATAACCTAAATTAGGAAAAGTTTCTATACTTCCCATAAACTTGTAAAATAAAAGACAAGAATTAATTGTTACTAGGGGCAGCAAAAATGAAATGATAGAGTATTTTACAATTTTTCTTAATATTTGATCGAATTCCATTACCAAGAAGCGTAATTATTTTCTTTTATTTCTTTTACGAGCTCTTCTTTTTTTGGAACCCATTTTTCTTCTTCCTCTGTGTTTTTTTGGGTATCCCATATAAATATATCCTCCTATAAATTATATTAATTGACCTTATGCCGAGGATATAGCATTCTACTATTTCGTTATCAAATGTTTTATGACAAAATCTACAAAAACATATTTAAAAACTGCCGCAAAAGATTATTCTTCCAGGTCTGTTAATCCTCCAGTAGTACGCGCATCTACTATTTTGTTTAGGACGATGCAAGAATTAAGAAAACATCAACAAGATATAGCAAAAAATAAAGAAGTAGAACATTGGGACTATGGAAGACAAGGGACACAAACAACTGTTCAACTTCAAAAATTATTAAGGGGGTTAGAAGAAGCTTATCAAGTTTTTTTAACACCTACTGGATTTGCAGCTGTAGCATTAGCAATAATGAGCATATGTAGACCAGGAGACGAAATAGTTATTTCGGATGGTGTATATAGACCAACACAGAAACTTACAGATGATTTGCTTAAAGAATTTAAAGTTAAAGCAATTTGGTATAACCCAAATAATTTTGAAGATTTAAAAAATAAAGTAACAAAAAAAACTAAACTTATTTATGTTGAAAATCCTGGCAGTAATACTTTTGAGATGAATGATTTAGGTAAAATAGTTTCTTTAGCAAAAAGCAAAAATATATTTACCGCGATTGATAATACTTGGGCAACAGCATACTTTTTTAAACCATTAAAATTAGGCTTTGATATATCGATAACGTCTGCAACCAAATATTATTCTGGTCATTCGGATGTAATGGCAGGGACTGTTGCTGTTAATAAAAAAGTATATAAAAAGGTTTGGTGGTATAATCATGTATCAGGCTACAGACTATCATCTGATGATGCCTATTTAATTATTAGAGGTTTAAGAACTTTAGATATAAGACTTGAAAAGCACCAAGAAAATGCAAAAAAAATAATTAATTTTTTAAAAAAACAAAAAAAAATCTATAAAATATTATACCCTTACAAAACCTCATCAAAAGAATTTAAATTATTAAAAAAATATTACTCAGGAGCCTCTGGGCTATTAAGCGTTATTATAAAAAGCAAAAACAAGAACTCGGTATATAAATTTGTAAATAAATTAGAGCTTTTTGGCATTGGTTATAGTTGGGGTGGTTTTGAAAGTCTTGCAGTTTATACTGATCCTGTAGAATTAGGTACAAGACGTTATTTTAAATTAGAAAAAAATGAACATTTGGTTCGTTTACATATAGGATTAGAAGATCCAAAAGATTTAATTGAAGATTTAAAAAGGTCTTTAAAATTTATTAAATGATAAAAGAAAAGTTTTTTCCTAGTAACACAGCTTTTTTTTACACTTATTTCAGCATGTTTCATAGTCGCCATATTTATGGGGCTTCGCATGGTCTTTGGAATGTTTACAGATTTTTTTGTAAAAGATTTACAGTGTACAATTACAGAGTTTGGTTTGGCCATAGGATTGCAAATGCTAATGTGGGGCATGTTTGCTCCAATCTTTGGAGCGTTGGCAGATAAAATTGGAAGTGCAAAAGTTACAATAATTGCATCTGGTTTTGTAGCATTAGGAATTTATTTACTTTATTCAGGACCAAATACAGGAATATTTTTTCAAATTAACCTTGGTTTATTAATTGGAATTGGTTTAGGAGGGACAGCAATAAGTGTTCAGATTGCTGCGGTTGGAAAACATTTCCCAAATAAAACTAGAGGGATGGCTATAGGAATTGTAGTCGCTATGGCATCAATTGGTTATTTTTTCTCACCTATATATACAAAATTTGCGCTGTCTACGTTTGGTTGGGAAAAAACGTTGAACACATATTTATACTTTGTTGTATTTGGAATAATTGCTGCATTCTTTCTACGCGAAGTTAAAAAAGAAAAGAATATAAACGCCGGTATTAAAGTAGACAATCAAACACTTACAGAGGCTTTAAAAGAAGCATTTAATCATAAAGGTTTTATACTTTTAATACTCGGTTTTTTTGTATGTGGTTTTAATATAACTTTAGTTTCAGCACACATTCCAAGTTATATTCAGGAACGTGGTTTCGAAATATGGACAGCTGCTGCAATTTTATCTTTAATAGGTCTTTTTAATGTTTTTGGAACATTGTCTTTTGGCTATTTATCAGGAAAATATAGTAAAAAAATATTATTAAGTATTTTGTATTTTGCTCGTGGAATTGTACTAATTTTGTTTCTAATACTTCCTACATCAACATATGTAGCAATAGGTTTTGGAGTGCTCTATGGATTTCTTTGGTTAGCAACTATTCCACCAACAAATGGTATTATTTCACAAGTTTTTGGGACAAAATATCTAGCAACTTTATATGGAATAGTTTTTTTTAGCCATCAAATTGGATCTTTAGGTGCCTACTTAGGCGGATATTTTTATGATCAGTATGGATCATTTGATTATGCTTGGTATTTA
>CACLHW010000002.1 GCA_902606835.1 uncultured Pelagibacteraceae bacterium
TATGTAATCATAATTTTAAGTTTAATATTATTTTTCTTAGGTGGATAAATATATGTCTTTACTCGCAAAAAAAACTGTTAAAAAATTATCAAAAAAAAAATTTACAATGTCTACAGTAGAATCTTGTACGGGTGGATTACTTGCAAGTAATATTACTTCTGTAAGTGGATCTTCTAAAGTCTTCAATCTTGGTTTAGTTACTTACTCAAATCAATCAAAGATTAAAAATTTAGGAGTGTCAAAAAAACTTATAAAAAAATATGGCGCTGTAAGCCATCAAGTATGTTTGGCTATGGTTAAAAATATTAATAAAATAGCCAAAAGTTATATTTCAATTTCTACAACAGGTATAGCAGGTCCTGATGGTGGTACTAAAAAAAAGCCAGTAGGCTTAGTTTATATAGGTATAATGAGTGGTAAAAAAATTATTATAAATAAATATTTATTTAAAAACAAAGGGCGTTCTTATATTCAAAAAATTACTGTAAATAAATGTTTAAAATTAATTTTAAATTTTCTTAAATAACTTATTTGCTCTCTTTTCAAAAGCCTCAGCTATTTTTTTTAAACCTATATCAAAAGATTTAATCATCAACATGTTTAGAACTTTATTTTTCAATTCAAAATTAACATTGAACTCTACCTGGCTGTTTTCACCTTTTTGTTTAAAATACCATTTATTTTCAAGATGTTTTAACGGACCATCTATATTAGTAACATGAATTGATTCTGTTGATTTTTCGTAAATAACAAAACTTTTATAAGTTTCTTTAAAAAAGCTTTTTCCAATTGTTAAATCTGCAGTAATTTCTACCTTATCACCTTTATCAACTTTACTATGAATTTTGCCCCCTAAACACCATGGTACAAATTCTGGATACTTCTCTATATCAAGAACCATATTGATTAAATTTTCTTTGGAACAGGGTATTTGTTTTATTATTGAAGCGGATGGCACTTAGATTGTTTTTCTCTCAATTTTTTCATTTCAGCAAAATCTTCATCTGCATGGTACGAAGATCTTGTTAGTGGAGATGAAGCTACTAATAAAAAGCCTTTTGATAGTGCTATCTCTTTGAGACTTTGAAACTCATCAGGATGGACATATCGATTTATTGGATAATGTTTTTCGCTAGGCTGAAGATATTGTCCAATAGTTAAAAAATCCACATTCGCACATAGAAGATCATCCATAACTTGTAAAACTTCATCTTTTTTTTCTCCTAGTCCTAGCATTATACCTGATTTGGTAAATATTTTTTTATTTATCCCCTTAACTGATTTTAATAGATTTACTGAAGCAAAATAACGTGAGCCTGGCCTTACTTGCCTATATAAACTTGGAACAGTTTCTATATTATGATTAAAAACATCTGGGTTAGCCTTTACAACATTTCTATATGCATTTTTTTTTCTTAAAAAATCAGGAGTTAAAACTTCTATTGTAGTATTTTTATTCATTTTCCTTGTTTCGTAAATAACTTTAGAGAAATGATTTGCTCCACCATCATCAAGATCATCTCTATCAACTGAAGTTATTACTACATGTTTTAAATTTAATTCCTTTGTAGCTTGCGCTATTTTAATAGGTTCATCTGGATCTAGAAAAGTTGGTTTACCTGTTTTTACATTACAGAATGCACACGCTCTTGTACAAGTATCTCCCATTATCATAAAAGTTGCGTGCTTTTTGCTCCAACATTCGGATATGTTAGGGCAGCTAGCTTCCTCACAAACTGTATGAAGCTTTTTTTTATTTATTAACTCTTTGGTTTGAAAGTAACTTTTTGTGTCTAAAATTCTTGTTCTTATCCAACTAGGTTTTTTTTTGATTGGATTAATAGGTTTATTAATTTTTTCAGGGTGTCTTAGCTTCATTTAATATTATTTAAGGTAAATTTTTTCACCTTTTTTACCTACCATAAATTTTGTTCTATATATCACTTCTAGATAATCAACATCGATATTCTTTGTTAATAAATTATTTTGTTTTTCTATAGATTTAAGTTTCATCTCATTATTTTTTTTTTCTTCGGCAAGTTGATTAATTAATTTTTGCTTTTCATAGTAAGATATAAGTCCACGTTCTCCATCAAGTAGGTTTAAAATTAAATACAGAAACAAAAAAATACTAATTAGGGCAAATCGTTTTTTGCTAATAATTTCTAAAAATCTCATATATTTAAACTTTAGCTATTTTTGCTGATTTTCCAAGCTCATCTTCTATCCTTAATAAACGATTGTATTTCGCCACTCTTTCAGATCTAGCTAATGATCCTGTTTTTATTTGAGAAGAATTTGTCGCTACCGCCAAATCACTAATAAAAGTATCTTCTGTATCTCCAGATCTATGTGAAATAATAGTTTTAAAACCATTTTTATGAGCAGAGTTTATTACGTTTATAGTTTCACTAACTGTACCAATTTGGTTTAATTTAACTAATATTGTATTAGCAGATTTTTCCTTAATACCTCTCTTTAGTCTTTTTATATTAGTAGCAAATAAATCATCTCCAACAATTTGAATATTTGTATTTTTTGTCAACTTTCCCCAAGACTCCCAATCATCCTCTGTAAATGGGTCCTCAATAGACTTGATGGGATAATCCTTTATTAATTTGGAATAATATTCTAATGTTTTTTGTTTATTTAGTTCGTTTGCAGCTACATCCAAACAAATTGATATATCTTCTCCTGGTTTAAAACCAGATTTTTCTATAGCTTTTATTATCATTTTAATTGCTTCTTCGTCACTTTTAAGGTTGGGAGCAAATCCTCCTTCATCACCAACATTTGTGTTATCAAGCATAGATTTTAAATTTTGAATTACTAAAAAACTCATTCTCATAGACTCTGAAAATGACTTTGCTTTATCCGGACGTATCATAAACTCTTGAATATCTAAATTATTTTTAGCATGAACGCCTCCATTTATAATATTCAAAAGTGGAACTGGTAATTGAGAACTTTTAGAATTTCCTAAATATTTAAATAAAGATAATTTTTTTACACTTGCTGCAAGCTTACAAGCGGACATGGAAACTGCCAAAATTGAATTAGCACCGAGTTTTTTCTTTTCTTCAGTGCCATCTAAGTCTACTAAAATTTTGTCTATTTCGGTCTGATCTTCTATATTTATATTTTTTATAGAATTTGCTATTGGTCCATTAATATTTTCAATTGCTTTAAAAACACTTTTGCCAAGATAACTCTTATTTTCTTTATCTCTTAATTCAAATGCTTCATAAGTTCCTGTGGATGCACCAGAGGGAACTATTGCTGAAGCTTTCAGACCACTATCTGAATATACTTCGGCTTCTACTGTCGGATTTCCTCTACTATCAAAAACTTGCCGGCCTTTGATATTTTTAATTTTTACCATTCTTTATTAATTTATCAATTTGAACAAGTTTACTTAACAAGCTATACATTTTAGATAATGGTACCATGTTTGGTCCATCAGATGGTGCATTGTCTGGATCAGGATGTGTTTCCATAAAAACTGCGGCAACGCCAACAGCAATGGCTGCTCTAGCAAGATGCTCAACGAATTCTCTTTGACCTCCGCTTTTATCCCCCATTCCTCCTGGTTGTTGTACTGAATGTGTAGCATCAAAAACAACTGGATAACCATTCTTTGCCATAATAGGTAAAGATCTCATATCAGACACTAAAGTATTGTAACCAAAGCTTGCGCCTCTTTCTGTAACCAAAATATTTTTATTTCCTGAGTCCTCAATTTTTTTTGTAACATTTACCATATCCCATGGAGCTAAAAACTGTCCTTTTTTTACATTTATAACTTTTCCAGTTTTAGCTGCAGCTATAAGTAAATCTGTCTGTCGACATAAAAAAGCTGGTATCTGTAAAACGTCAACATGTTTTGAAACAATTTCACATTGCTCAGGAGTGTGAACATCAGTTAAAACTGGCACTTCTAGATCTTTTCTAATTTTATCAAAAACCGGTAATGACTTTTCAAGACCTGCTCCTCTTTTTCCCATTAGACTGGTTCTATTAGCTTTATCAAATGATGTTTTATAAATAAGGCCTATACCTAACTTTTTAGTAATTTTTTTTAATTCACTAGCAACTTCTAAGGCATGTTTTTCGTTTTCTAATTGGCAAGGTCCAGCTATTAAAGTAAATGGATTTACATTTGAAATGTTTAACTTTCCACATTTTACAGATTTATTTTCCATTAATTGTTTCTCCTATTTGTTTCCGCAGCTTTAATAAAGGAAGAAAATAAAGGATGTGGTGTAAAGGGTCTTGATTTAAATTCGGGATGAAATTGAACACCAACAAACCAAGGGTGATTATTTAATTCTATTATTTCGGGAAGCATGCCGTCTGGTGATAAAGCCGAAAAGATCAATCCTTTTTTTTCAAAATCTTCTTTATATTTAATATTTACCTCATATCTATGTCTATGTCTTTCTTTTATTTTTTTTTCAGAATATATTTTTGATATTAAAGAATTATTTTTCAAAACGGCATCATATAAGCCTAATCTCATTGTTCCTCCTAAATTTTTCTCGCTTCCCTTAATTCTTTTTTTTCCTTTTTGCCATTCTTCTAACAAGCCAACTACAGGTATACAATTATTACCAAATTCACTTGTGGAGGCATTTTTAATATTTAACAAATTCCTTGCAGCTTCTATAACTGCCATTTGCATACCAAAGCAAATTCCGAGAAAAGGTATATTATTCAATCTTGCGTATTTTATGGCAGCTATTTTGCCTTCACTGCCTCTTTTTCCAAATCCACCTGGAATTAAAACTCCTGATACATTTTTTAATAAAATTTTAATTTTTTCTGGTTTTACACTCTCTGAATCAATCCTTTGTAAATTAACTTTTACATTATTTGATATTCCACCATGAATTAAAGCTTCATCTAAAGATTTGTAAGCATCCTTAAGATTAACGTATTTGCCAATAATACCTATGTTTACATCTTTTCTTGGGTTTAAAACCTTAGAGGTAATACTTTTCCATTTACTAAGATTGGGTATTTTTTTACTTTTTATATTAAAGTATGAAAGAACTCTATCATCCAATTTTTCTTTATGAAAACTAATTGGAGCTTCATATATAGTTTTTACGTCAACTGTTTCTATAACATTTTGTATAGGCACATTACAAAATAAAGATATTTTTTTTCTCTCTGCTGTTGGAATTTCCCTTTCTGATCTACAAATTATAATATCCGGCTGAATTCCTAAGCTTCTTAACTCTTTAACAGAATGCTGGGTAGGTTTTGTTTTTAGTTCTCCTGACGCTTTAAGATATGGAACTAAAGTTAAATGAATGAATAAACTTTTATTTTTTCCTATATCGTTAGAAAATTGTCTAATTGCTTCAAGAAAAGGTAAACTCTCAATATCACCTACTGTTCCTCCAATTTCACAAATAATAAAATCTTCATCTTTTACATTGGAGGATATAAATTTTTTTATACGATCTGTTACGTGTGGAACTACCTGAACTGTTCCACCTAAAAAATCCCCTCTTCTTTCTTTTTTTATAATATCACTGTAAATTCCTCCCGTTGTAATATTGTCTGATTGAGTAGCTGAAATTCCAGTAAATCTTTCGTAATGACCTATATCCAAATCAGTTTCTGCTCCATCATCAGTAACAAAAACTTCCCCATGTTGAAAAGGATTCATTGTTCCTGGATCAACATTTAAATATGGATCTAATTTTCTGACTCTTACTTTAAATCCTCTTAATTGCAATAATGATGCTAGCGAAGCTGAAGAGAGACCTTTACCTAAGGATGAAACCACGCCGCCAGTGACAAATACATATCGCGCCATGGAAGAGTACTATAGTAAATTTTAATGAAAAAATAAAGATAAATTGTTAATCTGATTTTGGAATTTCAGGCTCAGAAGAACTGTTTTCCTCTTCAACAGATTCTAAAACTGATTTAGTAGGTAAATTTTCTTTGGACATAATAGTTAATGTAATACTAGTAATAATAAATAATGTCGCAATTATTGCTGTTGCTTTAGTCAAAAAATTGCTTGCCGACCGAGAAGATATAAAACTATCTTGCGAGGCTCCTAGACCTAAAGCTCCACCTTCAGATTTTTGCAAGAGCACAGTAACAACAAGTAATACAGCTAAAATTATGTTTATTACTAATACAAAATTTTCCATAAAGGTTATTTATAGTAATTTTTTATTATATCAATAAATTTCTTTGAAGATTGAGAAGCAGATCCTATTAAAAATCCATCTATTTCATCAATTGAAGCTAGTAAGCTAATATTTTTGCTATTAACAGATCCTCCATATAGAACTAGAGGTAATTTATTTATCTTAAATATTTGTCTAAAATCTTTCTTAATAAATCTTATTATTTTTTGTAATTCTTTTGCTTTGGGAATTTTGTTAGTACCAATAGACCAAACCGGTTCATAAGCAAAGATAATTTTTTTTAGATTCATTTTATTTTCTAATGAACCTTTTAATTGACTTCTTATAACAGAAAAAGTTTTATTTGCACGTTTTTGTTTTAAAGTTTCACCAACACAAAATATAATATTTAATTTTTGAGAAAGAGCAGATTTAATTTTCTTCTTTATTAATTTATTGGTTTCACCTTCTGATCTATTTTCTGAGTGTCCTAAAATTACAAAATTAGCTCCAACTTTTTTTAACATTAATGTGCTTATAGAACCTGTGAAGGGTCCATAGCCATGATAATGTTGACAGTTTTGGGCCCCAAATAAAATATTTCTGGTTTTAAGTTTTTCCCTAAAAAAATGTATTAAAGTATTAGGAACGCATAAAACAATTTTTATATTCTTGGATTTTTTATTTCTAGAAATATATTGATTTATTTTATTGATGATTTTAAAAGAGCCAAAATCACCAAACATTTTCCAATTTCCTACAAAATACTTTAATTTATTTGTCATGATTTAAATTTTAATTTATAGAGTATCTGAATATATAACAATAAAATAATTATAATTAAAAATGCTAAGCTCTATAAGAAATTTTTCTAAAACAATATATGCAAAAGTACTTTTAGGTATTGTTATAATTCCTTTTGTCTTTTGGGGAATGGGTAGTTCGTTATCAGGCGGAAACAAAAACATTGTGGTGCAAATAGATAAAACAAAATATTCAACACAAGATTTTGCTTCTTATATTCAATCATTAGGAATACAAAAGCAGAAAATTGAACCTGAAGAAATTGAATTGATGCTTTCAAATTTTATTGGAGATAAATTGATTGAAAATGAATTTGAATATTTAAAAATAAAATTATCCGATTCATCGTTAAGTAAATTAATAAAAAATCAAAAAGAATTTAAGAAAAATAATGAATTTTCGCGAACTGAATATGAAAAATTTCTAGTAACAAATAATTTAAATTCTATTCTTTTTGAAAGTAGTTTAGCTAAAAGAGAGAAAAAAAATCAGTTATTAAATTTTATTGGCGGTGGAGTTTTGCCATCAGAGTTTTTGGTAAGCTCTACTTATAATAAAATTAATCAGAAAAGGAGTATCGAGCTAATTGATCTTAACGATATTTTTACAAAAGATTTTAATTTTACTGAGGAACAAATTAAATCCTTTTATGAAAAAAACAAAGAGCAATTTACTGAGTTATACAAATCAGTAAAAGTTTTGGAATTAAATTCTGAAAAATTAACAGGAAACAAAAACGTTAGCGATTTGTATTTTAAGAAAGTTGATGAAATAGATAATGATATTATTACAGGAAATAAAATAAACGATATAATTAGAAAATATAATTTAGGCCAAGAAACAATTTATAAAATAAATAAATCAGGATTAAATATCAATTCAGAGACAATTAATGAATTGCCAGAGAATCTGAAAAAAAATATTTTTTCCCTAAGTATTCCTGAAGAAACCATCTTATTAGAAAGTATTGATAAATTTTTTGTTGTGGAATTTATAAAAGAGGAAACTGTTCTAAAAAAGATAAACGACAAAAATATTAGAAACATCATTAAAAGCGCCCTTGAGAATGAGACCAAAAGAAAACTTATGAGCGAAATTATTGCTAAAATTAACCAGAAAAAATTTAACAAATCTGATTTTGATAAATTATCTAAAGAAAAAAATGTTCTTATAAAAAAAATACTACTTAATAACAAAAATGATGACAAAATATTAAAAAGAGAGCTTCTTGATCAAATTTATTCTTTTCAAAAAAAGCAGGTAATAGTTGTTAATGATTTAGAACTTAAAGAAAATTTTTTAATTTATATTGATAAGATTGAAAATGTTATAATTGATGACAAGTCAGCAAAATATAAAAAGTATTTAGAGCTATCTGAAGTAGAAATTACAAATGAATTATTTACTACATATGATAATTATCTTAAACAAAAATATAAAATAGATATAAATTATAAAGCTCTTAACACTGTCAAAAATTATTTTAATTAATGAAAATAAATATAAACTTAACAAATTTTATTAAAAAACATAAAAATAAAAAAAATCAGATAATTTTTCACAAAACCAGTTGTAAAAATAATAAAATTATTGAAAATGTAATTAACAATTTTTTACTTAAAAAAAATAGTTTTATTTTTGAGTCAGTAGAAAAGAGAAAAATTAGGGGCAGATATACAATTATTGGCGCTGATCCTGATAAAATATGGGAATTTAATAAGAAAAAAATTTTATTAATTGAAAATGGAAAAAGAAAAATTATTAAAGCTTCTCCGTATATCTTTTTAAAAAATCTTATAGAAAATTTTGATTTTCCTTCACCAAAAAATATTCCCCCTTTAAGCTCTCTTTTAGCTGGCTATTTTTCATATGATATTATTAGATATATAGAAAAAGTGCCCGATAACTGCGCTAATGATTTAAATATTCCTGATATTAAGTTGTTGCGTCCTAAAACAATTATTATTCACGATAATTTAAAAAAAAAAATTTACTTTATAATTAATTGTTATGCTGATGAAAAAATCACCAATTATAAAAAATATTATTTAAATCAAGTACAAAATATATATTTTTTAAAAAACTTAATTTTTAATTATTCTTACAAAAAAACACCTAGGACAAAAAAGCATAAAAAAATTATTGTAAAATCAAACGTCTCAAAGAAAAAATTTAAAAATATGGTATTAAAGGCCAAAAAATATATTAAAAATGGTGATATTTTTCAGGTTGTCTTGAGTCAAAGATTTGAAACTAAGCTAACTAAATCTCCCTTGGAGATATATAAAAAATTGAGAATTAATAATCCTTCACCTTTTATGTTTTTTTTTAATTTTAATGATTTCCAAATTATAGGTAGCAGCCCTGAAATATTAGTTAGATTAAGAAAAAATAAAATAACTATTCGACCAATTGCAGGTACTCGACCAAGAGGTTTTAACAAGAAAAAAGATAAGATTTATGAAAAACAACTTTTAAATGACAAAAAAGAATTAGCTGAACATTTAATGTTGTTAGATTTAGGCAGAAATGATGTTGGAAAAGTTTCAAAAATTAATAGTGTAAAAGTTACTGAAAAATTTATGATAGAAAAATACTCGCATGTTATGCATATTGTTTCAAATGTTGAAGGTAATTTTGACCAAAAACAATCTATACTTGATACAATGTTTGCTGGTTTTCCAGCGGGAACAGTTACTGGAGCTCCCAAAATCAGAGCAATGGAAATCATTGATGAATTAGAAAAATCTAAAAGAAAAATGTACGCGGGTTCTATCGGATATTTTTCATCAAATAAAAACTTCGATACTTGTATTGCATTACGAACGGCTCTAATAAAAAATAACAAATTTTATATTCAGTCGGGAGCAGGAATTGTTGCTGATAGTGTTCCTGAAAAAGAGTACTTTGAAACAATAAATAAGGCTAAAGCTTTAATAAGCTCATTAAACTGAAAATGAAAATTTTATTAATAGATAATTACGATAGTTTTACATACAATTTATTTCATTATTTCTCTTCACTTAAATGTAAAGTTGATGTTTATAGAAATGATAAAATAGAAATACAAAAAATTAAAAAAAATAAATATAAAAAAATAGTAATATCACCAGGACCAGGAAATCCAACTCAAGCAGGAAATTGTATCAAAATAGTAAGACACTTTTATAAAACACTTCCTATATTGGGAGTGTGTCTAGGACACCAAATTATAGGACAGGTATTTAAATCTAAAATAATTGGTGCTAAAAATTTAATGCATGGAAAAACAAGTCTTATAAAACATAATGGAAAAGGTTTGTTTAAGGGTATAAAAAAGACAATTAATGCTACTAGATATCACAGTTTAATAATTGATAGAAAAACTCTTAGCAATGAATTGTTAATTACTGCGGAAACTAAAGATAAAATAATTATGGGCATAATGCATAAAAAATATAATTTACATGGTGTTCAATTTCACCCAGAAAGCATTAAAACTCCTGAGGGAATGAAATTATTAAAAAATTTCTTAAATTATAAATAATGGATAAATTTTTAAAAAAATTAAAAAATAAAGAAAATCTAAATTTTGATGAAAGTAAAAATGCATTTGAAATTTTAATGAATGGCAAGGCCTCTGATGATGAAATATATAATTTTTTAACTCTACTATCGGATAAAGGTGAAGCATCTGACGAAATAGCTGGTGGAGTTTTTGTTTTGAGAAATAAATCAAAAAGAGTCATAATTGATAACTGTGTTGATACCTGCGGAACTGGTGGAGATGGAAAAAATACACTAAACATTTCAACTGCCTCGGCTTTATTACTTGCAAGTATGGGCATTAGAGTTGCAAAACATGGAAACAAGGCTGTTTCTTCAAAGTGTGGTTCTGGAGATGTTCTTGAGGCATTAAAAATAAAAATTGATTTAGAGCCTCAAGATATAGAAATACAAATAAATAAGAATAATTTTGGTTTTATGTTTGCTCCTAATTATCATAGTGCAATGAAGCACGTTGGTCCTACAAGAAAAAAAATTGGCAAAAGAACAATATTTAATATGATTGGGCCGTTAAGTAGCCCCGCACTAGTTAAAAGGCAAGTTGTTGGAGTTTTCGATAAAAAATTATTAAAAATTTTTGCTGAAGCTTTAAATAATCTTGATATAAAATTTGCATGGATTGTAAATAGTGAAGATGGTCTAGACGAAATATCTCCTTACGCAAAGACTAATGTTTTTCAGTTAAAGGATAAAAAAATAACAGAGATAGTTATTAATCCTAAGGAATTAAATGTAAATGCAGATAAATTTGACAATTTGGTTGGGGATGATTCTAAGTTTAATGCAAGTAAAATAATAGATATATTTAAAGGTAAAGATAATGATTTTTCTAAGGCGGTTTGTTTAAATGCTGCAGCTGGCCTTATTGTTTCAGAGAAATATTCAAAATTTATTGACGCATATAAAAATGCAAGAGAACAGATATTAAGCGGAAGATCATATGACCATTTAAAAAATATTCAAAATGTCTAATAATATACTTAAAGAAATAATTAACAAAAAAAAACAAAAGCTTAATAAACTAAAAAAAACAATTTCGATAGAATTGTTAAATGAAAATATAAATAAAAATAAAACTTACATCAATTTTAAAGAAAAAATAGAAAATAATATATCTGAAAATAAAATATCTATTATTGCTGAAATTAAAAAAGCAAGTCCTTCAGCTGGTATCATTGTTAAAAATTATGATCCTGTTGATATAGCAAAAAAGTATTTAAATAATAATGCTACTTGTTTGTCTGTGCTTACAGAGGAAGATTTTTTTCTAGGTAATCTTATCCATATGCATAAAATTAAACAAAAAATAAATTTACCTATACTATGTAAAGATTTTTTTATTGATCCATTTCAATTATATTTAGCTAAGAGTTATGGAGCTGATGCTATCTTAATAATACTTGCAGGAATAAATGAAAAATTAGCTGATGAATTATATGAAACTTCTTTAAAATTAAATATGTCTGTAATTGTAGAGGTTCACACAAAAGATGAAGCAAAAAGTTCTCTAAGATTTAAAAATGCATTAATTGGAATTAATAACAGAAATCTTAAAACATTAGAAACTAGTATGAATACAACCTTTGAAATTCATGATATTTTAACTGATCATAAAGGTCCTTTGATTTCAGAGAGTGGAATAAAGACGAAAGAAGAGCTTTTAGAAATTACCAAGAGAACTAAAATCAAAACCTTTTTAATAGGTGAATCACTGTTAAAAAACATAGATAAAAATTCTATTTTTTCAGTTTTGTGATAAAAAATCCCTGGTTTTATTGACTTTTAATGGGTTGTTAAATCAAAAGAACTTTTATAGAACAGTAAATGTACGTTATTTGTTCTATGCTTACAAAAAAACAAAAAAACCTGCTTTTATATATAAATAAAAAAATTAGATCTACAGGTGTATCTCCTTCTTATGAAGAAATGAAAAACTCTTTAAATCTTAAGTCAAAATCTGGCATTCACAGACTTATATCTGCTCTTGAAGAAAGAGGATTCATTAAAAGGCTGGCTCATAAGGCTAGAGCTCTAGAAGTATTAAAACTTCCAGAAACTGCAAGCGCAAATGACATTTATAACTCTTTTTCTCCTAGTGTAATCACAGGTGGCTTAGATTCTTCTAGTAAGAAAAAAAATATGGAAGAAGTGCCGGTATTAGGGAAAATTGCAGCAGGAACTCCTATTGAGGCAATACAAAATGAAGTTAGCAGAATAGTTCTACCTGAGGGATTAAATAAAAATGGTGAACATTTTGGTTTAAAAGTTTCAGGAGATTCAATGATCGAAGCTGGAATTAATGACGGCGATACAGTAATTGTAAAAAAATCTAATACTGCAAATAATGGAGATATAGTTGTTGCTTTGATTGATGATCATGAAGCAATGCTTAAAAGATTAAGAAAAAAGGGAAAAGTTGTAGCTCTTGAAAGTGCGAATAAAAGATATGAAACCAAAATTTTTGGACCTGATAGGGTAAAAATTCAAGGTGTCTTAATATCTTTATATAGAAACTTCCAATAAAATAGTCTAGTAATAATTTATGAGTATAGTAGCAACAAGATTTGCTCCATCTCCTACTGGTCCACTGCACATTGGTGGTGTAAGAACTGCTCTTTTTAATTGGTTATTCTCAAAAAATAATAAAGGTAAATTTTATTTAAGAATCGAAGATACAGATAAAGAAAGATCTAAAGAGGAATATAAAAAACAAATTATAAACTCTCTTAATTGGATTGGGATTAACTATGATGACAAAGAATATATTCAATCAAAAAATATAAATAAACATAAGGAAATTGCAGAAGAACTGTTAAAAAATGGTTTCGCTTACAAATGTTATTGTTCTGAAGAAGAAATTAAAGATCAAAAAGAAAAATGTAAAAAACAAGGAATAGCCTATGTTTATAATAGAAAATGGAGAGATCCAAAAAATCTTGAAATACCAAAAAACATCAAGCCTGTAATTAGATTTAAAAGTAAAATTTCTGGAAACTCAATTGTTAAAGATCTTGTACAAGGTGAAATTAATATTGCAAATTCAATTATTGAAGATTTTGTTATATTAAGGCAAGATGGTTCACCAACTTATCAATTGTCTGCAGTCGTTGATGATCATCTAATGAAAATCACACATGTAATAAGAGGAGATGATCACAAAATAAATACTTTCAAACAAAAACAAATTTATGATGCTATGAAATGGAATGTGCCTGAATTTGCACATATACCACTTATTCATAGCGAAAAAGGATCTAAACTTTCTAAAAGAGATAAAGCATCTACCATAGATGATTATATAAAGATTGGAATTTTGTCGGACGCTTTAAGGAATTACCTTCTACGTCTTGGGTGGGCTCATAAAGATAAAGAGATTTTTAACCTTCATGAAAGTATCGATCTTTTTGACTTAAAAGGTGTAGGAAAGTCTCCATCAAAATTAGATATGTCTAGAATACTTTCTTTAAATGAACACTATATTAAACACATGGATGAAAAAGAATTGTTTAAATTTTTAAAGATTTATTCTCAAAAATTTAAAAAAAGTATTGATCAATCTAAAGAAAACTCCCTTATAAAATCTATGAATTTTTTAAAAAATAAAGCAAAAACCCTTGAGGATATTTACCAAAATTCACAGTACATTCTTCAAGATGAAATTAAGATATCCCCTGAAGATTCTAAGCTTTTAGATAATTCTTCTAAAAATATTATAAAAGACTTTCTTAATGAATTTGAAAAAATGTCAAAAATAACTAAAGAAAATCTCGAAAAAACTGTTAATGGATTGATTGATAAACATAAAACAAATTTGAAAGGTGTGGGTCAACCCTTAAGAATAGTTTTAACAGGGTCTAGATTTGGGCCCGGCATCTATAATATTATTCTTTCACTTAACAAGGATGTAGTTGTTAAAAGGCTAAAAAATTAAAAATAGCTTACTATAACTGAACTCGCTATTTCAGTAGATTTTTCAGTTTTAAAATTTCTAATTATTTCTTGAGATTTTGCTACTTGTTTTTCTATAGCTTTTTTATCACTTAAAAGTTTATCAACGGTATTGAAAATGTTAGTAGGGTTGCATCTGGATTGTAATAATTCTGGAATTATTTCTTCATCAGCAGAAATATTAATAATGTTGGCAAATTTAACCTTTACCAACATTTTAACAATAAAAAAGTTAATTGTCCCCATTTTGTAAATAATTATTGATGGTATTCTAGAATTACAAATCTCTAATGATATAGTTCCAGACTTAGTTACCGCAAACATGGAAGATTTAAGTATATGAGATTTTATTTTTTCGTCCGCTATAACATCACAATTTTTCAACCCTTCTTTTTGTAAGAGATTTTGAATTAACTGGATATGTTCAACTGTAGAATGGAAAACAAAAAACAAATCTTTGTATTTTTCATTCATTTTTTTAACAAATTTAAATAAAATTGGAATTAAAACATTAATCTCGGATAATCTGCTGCCCGGGTAAATAGAAAAAATCTTTTTGTTATCTTTAATGATTTGACTGATATCGACTTTACTTTTTCCTTGATCCTCCAACAAAGGATGTCCAGTAAAAGTAGATTGCATGCCCTCTTTATCAAAATATTTTTTCTCAAAAGGAAATAATAATAAAACGTGGTCCAAAAAAGATTTAAGTTGTTTAACTCTGTGTTCTCTCCAAACCCAAACCTGCGGAGCTACAAAATGAATTGTTTTTATATTTGGGTACTTTCTTTTTACTTCTTTTGCTATACGTAATGTGAAATCAGGACTATCTACCGAAAAAAGAATATCTGGTTTAAATTTAATAATTTCTTTTACAGTTTCATTGATTTTTTTTTTAATTTTAAAAAAATTTAATAAAACTTTTGTGAAACCCAGATACGTAACTTCTTTTAAATTATAAAGTGATTTAATACCTAAAGCTTTAAGGTGATCCCCACCAACAGACAAATACTCAATATCTGTTCTTGAATTTTTAAGTTTAGCAATAACTTTTGATGCTAATTTATCACCTGATGGTTCACCCGTTAGAATAAATATTTTTTTCATTTATGAATTCTCCAGAGTTCACCGTTATCAGACAGCATATAAAGTTCACCTGTTTCTTTATGTATCTTTATATCTCTGATTCTTCCAATTTTACCTTTAAAAATAGTTTCTTCACTAATAAATTCATTATCTTTAAATTTAATTTTTCTTAGAGACTGGTCTTTAAGTGATGTGATTAAAGCATTGCCGTTCCATTCTTTGAATGCTTCACCTTTATAAATGGTCATAGCGCTTACAGCTATTGAGGGCACCCAGTATTTAATTGCTTTTGTAAAGCCAGGTTTCCATTTAGGTCCTATTTTTGTGCCCGAGTAATTTGTTCCTCCCCATCCTAAAATTTTCCACCCATAATTTTCTCCATAATTTGCAGTTCCAAACCAATCACCACCTTTTGCTCCATGGTTAGTCATGTAAATTTTATTATCAAATGGTGATAAAGCCATTCCTTGAGGATTTCTAACTCCTATTTGAAAAATTTCAGGTAGCCATTTTTTTTTATTTTTAAACTTTGGATTGTTTTTTGGAATAGATCCATCAAGATTTATTCTTATTATGCTACCGGGATGTTTTGATGCATCTTGTGCAATCATTCCCTTACCTCTTTCACCTGCTGTTATATACAGATGTTTATCTTTAATCACTAAACGTGAACCAAAATGATACATAGAGTCTATCGGCGGCTCGGCTCTAAAGATATTGTTAAATTTGATATTCTTTTGGTTAAATCTACCTTTAGCGACTGAAGTGCTTGTTTTCCAATTACCTCTATTTTCCGTATATGAAATGTAGATTTCTTGATCTTTATATAAAACATCAAGCAATCCACCTTGACCGTATTCTTTAACATTAAGATTGTGATCAATTTTAGAAATTTTTTTATTTTTTAAATTAAGGGTATATAAATTTCCTGATTTTTCTGTAAATACAATATTTTCATTGTCTATAAACGTTAGACTCCAGGGATTATTTAACTCATGAGCTATTTTTTCAAATTTGATGTCTGACGCATATAAATGTATGGAGAAAAAATAAAATATTAAAGAAATAAATATTTTTTTCATTTTACAGTAATGAACATTTTATTTTTATTAGCAAAACTAATGCATTTCTTTTGTTCTAAAAAAACATTTTGCATACTTTTTAAAACAACCCCTTTAAGTCCAGCGTATTTACATTGAGTTAAAGTTTTAAAACCAATAGTAGGCAGATCTATTCTGAGATCCTGTTTTTTCTTTGGAAATTTAACTAAAACGCCCCTGTTTTTAAATTTTTTACTTTTGCTTCTTTTTAGCATTGCTTTAGTGCCACCAATACTTTCAATCGCAATCACTTTTCCATTTCTTACGACTGTACCTTGACTAAAATTATATTTGCCCAATCTGTTTAATGTTTTAATTGCTTTCATAATATCAATTTTATCATCCTTATTAGGTTTAATTTTGGAATAGTTTCCCTTTTTTAAAGTTAACTCAGGATTAAAAGTTAATGAACTTATAGTTCTAATTTTCTCTTTTTCAAATATTTTTATAATTTCTTTTAGTATAGCAGCATCGCCAAGCTTTGAACTTTTTATAATCCTCGGTATATAATATAAACCTTTGAGATCCAATCTAATTTTAGCAAAATTTGGCCTTTTTACTTTACCTGCAAATAAGACCTTTTTACATTTATTTTTTTTAAGTATATTAATTATTTTTCCGAATTGGCCAATTGAAATTTTATACGAATGTTTATCCTTTTTAAATTTTCCATTTGTTAAATCAATTATTAAATATTTTAGACTTTTTTCTTTTACTTTATTTAAAATTTGTGTTGGAAAGTTTGACTCTCCAAAAATTAAACCAATCATTATTCTGAATTCGGTGTACAAATAGGTCTTTTTTTATCTTTTGATATAAAATTTATAACCTCTTTGACTAAATCATTTCCTTTATATTCACCATTAATTTCATTTAAATTTTCGTGTAAATTCTTAGAGTTAAATATTTTTTTAAAAGCAGCATCAAGTTCCATTATTTTTTTATTATCATATTTCTTTCTTTTTAAACCAATTAGATTTATGCCTCTTAAATAATTTCTGTTTCCAAAGGATAGACCAAATGGTATTACATCTTTTAAAACACCAGTCATTCCTCCAATCATTGCCAATCTTCCAATTCTCGTAAATTGTTGAACTGCTGAGTTTCCTCCAATTACAACTGAGTCTTCTATGGTTACATGTCCACCTAAAGGTACGTTGTTTGCAATAACAACATCATTTCCAATATGGCAATCATGAGCTACGTGAGATGATATCATTAGCAAACAATTGTTTCCTATAATAGTTTTTCCTCCGCCACCTTCAGTTCCAGGGTTTATAGTAACATATTCTCTTATTATATTGTTTTCTCCTATTTCAAGGCTGTTGGACTCACCTTTATATTTTAAATCTTGAGGTTCAGTACCTATGCTAGCAAAAGGAAAAATTTTTGTTTTTTTTCCTATTTTAGTATTTCCTTCAATATGAACATTGGAAATTAGTTCTACTTCATCTTCAAGCCGTACTTTGGGCCCTACAGAACAAAAAGGACCAATTTTTACGTTTTTTCCTATTTTTGCTTCTTTATTTATTACACTCGATTTATCAATCATTTATTTTTATCTACAATTGTTGCTGACCATTCGGCATCAGCCATTTTTTTTTCATTTACTTTAGCTACACCTTTATATTTCCAAACACGCCCGTGAGATCTTATAGCTTCAATTTCTAAATGAAGTTCACAATCAGGTAGCACTGGATTTCTGAATCTGGCTTTTTCAACACTCATTAAATAAACTAATTTGTTTTCGTATTCTTTTGGATCTATACCGTATGCAGTTAATGCAGCAGCAGCTTGGCCAAATGCTTCAACAATAAGTACTCCTGGCATAACAGGTTGGCCTGGAAAGTGTCCATTAACAAAAAAAGAGTCTTTCCTTACCTTGACTATTGCTGTTGCTGATTTTAGATGAACAATATTTATCAATTTATCAATTAACAACATAGGTTCTCTATGTGGTAATAAGCTTTTAATTTTATTCTTATCTATTGAATTACTGCTCATTTTTTTTTCTCTGTTTGACAAATTCTTTTAATGGAACAGCTGGGTATCCCATTACCTGACAATTGTCTGGAATATTATTAATTACTCCACTTCCCCCACCTATTTTGACGTTATTACCAATTTTTAAATGACCCGATACACCTGCTTGACCACCTATAACAACATTATTTCCTATTGTTGTGCTTCCAGCAAAACCAACTTGACCTGCTATCATACAATTTTTTCCTATTTGAACATTGTGCGCTACATGTACTTGGTTATCTAAAAAAGTATTTTTTCCTATAATCGTATCAGCTAAAGAACCTCTATCTATAGTACAATTAGCTCCTATTTCAACTCCATCTTCTAATATAACTTTTCCTATATGTGGGGTCCTGATATTTTTATCTTTTAAAGGTATAAATCCAAAACCTTTTACACCAATTTTTGAACCATCTTGAATATGGACATCATTGGAAATTAACGAATTTCTTAATGTAACAAAAGATCCTATTATACAATTTTCACCAATAGTTACATTGCTTTCAATAATACTGTTGCTTCCTATACAAGAATTTTTACCTATAACAACATTTTTACCTATAAGAACGTTCTCACCAAATTTTACATTTTTGTAAATTTTTATAAATTTTTTAGAATTTTTTAAATTTTTATCTATAGAATCTATATCAGCTTCCGGGTAAAACATTTTTGAAGCTTTAGTAACAGCAAATAAAACATTCTTAACATCAAGTTTAATACACTTTTCTGGTAAAAACTTAGATAGATTTGATGATGTAATACAAACTGCAGCTTTGGTTTTTAATGATATATTTTTATATTTGCTTGAATTTAAAAAAGTCATATCGTTTTTTGTTGCATTATTTAATGATTCAAAACCATAAATTTTAAAATTATTATCTGAAAACTTGCCTGTATAACCTATTGCTTTAATTATTTCTTTTAAAGGGAAAGGACCCTTTTTTTCATAGAATTGATTTTTTGACATTTACTTTAAATTTAGTGATGGAAGGGCCTTATTTAATTTTTCTACTATAATTTTAGTTATATCATTTTCAGGACTTCCTCCTAATGTATTTTTTTTATCAACAACTAAAGAAATATTATTTTCCTTTATATAAGTTTCTAATATTGGATCTATAGCTTTAAGAAGTTGATCTCTTGATTCAGCCCTTTGTGTTGCAAGTTTATCTATTGAAGCTCTTCTCTGAGATTGAAAATCTATTACCTTCTTTCTTAGATTGTCAGTTTTTTTTGTATATTCTTCTTTGCTCAAAACTGTCTTTTTGGTTAACAAGTCTTGTTCTTCTTTTTTTAGTGACGCTTCCATATCATTAAATCTTTTTGCATTATCGTTAAATGTTTTTTTTAAATAATCCTGTGCACCTTTACCAGGTTTGCTATTATTTAAAACGTATTTCAAATCTAAAACCACTATTTTTTGTTCAGCTTGTACACCTGTACAAAGAAATAGAAAAAAAGTAACTACAAAATATTTTACAAATTGTTTCATTAGAAAGAAGTTCCTAATCTAAAGTTAAATGTTTCGGTTTCATCATTAGTAGCTTTAGATAAATCTTGTGCCAGTGTAAAGCTAAGTGGTCCAATTGTTGTGAAAACATTGGCGCTTAATCCAACGGAAGACCTAATTTTATTCGTTTCATCTAACGATGTATAATCTACTCCCCAAATGTTTGCTGTATCTAGAAATAAGCTGAAATCAGTTCTATAAGATTCGGGTAAAAGATTTGGTAGTTGAGCTTCAGCGCTTAATGCGCTTGTGTAATTTCCACCTATATAATCATCCCCATCTTTAGGTCCAGTTTTCCACGTATTAAATCCACGTAGTCTTGTTCTAGGTATATATAGTCTATCAGTTAATCTAACATCACTATCAATTCCGTTAATTGATCTCGCATGAAATTTTAATGATCCTATCAAATCTTCGGAAAAATCGTGGTAGGCATTTATATCTAATCCATTTAAAATTGAAGACTGATCTTGAATTAATGGTAAACTCTGTCTGAATGAAACCTGATGACCTTGTGTTGGTTTAAATGATTGATTTCTTTTATCAGAAGTTATTGTATAACCAAAATCACTATTAAAAAAATTTCCTTCCATATTTTTCACAGCATCAGATGCTTCTTCATCAACTTCAATATCTTCAAAAGCTAAGGTTAAAGAGGGAGCAATATAAAAATTTTCATATTGCTCAAATGATGTACCTAATTTAAATCCTGTTCTTGAACTTTGAAAACCAGAAGTTGTTGATCTGTCAGTAGAAGAAACATCCATAGCTGCACTCACTGCATTTCCAGTATAATTATAATTTGGATTATTTAGTAAAATATTTCCACTAACTTTTGCCTCAGATACATTTAGAGAAGATTCTAGCTTAACACCTCTTCCTAACCAATTATTTTCTTTTATAGAAAACATAATACTAGTACCTTCTGTACCAACTCCAGCTCCAGCCATAATTTCTCCTGTGGCTTTTTCTTCAACAGATATTTTTAAAACTTTAAGATCATCAGATGAACCTGGTAAAACTTCATGCTCAACTTTGCCAAATATATTTTTAGCTTTAATTTTATTTATAGATTTGTTTACAAGTAGAGTGCTAAATGGATCTCCTTCATCAACAATAAGGGCACTCCTAATCACAGAATCATTTGTAACAGAATTACCTACAATATTTATTCTTTCAATTATAACCTTGTCTCCTTCATAAATATTAATTTTAACCTCTACACCAGAATCATCTAAAGTTTCAAGAACACTATGATTTATAAATTGTAATTCTTTTAGCTCACTTAATTTATCAATTTTATCCAACACAGATTTTAGTTTTTGTTGTGAATAATAATCTCCTACTAATTTATTAAAATCTTTTTCTAAAGTAAGAAAAGCTTCTTGATCTAATGTATCAGCAACATCTGCAAAGATTTTTTTAAACTTATATCTTTTCCCTGCATTGATATTGTAAGTTAAAACAAAACCTTCCCCTTCTGCATATTCAACATTAGTAGATTTTACATTAACTTCATAATATCCTTTGTTTCTATAAAAATTTTTAAGTAATCTTTTGTCAAGTTCAACTCTTTCCTTATTAAGATAAACGTTTCTTGAAATAAATTTCCAAAACTGAGCTTCTTGCGAGGTAATAACATCTCTTAATTTTTTTTCTCTAACCTTTTTCTCACCTAAAAAATATATTTTAGCAATTTTAGCTTTATCACCCTTTTCAATAATATAAGAAACATTAACTCTATTATTATCTAATCGAGCTATCTCTGCATCAATCTTAACAAAATAAAAACCTAAGCTTCTATAAAACTCTTTAATCAAATTTATATCATGTTTTATACTATTTTCAGTAAACGCCCCATTCTCTCTAAGTAACAAAAGTTCTTTTATTGCTTCTTTATATTTGGTAGCTTTTTCTCCTTCGAATACAATTGAATTTATAATTGGATTTTCTTTTACTGTAATAAATAAAATATTATTTTTTAATTGAACCGATACATCAGAAAAAAAAGTTGTGTTGTATAGTTTTTTAATTAGGGAATTAACATCAGAAGACTCATAATTTTTCCCAATCGCAATATCTCCGAATACCATTATAGTTTCGGGTGAAATTCTATCATTTCCCTTAATTTCTATTTTTTTGACAGTCTCTGAATAAGAGTGCGAGCTTAAAGAAATAAGAAATATAAAAATAAAAATGAATATTTTTTTTAAATTCAGCATAAAATTTATCTTACACACATATCTATAGTTTTCAATCTAGCCCAATTATCTGCAATTTTTATATCATTTATTGAGCTTGGTTTTCTTTTAGCATATTTCTTAAAATCTTTACCCTTTAAAATTTTATTAATCGTTTCAACTATGTCTAAAAAATCGATTTTTCCTCTTAAAAAGAGATCTACCAAGACCTCATTTGCCGCATTAATTATTATTGGTGTCGAAAACCCCTTAGTAAAACATTTTTTTATTAATTTTACAGAAGGAAAAATTTTGGAGTTAACCTTTTGAAAACTCAATTTATTTAATTGATCAATTTTAATATTAGGAACATTGAGATTAATATTTTTATTCTCATAAATAATATTAGAAATAGGAATTTTCATATCTGCATTGTACAAAATCATTTTTATTATGCCGTTCTTGAAACGTATAATAGAATGAACGTAAGATTGAGGATGAATCATTATTTTATATTTTGATTTATCAAAATTGAAAAGTTTATTTGCCTCTATAACCTCTAAAACTTTATTCATCAAATTTGCAGAATCAACCGAAATTTTTTTTCCCATGTTCCAGTTTGGATGTTTAATAGCTTGGTACGGTTTAACTCTTTTTAATTGTCTCATTGAAGAATTTAAAAATGGTCCACCTGAGGCTGTAATTATTATTTCTTCAACTTCATTATTACTAATATTTTTTGTTAATTCCATTATTGAGAAATGTTCAGAATCTACTGGATAAATTTTTGTTTTATATTTTCTAATAATTTTTGACAAAATGTGCCAACCACAAATGATAGTTTCTTTATTAGCAATCGCTACTGTCCTGCTGTTTTTTATTACGTCAATCGTTGGTTGTAACCCCGCAATACCAACAACGGCTGACATTGCAAAATCTAATTTTTTTTTAACAATTTTTTTAACTGGAGTATCAGCGGTGTATACTTTTATTTTGGTATTTTTTAGTAAACTAATAACTTTTTTATATAATTTTTTATTCATTATCTGAATATTTTTAGCTTTAAATTCTTTAGCCTGTTTAATAAGTTTTTTGTAGTTATTATTTGCTGTTAATAGGACAACTTGAAAATTTTTTTTATCTTTTCTAATAATGTCTAATGTAGATCTACCAATCGAACCAGTTGATCCAAGAATTGCAATTTGTTTTTTCATTATGGAATAATATGAAATTTATACAAAACAAAGGTTATAATAACTACAAACATTAAACCATCTATTCTATCAAAAATACCGCCGTGTCCTGGTAAAATTTTTCCACTATCCTTAATTTTTTCTAATCTTTTAAAATAAGAAATTGTTATGTCTCCTGCTTGGGCAATTAATGAAAAAATTATAGCTAAAAAGAAAAATTTAGCTTCCAAAAAATTTATTAATGGTGTTGTGTCATATCTTGTTAAAATTGCAGTAATAATAAAAATAGAAAGTAAAGAAAATATGAATGATCCAAAAACGCCTGACAAAGTTTTTTTTGGACTAATCTTAGTTAACTTTTTCCATTTAAAAATCTTTCCAAATACATATCCTCCTATATCTGAACATATACATAGTATTACAACCCATAATAAAAGATAAAATGATACTCCGCTTTGATGTTGAGCAAGATAATAAATTGAAAAAAGAGATAAGATTAATACTAAATCAAGAAATAATATCGTTGTTATTTTGTTAAAAACCGAAAATAGTTCATAATTTGCTACAAAAAATACTGACATTAAAAAAAATAATAAAAAATACCCACCTTTAATAATGAAAAAAAATGATAAAGGCAGGATGATAATGGATGTTAAAATTCTTTTTTGCAAATTGTTCATATTTTTCCAAAATTTCTTTTTATTTTATAAAATCGCTCCACAATTTCATTAAAATCTTTCTCTTTAAAATCTGGCCATAGTTTATCAACAAAAAATATCTCTGTGTATGCTATTTGCCATAAAAGAAAGTTGCTTAGCCTTTTTGTTCCACCTGTTCTTATTAAAATATCTGGATCTGGTATATTATTAGTATAAAGATTTTTAGCAAAGTTTTTTACGTTTATAGATTTTTCTTTATTTATTATTAGCTTTTTACAGGCATTAACAATTTCCTCCTTGGATCCATAGTTAAGTGCAAGATTTAATGTAATTCTTTTATTTTTAGATGTTTTATTTTTAATAAACTTAATCGTTTTTTTTATATCACTAGGTAATCCAATGCTTTTTCCTATAACATTTATCTTGATACTTTGTTTTGTAATAGTTTTTAACTTCTTTTTTAAAGACTTCCTAATTAAATCAAAAAGAAAATTTATTTCGTTTTGAGGCCTCTGCCAATTTTCAGTTGAAAATGTAAAAAGAGTTAAAAATGGAATTTTTTCTTTAATTGATGCTTTAATAACTGTTTCAACAGTTTTTATACCCTGCAAATGACCGTAATTCCTTGATCCCCTTTTTTTTAAACCCCATCGCCCATTTCCATCCATAATTATAGCGACATGATTTAACTTATTCATACTGTCATTATTTCTTTTTCTTTTTCTTTAAGTTTTTTTTCAAGTTGGTCAATTTGTTGATCTGTTAAATTTTGTATTTTTTTTTCTGAGTTTTTGCTTTCATCTTCCCCTATTTTTTTATCTTTAAGGTCCTTCTTTAACTTATCATTTGCCTCTCTTCTTATATTTCTAATTGACACCTTGGCTTTTTCTCCTAATCCACCCATTATTTTTTTTAATTCATTTCTTCTTTCCTCATTAAGACTTGGAATTGGAATTCTCATTAATTGACCATCGATTTGTGGATTTATACCCAAATTTGATTTCTTAATTGCTGAATCTATCAAAGAAACATTGTTTTGATCCCAAACTTGAACATTAATGAGTCTTGCTTCTGGTGTCGTTATAGTAGCAAGTTGGCTTATGGACATTTTTTGTCCATAAACATCAACCTTTATAATATCTAACATTGAAGCATTTGCTCTACCCGTTCTTAAAGAAGCTAATTCATGATTAAAAACATCAAATGCTTTTTTCATTTTTTGGGTACAATTACTTATTATATCATCAGAAGACATTTTATTTAAACACCTTCACCAACTTTAAATCTTACAAATTTTTTTACTGTTAATTTATTTTTTCCAGCAATTTCTTTTATTATATCTTTCACTTTCTTTTTAGGCTCCATAATCCATTCTTGATTTAATAATGTATTATCTGAAACAAATTTATTTAATTTGCCCACAGCAATCTTATCAATAATTTTGTCGTCTTTACCACTATTTTTTAATTCTTCTTTAATAATTTCCTTTTCTTTTTTAACCAAATTTTGTTCTAGATCATCTTTATCTATAGATAATGGTGACGATGCCGCTATATGCATAGCTAATTGTTTTCCAAACTCAATTAATTTTTCTTTTTTTATTTCAGTTTGTAAACTTAATAAAACACCTATTTTACCCATATTTTTTTTAACTGGTAAATGCATGTATGAAAAATTTATAAATTTTCCTGACTCAATATAATCGGATCTTCTAATTGTAATTTTTTCCCCAATTTTAGAAATAATTGTAATTAAATTTTCTTTAACACTTTTTTTATTACCCATTTGAGCATCTAAAATTTTATCTATTTTGCCTAAATTTAATAATGATAAATTAGAAACTTCTTCGACAAATTTAATAAATTCTTCATTTTTGGCTACAAAATCGGTTTCGCTATTTACTTCCAAAATTGAAAAATTATCCTTATTTTCTGAAATAGAAATTAAGCCATCAGCAGCTACCCTCTCCATTTTTTTATTTGCCTTAGCTATTCCCTTTTTTCTTAAATATTCAATTGATTTATCTATATCTCCATTATTTTCATCTATTGCAAGCTTGCAATCTTTAAATCCAACACCTGTTAATTCTCTTAATTGTTTTACTTTTTCTAATATATTTTCTTGGGACATTACTTGAAATATTAATTTTCTTTTTTAGAAGTAAATGATTTTACTTTGGCTAAAATCGATTTAGATATTTTTTTTACTGCTTTAACTTTTTCCTTTTTTTTAACTACTTCTTTTTTAGGTTTCTTTTTATTTTTTTCTTCAATGCTTGTTGTAATATTTTTTTCAGCATCATGAATTTTTTTAACATCATCAAATTTTTCTTGGACTATATTTGATTGAGCATCTATTATAGTTTGTTTAATTAATTCACAATATAAATTGATTGCTCTTCTTGCATCGTCATTGCCTGGTATCGGATAATTTATACCTTCAGGATCTGAATTTGTATCCAAAACAGCTACTATAGGAATATTTAATTTTAAAGCTTCCTTAACTGCTAATTCTTCTATATTTGTGTCAATTATAAAAATCATATCAGGAATTTTTGTCATATCAGATATACCGCCAAGAGATCTTTCTAATTTATCTCTCTGCATTCCCATTTTAAGAATCTCTTTTTTTGTAAAACCTGTATTTTCTTTTTTTAATTGCACAGTGAGAGTTTTGTATCTTTTTATAGAATTAGATATTGTTTTCCAATTTGTAAGCATACCACCAAGCCATCTATGATTTACATAAAATTGCGAGGTATCCTTGGCTAAAGCTGCTATTGAATCAGCGGCTTGTTTTTTTGTTGAAACAAATAAAATTTTCCCACCACTAGCTATACAATTATGAATTTTTTGAAGCGCGGCATTAATTAACTCTAATGTCTGTACAAGATCTATGATGTGTATAGAATTTTTTGATCCAAAAATAAATTTACTCATTTTCGGATTCCAACGGAATGTTTTATGGCCTAAATGTACTCCCGCTTCTAATAAGTTTTTTATTGTTACACTTGGTAATTTCATAATTTCCCGGTTATTCCACCACAATTTTTTTCCATTTAAGGACCGGAGGTTTTTCAACCAAAAACTGTGTGCGTATTTTGCATGAAGTTCTACAATTTTAATTAGTAGATTTCAATATGAATTAAAGATTTATTTTCTTTATATAATGCTCTTTATTTAGGTGTTTTAAAGTTTGGTAATCAAATTTTCTTTTTCCCTTTAATTCAAATAAATAATTTCTGTCTTTTTCTTTAATACAAATATGAATTTTAGAATTACCTTCTTGTTTTATAATTTCGTTTAATTTCTTTAGATTTTCCTCTTCCAAATTACTAACTTGTATCTCAACATTTTCATATTTAAGTTGTGCGACTTGATCTAAACTGACTATTTTTCTAACATTAATTCTTCTAAATCTATTTTCTTGGTTCTCTTTATCTTTAATAACAGTCAATAAAAAAGACTTTCCTTCTACTAAAAATTTTCTATTTGATTCAAGAACTTCTGAAAAAAGAAAAAGCTCATATACTTTACTTAAATCACTAAATTTAACTATAGCAAAAGAATTTCCTTTTATTGTTTTTTTTTCTTTTATTGACATCAGAGTTCCAGAAATAAACGCTTCAGATTCAACAGCATTTTCAAACTCTTTAAAAGATTTAACTTTGTGTTGTCCTAAGATTGCTTCATAATTTTTTAATGGATGATTTGATATATAAAATCCAACTGATTCAAATTCTTTTGATAATGTTTCATTCGTTTCCCAGTCTAAATTGTCTTTATCTTGCATCAAGTAAGAAATCTTTTGGGTGTCTTCAGAAAATAAACTTGTCTGATTCTGAACCTTGTTATCAAATATTGTTTTAGAATTTTGAATAATATTTGGAATATTATTGTAAAGAACCTTTCTATTTTTAAATATATTATCAAAAGTGCCGGCTTTAACTAAACCCTCAAGTTGAAGTTTATTAATATTTTTTGGATTAACTCGATTAACAAAATCACTTATAGAAGTAAATTTTCCATTTTTTTTTCTTTCTTCTACTAATTGGAAAATCGCATCATGACCTACATTTTTAATAGCGGCTAAAGCATAATATAATGTACCTTCTGATGGTATAAAATCAGCAAAGCATTCATTTATGCAAGGTTTTTTAACTTCTATTTTTAATCTTTTTAATTCTTCAAAAAATTCACTTAGTTTATCTGTATTGGAAAGTTCGTTTGACATAGAAGCTGCTATAAATTCATTTGGGTAATAAGTTTTTAGATAGGCTGTTTGGTAGGCAATCATAGCATATGCAGCTGCGTGACTTTTATTAAAACCGTATTCCGCAAATGGTTCAATTTTTCTAAATATAAAAATAGCAGTTTCTTTTGTTATACCATTCTTAATAGCACCGTTAACAAATCTTTCTTTTTGTTTTTCTAATTCTTTTCTTTTCTTTTTTCCCATTGCTCGTCTTAAAATATCAGCTTCACCAGCTGTAAATCCCGATAGAACTTGTGCTATTTGCATAACTTGTTCTTGATAAATAATTACACCGTAAGTTGGTTCTAAAATTTTTTTTATTTTTGGATGTAAATAATCTGGTTCTCTATCTCCATGTTTACATTGATTATAAATTGGTATGTTTGCCATTGGACCTGGTCTATATAAAGCTACTAATGCAATAATATCTTCAAACTTATTAGGCTTCATATTTACTAAAGCATCTCGCATGCCAGCACTTTCCAACTGAAATAAACCAACAGTGTGTCCAGAACTTAAAAGTTTGAAAATTTCTGGATCATCAAGCTTAATTTTTCTAATATCTAATTTAATATTTTTTTCTTTTAAAAAAGTTAGAGTTTTATTTATAACGGTCAAAGTTTTTAAACCAAGTAAATCAAATTTAACCAGACCTGCACTTTCCGAGGCATACATATCAAATTGTGTTGATGGCAAAAGTGAATTAGATGATGAGTCTTTATATAAAGGAACAAATTCTGCTAAATTTTCTTCTGGAATTACGACTCCGGCAGCATGAGTAGCCATGTTTCTGTTTAAATTTTCCAATTTTTTAGATATTTCTACAAGTTTTTTTACCCTAGGATCTTTATCTTCTTCTTTTCTAATTCTAGGCTCTTGAGCAATTGCCTTTTCTAAATCTAATGGACGTGATGGATCAAAGGGAATCATTTTGCAAAGTGTATCAACATACCCGTAAGGCAAACCCAAAACTCTACCAATATCACGAAAGGCCATTCTAGCTTTAAGCTTACCGAATGTAATTATATGGGCTACACCTTTTCCATACTTCTCTTTTAAATATTTAAATACTTTATCTCTTTTCTCTTCACAAAAATCTATATCAAAATCTGGCATAGAAATTCGATCAGGATTTAAAAATCTTTCAAAAATTAAATCAAATTTTATTGGGTCAATATCTGTAATTGATAAAGCCCAAGCAACTAAAGATCCAGCTCCTGAGCCTCTTCCTGGACCAACTGGAATATTATTTTTTTTTGCCCATTTTATATAATCTGAGACTATAAGAAAATAACTTGAATATTTCATTTTAGAAATAATATTTATTTCATGATTAAGTCTTTCTGTATAAATTTTTTTAATATCACTTAAATTTTTTTCCTTTTTTTCTGGAAAAACATAATCTTCTAGCCTTTCTTTTAATCCAGACATAGATTCTTTTGCTAATAGTTCATCAACATTTTTAATTTTACTAGTTTGTATATTAGGCAAAACTGGTGCAGAACTAGTTGGTCTATAAGAAATCCTTAAAGGAAAATTCTCATTATTTTTTAAAGCGTCTGGTAAATCTTTAAATAAATTGTACATCTCATCAGAACTTTTTAAGTAGTGTTGGTCAGAATATTTTCTTCTATCTTTTACATTTACATAAGTTTTTTCACCAACACACAGGTATGCGTCATGCGCCTCGAACATATCTTGGTCAAGGTAAAAGACTTCGTGTGTAGCAATTGTTGGGATTTCTAGTTTAGATGATGCATTAAGCAGGAAATTTTCAAATAATTTCTCTCCTTTATCATTATGTCTTTGAATTTCTAAATAAAAGTTATCTTTGAAAATTGATTTTATATTATTAAACAGTAAAAAGATTTCATCTGTAAGATTTTTAAAAAATAATCTTCCAAACAAGCCATCAAATGATCCTGATAATAAAATAAGTCCTTTATAATTTTTTTCTATATCTTCTATTTTGCAATGTGGTTCTTCATCATTTTTTATTTCTAAAAAAGATTTTGAGGAAAGTTTTACTAAATTTTTATAACCAATCAGATCTTTAGCAAATAATGGTATTTTGCCCATATGATCTTTATACTTAATGTTTATTTGTGTACCAATTATTGGTTGCGTTTTTGATTTAGCCAACGATTCAGAAAATTCTAAAGCGCCACACAAATTATTTGAATCACATAAACCAACTGCCTTTATTTTATTATCTTTACAGTAAGAAGCTAAATCAGCAGTTCTCAAAGCTCCTTCGCAAATTGAGTATTGTGTATGAATTTTTAAATGATTAAACTCTTTTTTAAGAACTTCGTTCATTTTTTTTTACTACATTACCATCTAAAATATTTAACTTATAGTCTGCTCTATTTGATAATTCTCTATTATGAGTTGCATATAATATTGCATGTTTTTTCGATTTAAGTTTTAAAAATAATGAAAATATTTCATTTGCTGTTTTTCTATCTAAACTACCAGTTGGCTCATCTGCTAAAATTAATTGTGGTTCAGTAATCAATGCCCTCGCTATTGCAACTCTTTGTTGTTCTCCGCCTGATAATTCACTGGGGAAATGATTAATTCGATTTGATAAGTTTACTAAAGTTAAAATGTTTGTGGCCTTTTTTGAAGACTCTAACCATGAATATCCGTTGTTAACTAATGGGATAATTACATTTTCTAATGCTGTGAAATCGCTTAATAAATTATTTTGCTGATATATAATTGAAATTCCTTTCTTCCTAACAAAATCTCGTCCCTCGTCATTAGATTTGGAAAAGTTATTTTTGTTAAAGTAAACTTCACCTGTGGTAGGTTGATCAAGCAGAGCAATTATATGTAACAAAGTAGATTTACCTGACCCTGAAGGTCCCGTTAAAGAAATTAACTCCCCGGCGTTAATTTTTAAATTAATATTTTTTAAAACAACAATATCTTTGTTTGCCCTGATATATTTTTTTGATATTTTAGATAGTCTAATAACTTCTTTATTCATATTTTAAGGCCTCTATTGGATCAAGTTTTGCTGCAGATAATGAGGGAAAAATTGTAGCAAAAAAAGTAATTAACAATGAAAAAAATGAGATAACAAAAATATAACCTAAGTTAATCTCAGAAGGTATTTGGCTTAAAAAATATATTTCTTCTGGAAATAATTTAATATCAAAAATTGAAGTAATTAAAACTCTAATTTCTTCTACATAATAAGAAAACAAAACTCCAATGATTACGCCTGTTATAGTTGCTAACATACCTATTGAAAAACCTGTAAGAAAAAAAATTTTTGCGATAGATTTTTTACTAACACCTATAGTCCTTAATATAGCTATCTCTTTTGTTTTATTTTTTACTAAAATTGTTAATCCTGAAATTATGTTAAACGCTGCTACTATTATAATTAAAGTTAAAATTATAAACATAACATTTCTTTCTACTTTAAGAGCGCCAAAAAAAGATTTGTTTAGATCTGCCCATGAATAAACATAATAATCATTAAATATTTTTTGTATTTCTTCTTTTATTGGTTCAACTTTACCTGGTTTTTTCAGAAATATTTCTAAATTTAAATCTTTATCAGTTAGTTCAAACAAAGAATTAGCATCTTTGAATGACATAAAAATAACATTTTGATCAAATTCGGCTAAACCTGTGCTGTATACCGATGAAATCATAAATTTTTCTTGTAAAGGAAGATTTCCAAATGGCGTTTGAAGGTTAGATGTAGACATTAAAGTAATTTCATCTCCAACTACTAAATTTAAAGATATAGCTAGCTCCTTGCCTATGGATATAGTTTTCTCTTTAAAGTTAGATAATGAGCCGTCTATAATACCATCTCTTATCAAAGAGATTTTATGAATATCATTTTCAAGATAAGATCTTACAAGTATTCCGGTTGTATATTCTTTATTAATTAAAATTCCCTGGCCACTAAAAGTAAATGTTGTTCGTGTTATATTCTCATTTAGGATATTAAGTTTACTTAAATCATTTTTTTCAATTTTTCTTTCATACGGTTTGACTATTATATGAGGATTAAAACCCAATATTTTGCTAATTAATTCAGCTCTAAACCCATCCATAACTGACATCACTATAATTAAAATAGCTACACCTAGAGCTATACCTGTAAAAGAAAATATGGAAATTACTTTTAAAAAACCTTCTTTTTTTTTAGGTCTTAAGTATCTAAATGCTATTGTTCGTTCAATTTTTGAAATCAATTTAAATTTCTTTTTTTAAGTAATTTATCTTTAATTTCACTCAAAGATAAGGTTTCCGTTTTGCCATTAACTTCTTTAAATTCAAATTTATCATTAGTCGATTTTGTTCCTATAATTATTTGATAAGGAATTCCTATTAAATCAAATTTTTTAAATTTTGCTGATAAGTGTTCGTCTGTATCATCTATCAAAACATCTATGTTACTCTCTTTTAATGATTTGTATATTTTCTCAGCCTTTAATAAATTTGATTTATCATTTTTTTGTAAACTAGGGATTAAAGCAACATCAAAAGGTGAAACTGATTCTGGCCATTTCATTATATTATTATTAAATTTAGCTTCAATAATAGCTCCAACTAGCCTTGAAACTCCAATTCCATAAGATCCCATTTTTACGTCGATCTTTTTTCCATCCTGTAAATCAACTGAACATTTTAGCGGCTTTGAATATTTGTCTCCAAAATAAAAAATATGGCCTACCTCTATTCCTTTTGTCATTAATTGATTTTCTTTCTTTACTTTTTTTTCAAAATCTTCTTTTCTAAATTTATCATCAGTAACAGCATAGTATTCATCATATTTTTTTCTTAAATCTTTAATTGATTTTTCAGAATCATTATGACTTGTAATATCAATATCAAATATTCTTTTGTCAGAATAAATTTTACTCTCTCCCGTATCAGCTAAAATTACAAACTCGTGCGAAAGATCTCCTCCAATTGGTCCGGTTTCAGCTGCCATTGGGATTGCTGTTAACCCCAGTCTTTTAAATGTATTTAAATAAGCAAAAAACATTTTATTATATGATATTTTTGCTTTTTCATCGCTCAAATCAAAAGAGTAGGCATCTTTCATAAAAAATTCTTTACATCTCATAACACCAAATCTTGGTCTAAGTTCGTCACGAAATTTCCATTGTATATGATATAATATTTGAGGCAGTGACTTGTAAGATTTTATACTAGCTCTAAAAATTTCAGTTATTAGTTCTTCGTTAGTGGGTCCATAAAGCAATTCTTTTCCTTGGCGGTCTTTTATTCTTAACATTTCTTCACCATAATCTTCATATCTTCCACTTTCTTTCCATATTTCTGCTGATTGTATAGTTGGCATCAATAATTCTTGGGCACCTATCTTGTCTTGTTCTTCTCTAACAATTTGTTCTATTTTTTTCATAATTTTAAATCCAAGCGGAAGCCATGAATAGATTCCTGTAGATGATTGCTTGATCATCCCGGCTCTAAGCATTAACTGATGAGATTTTATCTTAGCCTCTGAAGGTGTTTCTTTTAACAGTGGTATAAATAGTTTTGAAATATGCATATTTATTTTAAATTTTTACTAAATTTACGTTTGTGTATGGCCTTTTTCCAGTTTTTTCTTTTACAGTTTTTCTACAATTGGTTTTTAATGCATCTATTAAATTTTGTTCTTGGTTTGGGTTTTTTAAAGAAAATGTTTTACATACATCTTGAATTTTATCTTCTAAATCAAAAATAAAATCACTATTTTCTCCATTATTAGGAATGCCTTTAAAAGAAATAATTGGTTTTTTTACTATTGTGCCAATATCATTCACAATTATTGTAATTTCTAAAAATCCGTTATGAGATAAATTTCTTCTATCTTTAATTGATTGAGATTCTTCTCCAACTCCAATATTACCATCCACATAAATTCTGCCAGAAGGTGCTTTGTCGATTATTTGTGGTTTTTCACCTGGATACAATTGCACTATATCTCCATTTTCTACTTTAACAGGATACGGAACCTGCATCTCTTTTGCAAAATTAATGTGCTCCAGCATATGTCTATGTTCACCGTGTACAGGAATAATAGATTTTGGTTTAATCCAATTATACATGTCCTTTAAATCATCTCTATTAGGATGGCCTGATACATGTACAAATTCACTTTCTTCTGAAATGACATCAATACCATTTTTAACCAATTGATTATGTAATTTATATAACTTTTTCTCATTACCAGGTATAATTTTAGATGAAAAAATTACTGTATCACCTGATTCAATAAAAACATCTGGGTGTATATAATTCGAAATACGCATCATTGCACCACTTGGTTCTCCCTGACTTCCGGTGCAGAGATAAACAATTTTATTTTTTGAAATTTTTTTTGCTTCCCGAGGATCGATTGGTTCAATTAGATTATTTAGATAGCCACATTGTCTAGCAGCTTTATAAATTCTATGCATAGATCTACCTACTAATGATATTTTTCTTCCTATTTTTTCAGCACAATAAAAAATACTTTCCATTCTTGCGACATTTGAAGCAAAGGACGTTACTATTATTCTTTTTTGTTTATTTTCCATTATTTTTAATAAGCTATTTCTAACATCTAGCTCAGAACCAGCCCTACCAGGACTAAATACATTAGTTGAATCACAAATCATTGCTAATACTCCTTGTTCACCGATCTGTTTCAATTTTTTTTGATTTATTGCTTCACCAATTAAAGGGTTAGGATCAATTTTCCAATCACCCGTGTGCAAAACAGTACCGACTGGAGTTTCTATTTTTAAACCATTAGGTTCTAGTATTGAATGTGTGAGAGTTACAAATTCAATTTTGAAAGGTCCCAATTCCACTTTCCCATTTAATTCAACAATTTTTAATTTATTCCCTATATCAATTTTTTTTTCCTTAAATTTTTCTTGAATTAAAACACTTGTGAAAGGAGTAGCATAAATATTACAAAGTAGCTTTGGCCATATATGTGCAATAGCTCCTATATGATCTTCATGAGCATGTGTAAGCACTAATCCAATTAAATCATTTTTTTTATCAACTATAAACCCAGGATCAGGATAAATTAAATCTATACCTGGAATAGTATCATCTGCAAATGTAACTCCAATATCAACTATAATCCATTTTCTATTTTCAGGTTTACCATAGGCAAATAAGTTCATGTTCATTCCTATTTCACCAGAACCTCCTAATGGACAAAAAATAAATTCTTCTTTTTTCATTTAATTAAATATCTTTGATTTTTTTTAAAAATTTCAATTATACCTTTTATTGTAATATTCTTATCTATCTTAAAAGACCTCATAATAGTAGTTTTAAATAAGTCAGCATAACCGCCTGTAAAAATAATTTTATATTTTTTTGAAGTTTCTTTCTCAATTTTAGAAATAATATTATTTATTAAGCCAGTATAGCCCCAGAAAAAACCTGAACGTAAAGCTTCTATCGTATTTTTTCCTACAATTTTTTTCGGTTTTTTCAATGAAAAAACAGGTATTTGATCTGCTGACTTTACTAAACTATTTAACGAAAGGCTAACTCCAGGAGCTATTATTCCCCCATTATAAATTCCTTCCTTTGTAATAACATCAAAAGTTGTAGCTGTACCAAAGTCTAAAACAATACAATTAGATTTATAAATTTTAAATACTCCTACAGCATTTGCTATTCTATCAGATCCAACTTGTTTTTTATTTTTTATATTAATTTTTATTACTTTATTTATCTTGTTTTCTTTAATTTCTCTCAATTTAATTTTATAAAATTTTTTTAGGAAATTTTTTATTATATATTTGTATTTTGGAACTACGCTAGAAAATAAGGCAACTCTTTTAATGGGATGCTTTTTAATCATTTTTTTTAAAATTTTTTTTAAAAAAATATTTGATAAAATTTTTTTACTTTTAAAATATATTAATTTCTTTATTTTGAATGATTTATATTCAATCAAACATAATTTTGTACTTGTATTGCCTATATCTCCAATTAAAATATTCATATGTTTTATTTTATTGACATTAGTTCAATTTTATTTTTATAGCTTTTAAAATTGTATGTTTCTAAATTATTAAAAAAATTTTCGTAAGCATTAACTAGTTGACTTATTAATTCCTTTACTTCTAATTTTTTATCAGTTTCATGTAAAATACTTGTGGTTTTATAAAAATTATTAACTTTAGGATTCGAGATTATATTAACTCCTATTCCTATTATCAAAAATTTATTACTATCATGTGAAATTACTTCTTGTAAAATCCCACAGATTTTTTTTTTATTCATGAATATATCGTTTGGGTACTTAAATGATATTTCTTTATTACAATTTTTTTTAATTACTTCGGAAATAATAACTGGATTAACCATGGAAAACTCATTAAATGGTGGATATTTAGTTCTCAACTGAAAAAAAATTGTTCCAAATAAATTTCCTAATTCTGAAATCCATTCTCTACCTTTAGATCCTCTTCCTTTGGTTTGCAAATCCGCGTATATACATCCAGATAATTTTTTTTTTTCTTTAATTAAATTGACTGCAATATCATTTGTGCTTGTTACGCTTTTAAACTTTAAAATTTCAAATTTCATTAGTAAATTATAATTGCAGAGACCGCGTTGGTTAGTATTGATGGATAAATAAAATATATCAAAACTAGTATGCTGGATAAAATTAACGAACTTTTAAGACCCCAATCATAACTTGTATCAAAAGGTTTTTTAGATTTGTCAAAATATATTATTTTTATAATTCGTAAATAATAAAAAGCTGATATGACTGTTGTGATAAGTCCAATAATTGCCAGCGCATACATTTCTGCCTCTATAACTGACATAAATATATAAAACTTAGCAAAAAAACCTGCTAATGGAGGTATCCCAGCCAAGGAAAAAAGTATAATCAAAAAACTAAAAGCCAACATAGGATGATTCTTGGATAAGCCAGATAAATCATTAATATTCTCATAAAAAACATTTTCTCTTTTCATCATGAAAATGCAGCTAAATGCCCCGAGGTTCATTGCTAAATAAATAGTTAAGTAAATAATTGTGCTTTGAATCCCCTGATTTGTGCCTACCGCTAAACCTGCCAAAGCATAACCCATATGTCCTATAGTGCTATACGCCATCAACCTCTTAATATTAGTTTGTCCTATTGCAGCAACTGCTCCTAAAATCATTGAGGCTATAGATAAAAACAAAATTATTATTTGCCACTGGTCAATTAAATTTACAAAAGGCACATACATAAATCTTATAAAAACAGTAATAGCGGCAATTTTAGGAATTAATGCAAAAAAACTAGTAACTGAAGTTGGCGCTCCTTCATATACATCGGGTGTCCACATGTGGAAAGGAACAAGAGAAACTTTAAAAGCTAAACCAACAATAATAAAAACAATTCCGAAGACAGCACCTACTTGCGCTTCTTTAAGATTTGCAGCAATAACCTCAAAGTTTGTAGATCCTGTAAATCCATATATTAATGAAGAACCATAAAGTAAAAGTCCAGAAGCAAGTGCACTTAAAACAAAATATTTTAAACCCGCTTCATTTGATTTTGCATCTTCTCTGTTAAATGCTGCCAAAATATATAAACTTAATGATTGCAATTCTAAACCAAGATAAAAAATTATTAAATCATATGAGCTGATCATTAAAAACATACCAAGAGTTGATGTTAAAATAATTATGGGATATTCCATTTTATCTATATTTGTATTTTTAACGTAATCTCTAGATGCCAATAGAACAAAAAAGCAAAATATTAAAGTTAGAACTTTCATAAAAATTGACAAATTATCTATTATATAGCTTCCATTAAAAATTTTAATTGTTGTATCGGATTGATTTAATATTAGTGCAATTAAAAGAATTAAACTTAATATTGAAAATAAATTTACTATTTTGGAACCTTTTTTTACAAACACTCCTACCATTAATAAAGACATAATTGCTAAAGATAAAAATAGTTCTGGTAATATATATATTATTGTCTGCATTTAATTGTTTTTGAGAGCTAAATGAAAATTTAAATTATCTTGATAATTAGTAATTAGATTATTTACTGAAATATTAACTGTTTCAAATAATGGTTCGGGATATACGCCAAAAAAAAGAATTAAAAAGGCTAGCGAAGCAAAAACATAAATTTCTGTTGTATTTAAATCTTTCATCTCTTTAATTTCTGCACTTGCTAATTTACCAAAAATTACCCTACGATATAACCAAAGCATATAAGCGGCCGCTAATATGACTCCTAAACTCGCTAAAATAGCTACCAAAACATTAATTTGAAATATACCAACCAATACTAAAAACTCTCCCACAAAACCACTTGTTCCAGGTAATCCCAAAGCTGCTAAAGTAAAAATCATAAATACTAGAGCATATTTTGGCATTATATTGACTAGACCCCCATAAGATGAAATCATTCGTGAGTGATATCTGTCATAAACAACCCCGACGCACAAAAATAACGCCGCTGATATTAGACCATGACTTATCATCTGAATTATACTTCCTTCTAATCCTTGCTTGGTTAATGAAAAAATACCTATTGTAACAAATCCCATATGAGCAACAGAGGAATAAGCAATTAATTTTTTCATATCATCCTGCATAAGAGCTACTAGCGATGTGTAAATTATTGCTACAATGCTTAATGTAAAAATAAGTGGTGCAAAATAGTCTGATGCTACAGGGAATAAGCCTAATGAAAAGCGAATAAAACCATATCCCGCCATCTTTAAAAGTATTGCGGCTAATATAACTGATCCTGCCGTAGGTGCTTCTACATGTGCATCAGGCAACCATGTATGAACAGGCCACATAGGCAATTTAACAGCAAATGAACTAAAAAAAGCTAACCAAAGTAAATATTGATATTCTTGAATAATTTTTGAATCCAATAATTTAATTACATCAGTTGTTCCCGTAATCCAATAAATAGAGATAATTGCAATTAACATTAATACTGAACCAAGTAACGTAAACAAGAAAAATTTAAAGGCCGAATACACTCTTTTAGGTCCGCCCCAAATACCAATAATCAAAAACATCGGTATAAGCCCACCTTCAAAAAATAAATAAAAAATTACAAGATCTAGTGAACAAAATACTCCTAGCATTAAAGTTTCCATTACAAGTATTGCAATTAAGAATTCTTTTAACTTAAATTTAATGCTTTGAATTCCAGAGAAAATACATATGGGTGCTATAAAGGTAGTTAACAATATAAATAAAATAGAAATGCCATCTATCCCTAATTGAAAATTTATAAATCCTTCCATCCATATTTTTTTTTCAACAAATTGAAAATTTGAAGTTGTCATATCAAAAGAAAACCAAAGAAAAACTGAAAGTAAAAAATTTGTTAATGAAGAAAAAATTGCAACATATTTAGAATTTTTTTCAACATTTTTTTGCGAACCTCTAGTAATAAAAATAAAAAGAGCGCCTATTAAAGGAATAAATATTATTGCGGATAAAATAGGAAAATTCATTTAGTATAAAATTAGGTAAGTAAGTAATACAGAAAAACCGATAAGCATCACAAAAGCATAATGATATAGGTAGCCGGTCTGAAAATTAACAGCTTTATCAGATATAATTTTAACTATTTTTGAAAGTCCATCTGGACCATAACGATCTATTATATTAACATCTCCTCTTTTCCAAAAAAATAATCCTACTTTTTTTGCAGGTTCAACGAAAATAAAATTATATAATTCATCAAAGTACCATTTGTTTATTAAAAAATTATATAAAAATTGATTTTTTTGAATAAAAATTCTCAAAATCAATAAATTTTTTATAAATAGATAATAAGCCAATGGAATTGCAGAAATAACAAGTAATGGTGTTAATGTGATCAGCCAAGTTGGTGGATGTTCGTGAGTAATTAAATTTAAAAATAAAATTGAATTTCCCCAAAATAATGTGTCGTTACCAATAAATATTTCTTTAAATATAACTCCTGATAAAATAGCTCCTATAGCTAACAGACAAGAAGGTATTATCATTATTAGCGAGGACTCTTTAATTGAACTAAACTGATTTTTCTTATTATTATATTTTCCGTGAAATGTTTTAAATATTAACCTCCAAGAATATACAGCCGTAAGCAATGCAGTTAAAATTCCTACACCAGCAACATAGTAACCAATGGTACTGCCTTTCAAATAAGCAAATTCAATAATAGCATCCTTTGAATAATATCCTGATAAAAATGGAAACCCTGTTAGAGCTAAAGTCCCTATTAACATTAATGCATAGGTCATTGGTATTTTTTTCCAAACTCCTCCCATTGATCTAATATCCTGTTCATCGTTAAATGAATGGATTACACACCCAGAACCAAGAAATAATAAAGCTTTAAAAAAAGCATGTGTAAAAAGGTGAAATATAGCTACATGATAAGCGCCTATTCCTGCAGCAAAAAACATATAGCCTAATTGACTGCAAGTTGAATAAGCAACAATTTTTTTAATATCATTTTGAACTAGTGCTACAGTTGCAGCAAAAAATGCTGTAACCATTCCTATAATAGCTACAACATTAAGAGCAACTTCAGAATACTCAAATAAAGGTGAACATCTTACCACTAAAAAAACCCCAGCAGTTACCATTGTTGCAGCATGAATTAAAGCTGAAACTGGTGTTGGTCCTTCCATAGCATCGGGCAGCCATGTATGTAATAAAATTTGAGCAGATTTTCCCATAGCTCCGATAAAAAGCAACAGGCATATTAATGTGATTAAATTAACTTCTATACCTAAAAAAATAATTTCTTTTTCTTTTAAAAGTCCGGTTTGATCAAAAACTTCATTGTAATTAACTGTGCCGTAATAAAAGAAAATTAAAAAGATACCTATAGCAAAACCAAAATCTCCTACTCTATTTACTATAAATGCTTTAATCGCAGCGGCATTTGCTGCAGGTTTTTTATACCAAAAGCCTATTAATAAATATGAGCACAACCCTACTCCTTCCCATCCAAAAAATAATTGTAGAAAATTGTCAGCTGTTATTAAAGTTAACATCGCAAAAGTAAATAATGACAAATAGGCCATAAACCTTGGTTTATGCTTGTCATGAGACATGTAACCAATTGAATATACGTGAATAATTGTTGATATTAAACTTACAACAACTAACATAACTGAAGTTAATGGATCTATATTAATGGACCAATTAACATGAAAGTTACCAGAACTAATCCATGTATAAATTGACTTATTGTTTGAATAGTTCTGAGTTAGCACCTCATAAAAAATAAATAATGATAAAATTGCTGAAATTCCAACAAATAAACTAGTGAGGATTTGACTATAATTATCACCCAATTTTTTTCCAAAAAAACCAGAGATAATTGAACCTATTAAAGGTAGAAATATAATTGCATATTCCATATTAACCTTTCAAAGAACTAATTTGTTCCACGTTAATTGATCCTTTATTTTTGTAATATATAACAATTATTGCTAAACCCACTGAGGCCTCTGCTGCAGCGACGGTCAAAATAAACATTGTAAATACTTGCCCAACCAAATCTTGTAAATAAATCGAAAAAGAAACTAAATTTATATTTACTGCCAAAAGAATAAGTTCTATGGACATTAAAATAATAATAACATTTTTTCTGTTCAAAAATATTCCAAGTATTCCAAGAGAAAAGATGATGGCTGCCAAAGTTAAATAATGTCCTAAACTTATTTCAGTCATCTAATTTCACTCCTTTATCACTTTCAACATCTACTAAAGAAACTGCACTTGATTTTTCTCTTTGTATCTGTTCAGTATAACTTTGCCTTTTTACGTTGGGTTTTTTTTGGAAAGTAAGTGTTATAGCACCAATCATTGCAACTAACAGAATCATTCCGGCTACTTGAAAAAGGTAAATATAATCTGTGTACAAAATATTACCTAACTGTTGAGTATTACTTATTTCTAAATAATTTTTATCCATTGATAGCGGAATAAAACCACCTTTATATTTCCAACCACCTATTGCGACTAATAGTTCTAAAAATATAATTCCTCCAACAATAGCTCCTACAGATATGTTGTTAATGAAACCTTTTCTGCTTGGCCGTTTTATTACTTGTTCAACTATATTTAACATCATTACAACAAACAAAAATAGAACTGCAACTGCTCCTACATAAACTATGAGCATAATCATTCCTAAAAATTCAGCCCCTATCATTATAAAAAGTACTGACACAGTTACAAAAACTAATATGAGAAAAAATACTGAATAAACTGTATTTCTAGAGAAAATAACCATAACAGCAGATAGTACAGTTATTGTTGAAAAAAAATAAAAAAACAAAGAATGAGCCAACATTTATCTAAAAGGTAAGTCTGCTTTAATATTTTCAGCTAAAGCAGTTTCCCACCTGTCTCCATTTTCTAAAAGTTTTTGTTTATTGTAGTAAAGTTCTTCTCTAGTTTCCGTAGAAAATTCAAAATTAGGCCCTTGAACTATGGCATCTACAGGACAAGACTCTTCGCAAAGGCCGCAGTAAATGCATTTTAGCATGTCTATATCATATCTTGTAGTTTTTCTGCTACCATCGTCTCTAATTTCAGATTCAATAGTAATTGCTTGAGCGGGACAGACTGCTTCGCAAAGTTTGCATGCAATACATCTTTCTTCTCCATTTGGATATCTTCTAAGAGCATGCTCTCCTCTAAATCTTGGACTTATTTTACCCTTTTCAAATGGATAATTTATTGTTTTTTTTGATTGAAATATTTTTCGTATAGCAATCATTAAACCTGTTGCAAAATCTACCATAAATATTGTTTTGATAATTCTGTTAAATTTCATTTACAATTTATCCCTTTGTTGGCAACATATCGAAAAAAAATAAAAAACTTGAAGTAAAAACAACCCAAATTAATGACAAAGGAAGAAAAATTTTCCATCCTAATCTCATGAGTTGATCAAAACGATATCTGGGTACAATTGCCTTCACCAAAGAAAATAATATAAAAAGTATTAGTATTTTAAATATCATCCAAATTGCCCCTGGAAAAACATTAAAAGGATAAATATCAATCGGACTTAACCATCCTCCTAAAAAAAGAATTGATCCTAAAGCGCACAAAAGTAAAATATTTGCATATTCTCCTAGCCAAAACATTGCATACATCATGCCTGAATATTCAGTCTGATACCCTGCTACTAATTCAGATTCAGCCTCTGGTAAATCAAAAGGTGGTCGATTTGTTTCTGCGAGAGCAGAAATAAAAAAAATAACAAACATTGGAAAAAGCGGAAAAATAAACCAAACTTTTTCCTGAGCAATTATAATATCATTTAAATTAAGAGATCCTACGCAAACTAAAACATTTATTATTATTATACCAATTGATACCTCATATGAAACCATTTGAGCTGCAGATCTAATTGCTCCAAGAAAAGGGTATTTAGAATTAGAAGCCCACCCACCCATAATTATTCCATAGACGCTCAATGATGAAATAGCAAATAAATATAGTATGCCTACATTTATATCTGCCAAGACAAGTTCTTCACTAAATGGAATAACTGCCCAAGCTATTAGAGCTAATGTAAGAGTAATTATTGGAGCCAAAATGAATATTATTTTATCTGCACTAGCAGGAATAATTATTTCTTTAAAAATATATTTTAAAGCGTCTGCCATAGTTTGCAGCAAACCAAAAGGACCTACAACGTTTGGGCCTCTTCTTTTTTGAACAAAAGCCCAAACTCTTCTATCTAGCCATACTATTAAAGCAACAGAAACCAAAACTGGCAATAATAAAAAAATTATTTTATAAATCTCATTAAAAAAAGTAGTTAAATAAGTCATTAATTTATCTTTTCAATTCCAGTAAACAAAAACTTTTTGGATATTTGTCTGCACTCACTCATGATTTTGGAAGATCTGGCAATAGAATTTGTGTAGTAATAATCAATAGGTTTAACTAAAATATTATCATCAATAAATTCAATTTTATTATTTTTACCCTCTTTAAAATTAAGTCTTGTTTGCATCTTTTTTTTAATTAGTTCATGTAATTGTTTAATATTATTGAAACCAAAAGGTTTTTTCATCATATTCGCCAAATTTTTAAAAATAATCCAATCTTCACGTGCATCTCCAGGGGGGTAAGAAGCTTTGTAGGCAGTTTGTAATTTACCTTCTAAATTTACAAACAAACCATTTTTTTCTGTATAAGCTGCTCCCGGCAAAACAATATCTGCCATTTCAGCTCCTTTATCACCATGACTACCTTGATAAACAACAAATTTATCTTTTTTTTCAAAATTAAAATTGTCAGCTCCAAGAAGATATATAAATTTTAATTCATCGTTATCTAGTTTGTCAAAAAATGAAAAATTTTCTTCTTCATTTATACTGTATGCGCCTATATCCATTGCACCAACTCTAGAAGCATGCTGTGTTAAAACATTTAAAGCATTCCAATCTTTTTTAATAAAATTGTTTATAAGTAAAAAATTTTTTAGTGTTTCAAAAATGTATTGGCCCTTTTTTCCATGTAAAGCTGATTCTCCTATGATTACTATTGGTTTTTTTGATTTTTTAATTTTATTAGAAATTTCATGTGAACCTGCAACAATTTCCTTAATTGTATTAGTGTTCGCTTCTAATTTTTGGTACGGATAAGTTAAATCTCCAGGATCTCCTATTGAAAAAATTTTTAATTTATTTTTTATGTATGCTTTTCTAATCCTTGCATTAAGGATTGTAGCTTCTAGTCTTGGATTTGTTCCTACTAAAAGAATAAAATCAGAATCTTCAATTCCATTAATTGTAGAATTAAATATATAGTTTATTCTTTCATAAGGATTAATATAAGTTCTATCCTGTCTGCATTCTATATTTTTTGATCCTATGCATGTTTCAAAAAATAATTTAAAACTATAAATCATTTCTAAATCAGCTAAATCTCCAATTAAACCACCAATCTCATTTGGATTAAGTAACTTAAATTTATTAATTAAGATTTTTAAAGCCTTGTCCCATGAAGTTTTTATTAGTCTTCCATTTTCTCTTAAGTAAGGTGTATCTAACCTTTGTTTTAAAAGACCGTCACAAGCATATCTAGTTTTATCAGATATCCATTCTTCGTTTATATCTTCATTTATTCTTGGCAAAATTCTTTTGACTTCCCAGCCATAGGTATCAACTCTAATATTAGAACCTACAGCATCCATTACATCAATTGTCTCTGTTTTTTTTAAATCCCATGGGCGCGCCTCAAATGCATAAGGTCTTGAAGTTAATGCTCCTACTGGGCAAAGATCTATTACATTAGCTGACAGTTCAGACTCCATGGATTTTTCAAGATAAGTTGTAATCTCCATATCTTCACCCCTACCAATGGCGCCTAATTCAGGTATTCCCGCAACTTCAGTTGCAAATCTTATACACCTTGTGCAATGGATACATCTTGTCATTTGGGTTTTGATTAATGGCCCCATATATTTTTCTTTAACTTGTCTTTTGTTTTCTGTGTACCTAGAACTATCAAATCCATAGAAAAGAGATTGGTCTTGTAAATCACATTCTCCTCCCTGGTCACAAACAGGACAGTCTAATGGATGATTTGCTAATAAAAATTCCATTACACCTTTTCTCGCTTTTTCGACAAAAGCAGTATTGGTTTTAATTTTCATTCCATCTGCCGCAGGCATAGCACAAGAAGCTATTGGTTTTGGTGATTTCTCCATTTCTACTAAACACATTCTACAGTTACCTGCTATCGAAAGTTTTTCATGATAACAAAATCTTGGTATTTCAGCTCCCGCTAACTCACATGCTTGGAGAACTGTCGTTCCTTCTTCAAATTCTATTTCTTTATTGTTTATAGTAATTTTAGGCACTATCTTTCTCCAATAAATGTTGGTCAATAAGATAAGGTATATTAGATTTCTTTTTTATTAACGGTTCTTCATGGCATCTTTTAATTATTTCTTTTTTAAAATGACGAAGTAATCCCTGAACTGGCCAAGCAGAACCTTCTCCAAAAGCACAAATGGTATGACCTTCAATTTGTTTAGTTACATCATGCAAAAGATCTACTTCTTTGTATGTGGCTTCTCCATTAACCATTCTGTCTAACATTCTGCGCATCCATCCTGTACCTTCTCTACATGGAGTGCATTGACCACAACTTTCATGTTGATAAAATTTTGCGATTCTGGCCATACATTTAATGATATCTTGATCATTATTAATCACAACTATACCTGCAGTTCCTAAACCGCTTTTTACTTTAATTAATGAATCGAAATCCATCGTAATAGTTTCGCAAATGTTTTTTGGCAGAAGAGGCATGGAAGATCCTCCTGGTATCACTGCTTGAAGATTATTCCATCCACCAATTACACCTCCTGCATGTTTTTCTATTAAATCTTTAAGTGGAATGCCCATTTCTTCTTCAACATTGCATGGATTATTAACATTTCCAGATATGCAAAAAATTTTGGTGCCAGTATTTTTTGGTTTACCTAAAGATGAAAACCACTTAGCTCCTCTTTTAAGAATAGAAGGAATAACAGCTATAGTTTCTACATTATTAACTATGGTTGGACATCCATAAAGACCAACAAGAGCGGGAAAAGGTGGTTTAAGTCTTGGTAAACCTTTTTTTCCCTCTAAGCTTTCTAATAAAGCAGTCTCTTCTCCACAAATGTATGCGCCGGCACCATAATGTATATAAATATCTAAATCCCAACCAGACCCACAAGCATTTTTTCCCAAAAAATTTTTTTCATAAGCTTGATTTATAGCTTTTTGTAACTGCTGGCCTTCTCTTATATATTCTCCTCTTATATAAATATAGCAAGTGTGCGCACTTATAGCATAACTTGATACTAAACATCCTTCTATTAATTTTTGAGGTTCGAATCTTAATATATCTCTATCTTTACAAGTTCCAGGTTCTGATTCATCTGCATTGATAACTAGATAGTGAGGTCTTGATCCAACATTCTTTGGAGCAAAAGAAAGTTTTAATCCTGTTGGAAAACCAGCTCCTCCTCTACCACGTAATTCAGAGTCTTTAATTTCTTTTATTATCCAGTCTTTTCCTTTTGATATAAAATTTTTCGTTTGTTCCCAATCTCCACGTTTTATAGCAGACTCTATATCCCATCCAAGATCATTGTATAAATTTTTAAAAATTCTATCTTCGTCTTTAAGCATTTTTAACCTCTAAAAGTGTTGTTTTTCCGTTTTCTGGAGAAGTATTTTTTCTATTTTTTACAGAACCTGGTGAAGGCAATTTATCATTAAGTAATGACTGAATTATTTTTTCTGTTTCATTTTCATTTAAATCTTCATAATAATCTTCATTTACTTGCATAACAGGAGCGTTTACACATGCCCCTAAACATTCGACTTCCATCCATGAACATAATTTATTTTCTGATAATTCGTTCTGGTTTTTAGAAATATGTTGTCTACACAAATTTTTAATTTTTTGGGATCCTCTAATCATACATGGAGTTGTTGTACAAACTTGTACAAAGTACTTTCCTACAGGAGATAAGTTGAACATTGAGTAAAATGTTGCAACTTCATAAACTTGTATATAGGGTAAATTTAATAGCTTAGCTACATACTTTACTGCTGGCAAAGGTATCCAGTTTTCATTTTGTTTTTGGACTAAGTATAGCAATGCTATTACCGCACTTCCTTTTTTATCTTTTGGATATTTTTTCATTTCATTCTTTGCTTCTAATAAATTAGCCTCTGAAAATTCAAAAGATTCTGGCTGAAATTTAGATATTTTTTTAATCATCTATCTACTTCTCCAAAAACTATATCTAATGACCCTAGTACAGCTGGAACATCTGCTAACATGTGACCTTTTAATAAATAGTCCATTGCTTGTAAGTGAGAAAAACCTGGTGCTCTAATCTTGCATTTATATGGTTTATTTGTGCCGTCAGAAATAAGATAAACTCCGAATTCTCCCTTTGGTGCTTCAACTGCAGTATATATTTCACCTTTGGGAACCCTAAAACCTTCTGAAAATAATTTAAAATGGTGTATTAAAGCTTCCATAGAATTTTTTAGTTCCTCTTTTTTTGGTGGAGATATTTTTCCATCAATAGATTTAACGGGTCCCGATGGCATTTTTTTTATACATTCTTTAATAATTTTTACGCTTTCTCTCATTTCTTCCATTCGGCAAAGATAACGATCATAGCAATCTCCATTTTTGCCGATGGGTATTTTGAAATCAAAATCTCTGTAACATTCATAAGGTTGAGACTTTCGCAAATCCCAAGCAACTCCGGAACCCCTTAGCATAACGCCTGAAAAGCTGTGATCTAATGCTTCTTGTTTAGTTACTATACCAATATCAACATTTCTTTGTTTGAAAATTCTATTATCAGTTAAAAGAGTTTCAAGATCATCTATTACTTTTGGAAAATTATCGCAAAATAAAATTATATCATCTGTTAATCCCCTAGGTAAATCTTTGTGAACTCCCCCCGGTCTAAAATAATTTGCATGAAGTCTAGAACCAGAAACTCTTTCATAAAAAGTCATTAAAGTTTCTCTTTCTTCAAATCCCCAGAGTGAAGGGGTTAATGCGCCTACATCTAATGCCTGTGTAGTAATATTTAACAAATGACTTAATATTCTACCAATTTCACAAAATAAAATTCTTATGAACTGACCTCTTATAGGAACTTCAATGTTTAAAAGTTTTTCGATTGCTAACGCAAAAGCATGCTCTTGATTCATTGGAGCTACATAATCAAGTCTATCAAAGTAAGGAACTGCCTGAGTATAAGTTTTATGTTCAATAAGTTTTTCAGTTCCTCTGTGCAGCAAACCTATGTGGGGATCAATTTTTTCTACAATTTCACCATCAAGTTCTAAAATTAATCTAAGCACACCATGGGCAGCTGGATGTTGCGGTCCAAAATTTAAGTTCATGGTTTTTGTTTGTTTAGCCATTATTTATTCTTATCTTTATTCTTGTTTACTTCTTCTTTTAAATATTTTGTGCCCTCCCAGGGGCTTTCAAAATCAAAGTTACGATATTCTTGATCTAATTTAACTGGTTCAGAGATTACCTTTTTCTTGACTTCACTATAGCGAACTTCTGTATGACCAGTTAAAGGAAAGTCTTTTCTAAGAGGATGTCCTTCAAAACCATAATCAGTAAGTATTCTTCTTAAATCGGGATGATCTTTAAAAGTAATACCATACATGTCAAAAACTTCTCTTTCCATCCAATTAGCAGAGGGAAAAATTTTTGTAATTGAAGGTGGTTTAATTTTTTCATTTATATTTGTATTAATTAATATTCTCAAATTATTTTCATGACTTAATAAAAAATAAACTAAACGAAATCTTTTTTCATTTTTAGGAAAATCTACAGCAGTAATATCAATTAATTGTCTAAATTTACATTTTTCATTAGTTTTCAAAAATAAAATTACCGAAATAAGATTTTCAACGTCAACATCAATAAAAAGTTGATTAAACTTAACTTCAGATTTTTTAATTGTAGTTGTTAATGCAGAATTTACACTCTTTTCAATATCATTTACTGTAATTGTCATTTTATCTTTCTAAATTACCTTCTCGTCTAATTTTTTTTTGTAATTGTAAAATTCCGTAAAGCAATGCTTCAGCTGAAGGTGGACAACCTGGTACATAAATATCTACAGGAACAATACGATCGCATCCTCTTACAACGGAATAAGAGTAGTGGTAATACCCTCCTCCATTGGCACAACTGCCCATAGATATTACATATCGAGGTTCTGGCATTTGATCATAAACTTTTCGCAAAGGTGCAGCCATTTTATTTGTTAAAGTTCCAGCTACGATCATAACATCAGATTGTCTTGGAGATGCTCTTGGGGCAGCTCCAAATCTTTCTAGATCATACCTAGGCATTGATGTTTGCATCATTTCAACAGCACAACATGCCAAACCAAAAGTCATCCAATGTAACGAACCAGTTCGTGCCCAATTAATCAAGTTATCAGTCGAAGTTGTTATAAATCCTTTTTCACTAAAATCTTTAGCAATTTTTTTAAATTCCTCAGGTATATTTTTTTCTTTTTCATTAAAACTAATCATATTAATCCCAATCTAAGGCTCCTTTTTTCCACTCATAAACAAAACCAACTGTTAAGACAGCTAAAAAAATCATCATAGACCAAAAACCTAAAGCTCCTATATTTCCTAATGATATAGCCCAAGGAAATAGGAAAGCTATTTCTAAATCAAAAATTATAAACAAAATTGCTACTAAATAAAATCTAACATCGAATTCCATTCTTGAATCACTAAATGCTTCAAAACCACATTCATATGCAGAAAGCTTTTCAGGATCTGGATTTTTTGGGGAAAATAAAAAATTTAATACTATAAAACCTACACTCATAACTAGAGCAACGAATATAAAAATTATAATAGATAAGTAATCTTTTAAAAAATCTGTAAGCATTAATTTGTTGATTATATAACTTTTTTTTTCACACTTGTAGCAGCGAGATTGCCACAAATAAATTACTAACAACCTAAAAACAGGGGGAAACTGGCGGGAGTGACGGGACTCGAACCCGCGACCTCCTGCGTGACAGGCAGGCGCTCTAACCAACTGAGCTACACCCCCAAAATGGTGGGCGCTGAAGGACTCGAACCTACGACCCTCTCGGTGTAAACGAGATGCTCTACCAACTGAGCTAAGCGCCCTATAATCTTTTCAAGCTTTTACAATACGCTAATGGTAAAGTAAATTTAATTCTCTAAATCTTTAATGCTTACAAATTTATGAGCTAAATCACTATTTTTTTTTTTAATTTCTTCAAAAAAATTCCATGCTAATACTAAAGCATAATCAGGTTTTGATTTTACTTTATCTTTTGAAACAATAGGAATTTTCATACCAGGTAAATATTTTCCATGTTTTAAACTATTATCTTCAACTATACATCCTATTTCATTTGATATTCCAAAAAAGTTTAAAGCCGTTGTTGCTTTAGCTGGTGAACCGTAACCAATTATTTTATTTTTATTTTTTTTAAGTTCCATAATATTTTTTCTAATATTATCTCTAATTTTGTATACTTTTTTAGCAAAATCTTGGTAAGTTTTAAATTTTTTAATTCCAAATTTTTCTTCTTCATTAATTAATTCTTTAACACTTTTTTCAATTTTAACTTTTTTATCTCTTTTAATATAAACGCGTATTGATCCTCCGTGTGTATTTATTCTTTCTGCTCTATAAATTTTAGCTTCAAATTGATTAAAAAAATTAATTAAAGAAGTTAATGACCAATAATTATAATGTTCGTGATATATATTATCAAAAGTTAAATCTTTTAATGTGTTTAACAAGTATTGAACTTCTATAATTATTGTTCCATTTTTGCTTAATAGTTTAAACATACATTCTGCCATTTCTTTTAGTTTATCAGAATGAGCAAAAACGTTTGATGCTAAAATTAAATTAGAATTTTTTTTAATTTTACTCAAACTTTTTTTATTTAAAAAACCATTGAATGTTTTGATTTTATTTTTATTAGCTAATTTTGCCAAATTTTTAGCTGGTTCTATTCCAAGTATTTTTTTAAATCCTAAATCTTTGAACGGTTTTAAGGCTACGCCATCATTACTTCCTACATCAATTATATAAGAGTTATTTTTATTCAATTTAAATTCTTTAATATATTTTTTGGCTGCATTTATAAAATGTTCTCTAAATGATTTAGATGTTGAAGATGTATATAAATAGTTTGAAAACATTTTTTTAGGATTAACGGAAACAGATAATTGACAATTATGACATTTGTTACAATAATTTACTTCTAAAGGATATAATTCACATTTCTCATCTTTTTTATTTAACAAATTATTTGCTAAAGGTTGATATCCTAAAGAAATTGCTCTTTGAAGTTTTGTATTTCCGCATGATCTACATTCAAACTTGTAGCAACTTAATAATAAATCTTTTTCTTCGTCTTCTACCAATACATGTCTTACAGTATGTGTTACACCATAATTTTCATGCTCTCTTTCTCCTCTTACTAAATTTAAAAAAACTGTGTCTTTAGAAAAAACCATAGCATGCGCTGTATTTGGTTTAGTTACTATCAGTTGACCTTCATCAACTACATGTGTGACTTTTGGTGAATTTTTATTTAATAAGTCTTGATACACACTTATAAATTGACCTTTGGTTACAATACATTTTTGTTCTTGTATTGGATGATAATGGTTAGCACGAGTTGTACCTTTTTTAGAATCTATTAGTCCTATTAAATTTACTGGTTCAGGTAATTCGTGATTACTAATTTTACCTCTTTTATCTATAAATTCTTTCTCGCCATCTCTAACATGTTCTAAATCTCTTGTTATGTTTAGTTTAGACCATTTAAAAACCATTTCTTTAATACTCTCATCTAAATTGTACAAAAATTTAAAACCTGTTTTTAAAACCTTTTTATTTGATAAAGAAAATCCTAAATTGGGAACTTCATCATTAGTTTCTTTTAAAAGAATTTTTGGATTATGTTTTTTACAAATTTCAGCAACTTCTTTTACTGTTACGGTATCTTTGGTTAAATTAAATATCTCTGAAGAAATATCGTTTCTTTCTTCCATATATTTAAAACATCTTGCTACATCTACAAGAGGTACTAGACTTTTTATTTGCCTGCCTCCCGCAAAAAGTTTTAAAGTTCCATTTTGAGAAGTGATTTTTGAAAAAAGATTCGGCATTATATCAATACGCGCTGTATCAGTAGAGTATCCATAAACTGAACCTAATCTCAAAATTATATAATTCTTTCCCGAATTTTTTAATTGTTTTTCATTATTTGCTTTTGAACTTGAATAGGAAAGTATTGGCTTTGTGTCTTCTCCTTCAAGGATATCATTTTTGATATTTTCTATTCCCTCATAAACCACATGCGTTGAGGGGAAAATTATTTTACATTTATCACTTACAGCATCTATTATATTTTGCGTACCTTCTTCAGCTACCAGTCTGATTTTCTCATCCTTGTGATCGCTACTCTCACTTTTAACTCTAGGTACATCGGTTATTCCAGCAAGATGATGAACAACATCTGCATCTTTACAATATTTGTTAACCAGATTTTTATTTAATATATCTACATTAACAAAATCGATATTCCAATTTCTTAATTGATTAACTCTTTCAGATATAAATCTATTATCTATTACTAAAATTTGATTATTCCAGCTTACTCCTGAATATATCTTACAAAGTTCTGTCCCTATATAGCCCAGGCCACCAGTTATAACGATCTTTTTACGCATAATTATTATTGTTCTTTATTAAAATTAGATCTTTATGTTATTAGTATGGCAAAGGCTTATATTATATAAATTTAAATTTCAATTATATATGAAAATCTACGATTGTTTTCAGTTTTTTGATGAAGAGATGCTTTTAGATCTCAGATTAAACGTAATGAACAAATATATTAGCAAGTTTGTGATTACTGAAGCTACCTATATGCATAATGGAAAACCTAAAAAACTTAATTTTGATATTAAAAAATATTCAAAATTTAAAGATAAAATTATTTATATTGTTGTTGACAAGCAGCCTCCCGATCTTTTCGAAATTTACGAAAGTGATAAAAATAAAGATGATTTAAGAGGTCAAAAATTAGTTTTAAATGGTTATAAAAGAGATAATTATCAGAGACAGATGGCTGCAAGTTTTTTAAAAGATGCCGAGCCAGAAGATTGGATAATAATAAACGATATTGATGAAATACCTAACCTAGAAAATATTAACTTTAAAAATGCAGAAAATAAAATTGTTATTTTTAAACAGCAGATGTTTTATTATAAATTTAATTTACTTTATCCGGAAATTAATTGGTATGGTTCTAAAGCCTGTAAAAAAAAGGAATTTATTTCACCTCAATGGTTAAGAGATTTAAAACATAAAAAATATCCTTTTTGGCGATTAGACACGCTCTTTTCAAAGAAAAAATATAATAATATTATCCATATAAATAGTGGTGGATGGCATTTTACAAATATTAAATCTGCTGAGGATATTGAAAAAAAACTGTTAAATTATACACATCATTACGAATTTGAGCAAAGTGGCTTAAATATAAAAGATTTAAAAAAAAAAATTACAGAGAAAAAAATTATATATGATCACGGAGTAGATCAAAAAAGACCTAAATGGAAATCTGAAAAAACTTTAACTAAGATAGATTTAAAAAATATGCCTACTTATCTGAGGGAAAATTATAAAAAATACTCTAATTGGTTAGAGTAGATGTTTTTTCATCACTTTTAGACTTTGTTAAATTTTCAACCTCGATCCATTCAACTGGCTTTAAATCTTTGGTAAGTGCCATTTTTAAAACTTCATCAACAGTTTTAACAGTAACAATTTCTATATTATCTAAAATATTTTTTGGTATCTCTACCAAATCTTTTTTATTTTCTTCGGGAATTATAACTTTCGATATTCTTGCTCTATGAGCTGCCAAAAGTTTTTCTTTTAGACCGCCTATTTGTAAGACATGTCCTCTTAATGTAACTTCCCCTGTCATAGCAATATTTTTATCAACGGGTATACCAGTTATTGATGATACTATTGATGTAACCATAGCTATACCAGCAGAAGGGCCATCTTTCGGCGTTGCTCCTTCAGGTACATGAATATGAAAATCCTTTTTTTCAAAAACTGGAGGTATGATTCCAAATTCTAAAGATTTTGATCTAACATATGATTTAGCAGCTTTAACTGATTCTTGCATAACATCTCCTAACTTACCTGTAATTTGCATTTTTCCTTTTCCAGGCATCATTGCAGACTCTATCTTTAAGATTTCTCCCCCATATTCAGTCCATGCAAGACCAGTAACAATACCAACTTTATTTTCAGATTCTATTTCACCATATTTAAATTTTTGCACTCCTAAAAAATCAGGTAAATTTTTTGTACTAATTTTTTTATTAGTATTCGCATCAACTAAAATATTTTTTACAGTTTTCCTTGCAAGTTTTGAAATTTCTCTTTCTAAATTTCTCACCCCTGATTCCTTGGTATAACTTCTTATAACATCTTTAAGGATTTCTTGATCTAAAGATAATTCTTTATCTTTAAGTCCATTTTCTTTAATTTGTTTTGGTATAAGATAATTAGTAGCTATATTAATTTTTTCATCTTCAGTATATCCAGGAATTCTAATTACTTCTAATCTATCTAATAATGGTGGTAAAATATTAAGTGTGTTTGCTGTTGTTACAAACATTACGTCAGATAAATCATAGTCTACTTCTAAATAATGATCATTAAAGTTTACATTCTGCTCTGGATCTAAAGCTTCTAATAATGCTGAAGAAGGATCTCCTCTGTAGTCAGAACCAACTTTATCTATTTCATCAAGTAAAAAAAGAGGATTTTTTGTTCCAGCTTTTTTCATCTGCTGAATAATTTTACCTGGTAGAGATCCTATATAGGTTCTTCTATGACCTCTTATTTCTGCTTCATCTCTTATCCCACCCAAAGACATACGAACAAATTTTCTACCTGTAGATCTTGCAATGGATTTTCCTAAAGAAGTTTTTCCAACGCCAGGAGGGCCTACTAGACATAGTATTGCACCTTTAATCTTTCCTACTCTTTTTTGAACGGCTAAATACTCAAGTATTCTTTCTTTTACTTTATCTAAACCATAATGGTCTTCATCTAAAATTTTCTTAGCATCATTAATATCAACGCTGTCCAATTTTTTTGATTTATTGTACCAAGGAAGCTCTATCATCCAATCGAGATAATTTCTAACAACAGTAGCCTCTGCGGACATTGCGCTCATTGTTTTTAATTTTTTTAATTCAGAGAAACATTTTTTTGAAGCTTCCTTTGTCATTTTTGCTTTAATAATTGCTTTTTGAAGATTGGCTATTTCATCTTTTCCATCCTCTATTTCTCCCAATTCTTTTTGTATAGCCTTCATTTGTTCATTTAAATAATATTCTCTTTGTGTTTTTTCCATTTGATTCTTTACTCTTCCTCTTATTCTTTTCTCAACACCAATAACATTTATTTCGTTATTTATATGATCCATTAATTTTTCTAATCTTTCCTTTAAATCAAATGTCTCCAGCAATTTTTGCTTTTCTGGAATTGATATATTTAATTGACCCGAAATATGGTCTGCTATTGTAGTAGGATCCCTTTTTTCTTTTAAACTAGTTAATAATTCAGATGAAATTTTTTTATTTAAATTAGTTAATTTTTCTAATTTTCTTACCATTGCTATTGAAAAAGAAAGTAAATCAGCTTTAGGATCTATTTTATCCTTGATCACCTCTGTCGAAGTTCTTAAAAATTCTTTTTCATTATTACATTCTAAAATTTTTACCCTATCTATACCTTCAACTAAAACTTTTACGGTTCCGTCGGGTAATTTTAATAGTTGTAATATTTTGCTTTCACATCCAAAAGAATAAAGATTTTCTTCGTTGGGGTCGTCTATTTCTGCATTTTTTTGAGTAACTAAAATTATCTTTTTATTAGTTTTCATTACCTCGTTTAATGCTTTTATTGATTTTTCACGGCCAACAAACAAAGGTACTATCATTGCTGGAAAAACAACTATATCCCTTAAGGGCAAACATGGAAAAAACTCAGTTTTTGTCATAAAGCAGTATATGGGTATTATTAGAAATATATCAAGAAATATTTTAGGCTGCGGTAATTTTTTTGTTCTTGGTATGAGTAATTATAGGCTCAATGTTATTTTTAACAACAGATGCATTTATAATAACTTCATTTACATCTTCTAATGCTGGAAGCTTAAACATGGTTTTTAACAACAACGACTCAATGATCGATCTTAGACCTCTTGCACCAGTCTTTTTGGTTATTGCTTTTTTTGCAATTTCTAAAATTGCTTCATCTTTAAAGATTAATTTAACATTCTCAAATTCAAAAAGTCTTTTGTATTGTTTTATAAGAGAATTTTTTGGTTCTTTCAAAATTTTTACTAAAGAATTTTCATCAAGCTCATTAAGTGTAGCTAAAATTGGCATTCTACCAACAAATTCTGGTATTAACCCATATTTAATTAAATCTTCAGGTTCCAAATTTTTAAGCAACTCTCCTGATTGTTGATCTTGAAAATGTTTCACTTTAGCTCCAAATCCAATTGATGTTTCTGAACCTCTTTTTGCAATAACTTTATCTAGTCCTGCAAAAGCTCCTCCACAAATAAATAAAATATTTGTTGTATCCACTTGTAAAAATTCTTGTTGCGGATGTTTTCTTCCACCTTGAGGAGGAACGCTTGCTATAGTTCCTTCCATTATTTTTAATAAAGCTTGTTGTACACCTTCACCTGACACATCTCTGGTAATGGATGGATTTTCTGATTTTCTACTTATTTTATCAACTTCATCTATATAAACTATTCCACGTTGTGCTTTCTCCACATTATAATCTGCGGCCTGTAGTAATTTTAAAATTATATTTTCAACATCTTCACCAACATATCCAGCCTCGGTTAATGTTGTAGCATCAGCCATTGTAAATGGAACATCTATAATTCTAGCTAATGTTTGAGCTAACAACGTTTTTCCACACCCAGTAGGTCCTACTAAAAGAATATTTGATTTTGATAATTCCACATCTTTATTACTCTTAGTCTCATAATTTAATCTTTTATAATGATTGTGTACGGCTACTGACAAAACTTCTTTTGCATAAGTTTGTCCAATTACATAGTCGTCTAACACCTTACAAATTTCTTGTGGGGTAGGAACTCCTTCCTGATTGTTTGTAAATGAATCTTTATTTTCTTCTTTAATTATATCCATGCAAAGTTCTACGCATTCATCACAAATGAATACTGTAGGGCCTGCTATCAATTTTCTTACTTCGTGCTGACTTTTTCCGCAAAAAGAGCAATACAATATATTTTTTTTATTTTTTTCAGACATAATTTGTTAAACGAATCAGTTGAATCAAAATTAAACTAATATCTAAAGTTATCAAGTTTAAGTTATTATTATTACTAAATCTTGTGTATCAAGTTCTTTTTTCCACAACTTCGTCGATTAAACCAAAATCTTTTGCTTCTGATGGTGTCATAAAATTATCCCTCTCCAGAGCCTTTTTAATTTCTGACTCATTTTTTTTTGTGTGTTTAGAATAAATTTTATTTAATCTATCTTTCAGTGCTAATATCTCTTTTGCATGTATTTCAATATCAGTTGCTTGCCCTTGGTAGCCGGCTGATGGTTGATGAACCATAATTCTTGAATTAGGTAATGAAAATCTTTTGCCCTTTTCGCCAGCAGCTAATAAAAAAGATCCCATAGATGATGCTTGCCCAATACATAATGTAGAAACTGGTGGTTTAATATATTGCATAGTATCATAAATACCCAAACCAGAAGTTACTAACCCGCCAGGACTATTTATATAAAAAGATATTTCTTTTTTTGGGTTTTCTGATTCAAGAAATAATAATTGTGCAGTTACTAAAGTAGAAACATTGTCATTTACTGGACCTACCAAAAAAATTATACGTTCTTTTAATAATCTAGAGTATATGTCATAGGCTCTCTCTCCCCTATTTGATTGTTCAACAACCATTGGGATTAAGTTATTCATATGTTCTTCAATTTTATCATTCATAACGAATCAGCAAATTGAAGTTATACAACTAATGGTTACTTTTTTCTAATTTTTTTCGTTTTTTTAGGAGATTTAACTGTTTTTTTTGGTTTTTTAGACTCTTCCTCTTTAAAGTGATCATGTGCTTTATGATGATCTTCCATTAATTTTTCAGCTTCTTGGATTGAGATGATTTTCTTAGTTTTTTTCGATTTTTCTTTTATTAAATTAATAATTTTTTCTTCATATATAGATCCTCTTAAACTTGCAGCCGCAGAAGGATTTTTTTGATAGTACTCTAAAACTTGCTTTTGTTGGCCTGGCATAGACTGTATTTGTTTTTGTATTTCATTTTTAATTTCTTGCTCCTCAACCTTTAAATTATTTTTCTCTCCAAGCTCATTTAAAATAAGACCTAATTTTATTCTTTTTTTTGCGATTTTTTCACTTTCTTTTTTATTTTTTTCTATATCTTCGCTTTTTAATCCTTGTGTAATTAATGATAATTCTTGCTGAACTAGATTATCTGGTAAATCAATTGAGTGCAGTTGTTCAATTTGATTTAGAACGTTTTCTTTTGATAAAGAATCTAAATTCATTTTATATTGACTCTGAATTTGTTTAGATATTAATAATTTTAAATCTTTTAAATCTTTGGCACCAAGATTTTTAGCAAATTGATCATCTACTTTAATAGGTTCAGGTTTTTTTACATTTAAAATTTTACATTTAAAAATTGCTTTTTTGTTTGCAAATTCTTTTTTAGGATAATTTTCGGGCAAGGTAACAGTTACATGTTTTTCTTGGTTTTTCTTTATATTTAATAATTGATCATCAAAACCTTTTATAAATAAATCTTTTCCTAAAATAATTTGTGTATTTTTTCCTTCTCCTCCATCAAATTTTTTATTTTCAATAGTTGCACTATAATCAAAAGCTACCATATCTCCCTTTTTTGAAAACTCAGTTTCATTTTTATCTTTAAAATTATTTTGATTTTTAGCTATATTATCTATTCTTTTTTTAATTTCATCTTCTTGAACTTCGATTTCATAGTCTGTGTATTTAATATTATCTAAAGATTTAAGTTTAACAGAAGGAAGCTCATCAATTTCTAAAGTATAATTTAAATCTTTACCTTCGCCATATGATTTAAGATCAAGTTTTGGTTGCCCTGCTGCTTTAATTTTTTTTTCTTCTAAAGCTTTTGTTGAAGTTTCTTTTAAAATTTTTTCCAAAACTTCGCCGTAAATTGCTTTACCAAATTGTCTTTTCAAGACATCTACGGGTACTTTTCCAGGTCTAAAACCTTTAATATTTACTGTTTTACTCAACTCATTTAATCTTTCACTAAGTTCTTTTTCTATAGTTTTTTTATCTACAAAAACTTTAAGATTAGTTTTTAATCCTTTTTTGGAATCGACAGTTACTTTCATATATATAACTTGGTGGGCAAGAAGAGACTCGAACTCTTAAACCTTTCGGTACTAGTTCCTAAGACTAGCGCGTATACCAATTCCGCCACTTGCCCGCGATCAATCTATTATCAAATTAAAATATAATATCAAATGCAATTTAGATATTACACAAGTTTTATTTTAGTTCCTTTTTTTACAAAATAAATTCCAATTATAACAGTAATCAATGCGATAATTACCTTTGATGTTATTACTTCATTTAAAATTAAAAAACCTAAAATTACTCCAAATATCGGTATTAAATATGCGACTTGAGCTTGAAAGACTAATCCGTTGTGTTTTAAAATATAAAACCTTAATAACCATGCTGCGCCTGTTGAAAAAATACCTAAATAAATTAAAGAAAGTGTTGAATCTAATCTGGGATCTAAATTCCAAGGTTTTTCTAAAAATAAGGAAATTGGCATTAAAACAATTGTTCCCCATATTAAAATTGAGGCGGTAACATTTTCATTTTCTTTATTACTTATTTTTAAAGTAAGCAAACCACCTATTACGTAAAAACAAGATCCTATAAAAATTGAAAAAACAGAAAAAATATTATTTTCATTAATTAAAATGTTATCAGAAAATAAAAAAACAATCCCAGAGAATCCAACTAATAATCCGATGGACTTTGTTATATTAATTTTTTCATTTTTAGTAAAAAAATGAGCCAGAGCAGAAGCTGTTAGAGGTGTACTTGCCATTAATATAGCTGCTAAGTTGCTTTGTACCTTTTGCACACCGTAAGCAATTAAAAAAAAAGGTATAACTAAATTTATTATTCCAATAGCTGCAAACCAATACCAATCTTTTGAAAAGGCCTCTATTTTAATTTTTTTAAAATAACATAATAAGATAACTGGAATTGCTCCTAAAAAAATTCTTAAAAATGCAATAGTAAGTGGACCATATGAATATGTTGCTATTTTAATATTAAAAAAAGCTGAAGCCCAAATTAATGCTAAAACAGTGAGTAAAAAATAATCAAAAGATCTTGTTTCTCTCATTCAGATATTTCTTTCTCGTGTCCTTTGGTTATTTCAATTAGTTTACTATATGTAATTTTAAATACACAGTTCGGGTGTCCTGCTGCAGCAAATATATATTGAAATCTATTTAAAGATTTATCAATTAAAATTTCTAAATTTGAAATATGAGCTACTGGTGAAACGCCTCCTATTGAAAAACCAGTTTTTTTTTTAACCTCTTCAGCATTTGCCATTGAAACATCTTTTTTTTGTAAAATTTTTTTTAATTTATTTAAAGAGCATTTCTTATCTCCTGCAATCAAACAAATCAAGAAACTATCTTCGGCTTTAAATAATAAACTTTTAACAATTGCTCCTACTTCGCATTTTAAAGAGTTTGCTGCATCTTGTGCTGTTCTTGCGGTAGTGTTCAAAGCTAAAATTTCAAGTTTGGGATCGAACTTCTTTATAAATTCATGAACTCTTTTTACTGATTCTTTATTTAGCAAATTTTCCATATTTTAATCTTTTAAGTGCTCCTGGTATACCTTCAACAATATCTTCTGCTATTAATCCTTTACCATATTTTTTACCAATATCACCATGTAACCAAGTTGCAGCACAACTAGCTGAAAAAGGCTTCATTTTATTTTTTCCTATCAAACTAACAATAATGCCACTTAAAACATCTCCGGATCCTATTACCGCTAATTCAGCTGAGGAATGTTTATTTACAACAATTTTTTTATTAGGAGAAAGAATAGTTGTATTTGGACCTTTGAGAACAATATTTGATTTAATTAATTTTCTTGCCGCTATAACTTTTTCAATATTACTAATATTTTTCTTTATCTTTGGAAAAATCTTATGAAATTCAACTATATGAGGAGTAATAATTTTATTTTTATCTAACAAGGAATATAATGATTTTAGATCATTTTTGAAACAAGTTAATGCATCAGCATCTAAAACAACATATTTAATTTTTTTAAGAATTAATTTCGTAATTTCTTTTATTTTTCTATTAGAGCCTGCGCCTGGTCCTATAAGAATTGCTGTAATCTTTTCTTTTTTAAGGAATTTTTTTAATTCGTGAATACTATTAATTTCTCCCTTCAAAACAGACGGAAATTTTACAGAATAAGTATGTATACTTTGCTTTGAACATATAATCTTAACTGAACCTGTCCCTGTTCTTAAAGCAGCTAAAGAAGATAAAATTGTAGCTCCAATAAACTCTCTTTTCCCTCCATATACAACCACTCTACCTCTACTATATTTGTGACCTAAATGGCTTTTCCATGGAAAGTTTCTTATCCATAAATCTGGGGAATTTTTTAATACTTTGTACCTATGTGTGTTTTGCATAACTGACATATAATAAAATCAATTCATTAAAACATCTAGATCAGTATAGATACAACCTTAAAGTTTATTAAATGGTTACACGTGAAATTTTAAAAAAAAGTGAATAAAAATGAGTGCTAGTAAAGTTTTAAAGTTAATGAAAGAAAAAGAGGTAGAGTACGTCGATCTTCGATTTACTGACCCTAGAGGAAAACTTCAACATTTAACTATGGATGGAAGCATGGTTGATGAAGAAATGTTAAACGATGGAGTTTTCTTTGATGGTTCTTCAATAGCTGGTTGGAAAGCTATTAATGAATCCGACATGATTTTAAAACCTGATCTTGATAGACAGGTTATTGATCCTTTTACTTCCCATAACACACTTATCTTGTTTTGCGATGTATTAGATGCTGTAAAGAAAGATCCTTACGAAAGAGATCCTAGAAGTATAGCAAAAAAAGCTGAGGCTTATCTTAAAAAAACAGGCATTGGAGATAAAGCATATTTTGGCCCAGAGGCAGAATTTTTTGTATTTGATGATGTAAAATTTAAAAATGATATGAACGAAACCGGATTTAAAATTGATAGCTCAGAAGGACCTTACAATACGGGAAAGGACTACGAAAATGGAAATATGGGACATAGACCGGGTATCAAAGGTGGTTACTTTCCCGTTCCCCCTGTTGATAGCGCTCAAGATATGAGAGGAGAATTTTTAAAAGCTTTAAAAGATATGGGAATTAAAGTTGAAAAGCATCACCATGAAGTAGCTCCAAGCCAACATGAGCTTGGTATGTATTTTGGAACCTTGACTGATCAAGCTGACAACATGCAGCTTTATAAATACGGCGTTCAAATGGTAGCTCATTCATTTGGAAAGACAGCAACATTTATGCCTAAACCAGTTAAAGGAGACAATGGTTCAGGTATGCACACACATCAATCATTATGGAAAGGAAGCACAGCATTATTTTCTGGTAATAAATATGCCGGTTTATCTGATACAGCTTTATATTATATAGGTGGAATTTTAAAACATGCAAAAGCGATAAATGCTTTTTCTAATTCAACTACTAATAGTTACAAAAGATTAATACCTGGTTTTGAAGCTCCTGTATTACTTTGTTATTCAGCTAGAAATAGATCAGCATCATGTAGAATTCCTATAACCTTAAGTAAAAAGGCAGCACGTTGCGAAATAAGATTTCCTGATGCTGCAGGTAATCCATATTTAACTTTTGCTGCTATGTTAATGGCAGGAATAGATGGGATAAAAAATAAAATTAACCCAGGCAAACCTGTAGATGAAGATTTATATGCAATGCCTGAAGATAAAGTAAAAAATATTCCCACTGTTTGTGGATCTCTAAGAGAAGCAATGGAAAATCTTGATAGAGATAGAAAATTCCTTACTCAAGGCGGAGTTTTTACCGATGACCAGATTGACGCTTATATAGCCTTAAAATTTGAAGAAATTTACAAACTCGAACACACTCCACATCCAATAGAGTTCGATATGTATTATAGTTGTTAATATTATTTTTTGCTTTTAAGTATTTTTTCGTCAGCTATCTTATTTTTATTTACACCTTCTTTTATAGTGTAATCTAAAGTTCCGTGAGCTCCAGCTTCAACGGCTTTACGCTGAGTTCTAAACAACGCTTTTTCTTTAGCTTGTTCAGCTAATTTATTTGCATGTTTTCCTAAATGCTTTGTGTCTCTCATATCTATTACTATATACAATTCTTAATTGTGCAGCAATATAGAATTAAACCTTGAAAGACTCGCCGCATCCACATCGTTCGGTCTCGTTTGGATTTTTAAACACAAATGAAGATGAAAGTTCCTCTTTTTTATAATCCATTTCAGTTCCTAATAAATACATTATAGCTTTCGGATCAATTAAAACTTTGACACCTTTATCTTCAATTATTTCATCATTTGGATTAGTTTTTTTTGCATACTCCATTACATATGACATGCCGGCACAGCCACCTGTTGCAACACCTACTCTTACACCGACTATTGGTTCCTTAGCTTGTGATATAATTTCTTTAACTCTATTTGCAGCTCTATCACTTAAGGTTATTACTTGTTTACTCATAAATCTAATTCCAATTTTGCTGCTTCTGACATTTTATCTTTATCCCACGGTGGTTCCCACACTAAATTAAGATTTACATCAGAAACACCTTCTACTTTCATTATATTCTCCTTAACTTCATTTGGCAAACTCTCAGCTACAGGGCAATTTGGTGAAGTTAAAGTCATATCAATATTAACCTTATTCTTTTCACCCACTTCCACTTTATAAATTAAGCCCAATTCGTATATATTTACAGGAATTTCTGGATCAAAAATTTTTTTAAGCTCTTCAATAACCTTATTTTTTATATCATTCATATTATTCGACTTTTTCAGTGTTTACTTCCTCTTTATTTTTTTCAATTGCTGATGTCAATGTATGCCATGCTAAAGTTGCACATTTAACTCTCATTGGATATTGCTTAACACCAGATAGAGACATTATAATAGTTTTTTGATCATCATTAAGTTCTTTTGTTTTTATTTCTTTAGTATTTTTAATCATGTTTAGAAAATCAAGAATTATTTTTTTTGCAATTTCTAAAGATTTACCTTTAACTAATTCAGTCATTATTGAAGTAGATGCCATAGATATGGCGCAGCCACTACCTTCAAAAGTTAAATCTTCAACTTTTTCTTTATTGTTTAGCTTTAAATAAATTTGAACTTTGTCACCACATAGCGGATTATAACCTTTGGCTTGATGAGTATACTTATCACATTTTCCAAAATTTCTTGGACTTTTTCCGTGTTCTAAAATTATATCTTGATACAACTGTTTTAAATCCATTTATTTTAACTCAAAAACTTTCCTACAATTTTCTACAGCCTTACAAAGTATATCAATATCTTCTTTGGTGTTGTAGACACCAATTGAAGCTCTGGCTGTTGCACTTAAATTTAATCTATCATGTAAAATTTGGCAACAGTGGTGACCTGCTCTAATAGCAACTCCTTCTTCATCAACTATAGTAGAGATATCATGTGGATGAACTCCCTCTATTATAAATGAAATTACTCCAGCTTTATTTTTTGGATTTCCTATTATTTTCACAGAATTAATTTTTTTAAGCTTTTCTAAAGCATAATTAGTAAGTTGTTGTTCATGTTTTACTATATTTTCAATTCCAATTGAATTCATAAACTTTATTGATTCATTAAAAGCAACTACCTCAGCGGTTGGCATTGTTCCTGCTTCATATTTTTCAGGTAAAGGCGCATAAGTAATTCTATCTTTTTTAACTTCGCTAATCATACCACCTCCACCAATATAAGGTGGTAGACTTTCAAGCCATTTTTTTTTTGCATATAAAATACCAACTCCTGTAGGTCCATAGACCTTATGACATGAAATAGCATAAAAATCACAATCTAAATCTTTAACATCAATTTTTATGTGAGGAGCACTTTGGCATCCGTCTATTAAAACTGGTATATTTTTTTTTTTCGCTATCTCCACAATTTCTTTAACTGGAACTATAGTCCCGGTAACATTTGACAAATGTGTAACTGCTATTATTTTTGTTTTTGGTGTTATAAGTTTTTTTAATTCATCAATAATTATATCTCCATCTTCATTAATGGGCGCAAATTTTATAATAGCTCCCTTAGTTTCTCTTAAATAATGCCAAGGTACATAATTTGAATGGTGTTCTAATTCCGATATTAAAATCTCATCTCCTTTTTTTATATTTTGTTGTCCAAAAGTTGTAGCCACCAAATTAATTGATTCAGTAGCATTTTTTGTAAAAATAATTTCATCTTTAGAATTTGCGTTTATAAATTTTTTTACACTTTCTCGCGTTTCTTCAAATTTATTTGTAGCGTTTACAGCAAGAGAATGAATACTTCTTCCAATGTTAGAAAATTCATTCTTATAAAAAGAATCAAGACTGTTTAAGACGCTAATAGGCTTTTGTGCTGAATTTGAGCTGTCTAAATAGACTAAAGATTTACCGTTTATTTTCTTAGTCAAAATTGGAAATTGAGATTTAACTTTATTAATATCCATGAATCTGTCTCTCTAATTTATTTTCAATAAATTTTTTAATTTTTGGGTTTTTTATATATTCTACGACATCATTTAAAAAACCTTTGATTAAAAGCTTAGTTGAATCTTTTCGACTTAAACCTCTTGACATTAGATAGTAAAGCGAATCTTCATCTATATTTCCAGATGTTGATCCATGAGAACATTTAACATCATCAGCATATATTTCTAGTTCAGGTTTGGAATTAAATTCAGCATCGTCATTTAAAAGTAATGCTTTACTTAGCTGATAAGCATCAGTTTTTTGAGAAATATCTTTAACATAAATTTTACCTTGATAAATACCTTTGCTATCTGAGTTTAGAACCTTTTTAATTCTTTGATAACTTTTGCAGTTAGGGGCCAAATGTTTAATATTTGTTTTTATTTCTTGATGTTCGTTTTTGTTTAAAAATAAAGCTGATAATATATTACATTCACATTTATCTTCGATTAAGTCACATTCTATATCTAGTTTATTAAATTTTAAACCTGAAGAAAAAATTAGACTTGAATAACTAGAATTATAAAATAATTCAGTTTTTAGAAATTTATGAAAGAATCCATCACTTTTATTATTTTGCATATACAAATTTTTAAATTTAGCATTTTTTGCTAAAATTATATTTTCATATACATTATTAATAAACTTAAACTTAGACTCGTTGATAGTATATTCCATAACATGTAGCTCTGAGTTTTCTCCTAATTTAATAATATTTTTGTTATTTAAAATTTTATTTTTTATGTCTTTAGAAAATAAATTATAGATGACAAGAATTTTTTTAAATTTGTAGTTTTTTTCTACCTCTAAAAAATAACCATTTTCGGCTAAAGCATTATTTAAACATATAAGAGGATTTTTACTTACTTTATTATCAATGTTTTTATTACACGATTTAATTTTAATTTTATTTTTTTCCTCAAAACTGAAATTACTTGAGTGAAAATTTCCATTTACAAGAAATATATAGTTATGTTCAAAATCTTTAAGTAAATCTTTTTTATTAAGTTTGGAAGATACTTTTTCAAAATCAAGTTCTTTGAAATTGCTTTCAATAATTTGTTTAAAATCTGAAAACTTCCAATCTTCTAATTTTTTATTGGGAAAACCTGAAGCTTTAAAAACTTCTAAATTCTTAATTCTAAAATCTTTTTCTTCACTTGTAATTTCTTTTATTTTATCAATTTGTTTAGAATTGACTTGAAAATTTTGAATCATTTTAGCTTATTTTTTGATAACCTTTTTTTTCTAATTCCTGAGCTAACTCACTACATCCAGTTTTAATTATTTTACCATCAGATAAAACGTGAACGAAATCAGGTTTTATGTAATCAAGCAAACGTTGGTAATGTGTTATAACTAGAAAAGACTTTTTACTTGTTCTTGACGAATTTACTCCATTGGCAACAATTTTTAATGCGTCTATATCCAAACCAGAATCAGTTTCATCTAAAATTGAAAAACTAGGATCTAAAATTTTCATTTGTAAAATTTCATTTTTTTTCTTTTCTCCTCCAGAAAAACCAACATTTAATTGCCTTGATAAAATTTTTTCATCAATTCCAAGCTCGGAGGATTTTTCTTTTACTAATTTTAAAAAAGATATCGAGTCTAATTCTTTTTCTCCCTTAGCTTTTCGAACAGAATTTAATGATGTTTTTAAAAAGTTATTGGTATTAACTCCTGGTATTTCTAAAGGATATTGAAAAGCTAAAAAAATACCCTTTTGTGCTCTTTCTTCTATTGGAAGTTTAATTAAATTTTCTCCCATAAAATTCATTTTTCCTGAAATTTCATAACCATTTTTTCCTGACAAAACATTGGCTAATGTGCTTTTTCCTGAACCATTTGGTCCCATAATCGCATGCAATTCTCCTGGATTAATGGTCAAATTTAATCCTTTTAATATTGATTTATTATTAATTGAAGCTTGTAAATTTTTTATTTCTAACATTAGCCTACGCTACCTTCTAGACTAATACCTACTAATTTTTGAGCTTCTACAGCGAATTCCATAGGAAGTTGTTGCAATACTTCTTTGCAAAAACCATTAACTATTAAGCCAACTGCTTCCTCTTGATTTAATCCTCTTTGATTACAATAATACAATTGCTCTTCGTTTATTTTAGATGTAGTCGCTTCGTGTTCAACTATTGAAGAATGATTTTTGTTTTTTATGTATGGTACTGTGTGAGCTCCACACTTATTTCCCATTAATAGTGAATCGCACTGTGTATAATTTCTAGCATTAGATGCTTTTTTATTAATATCAACTAATCCTCTATAAGTATTATCTGCATGTCCAGCTGAAATTCCTTTGGATATAATTTTGCTTTTTGTATTTTTTCCAATATGAATCATTTTAGTACCTGTATCAGCTTTTTGATAATTATTTGTGATTGCTATTGAATAAAACTCCCCTACCGAATTATCACCTTGCAAAATACAGCTTGGATATTTCCAAGTTATTGCTGACCCTGTTTCAACTTGAGTCCATGAAATTTTAGAATTTTTTCCTCTGCAGGCTCCTCTTTTAGTTACAAAATTATAAATACCTCCTTTGCCATCCTTATCTCCTGGATACCAATTTTGAACTGTTGAATATTTTATTTCTGCGTCGTCTAAAGCAACCAGTTCAACATTGGCAGCATGTAATTGATTTTCATCACGCATCGGAGCAGTACAACCTTCTAAATAACTTACATAACTTCCTTTATCAGCAATGATTAATGTTCTTTCAAACTGTCCCGTTTCTGAAGCATTAATTCTAAAATAAGTAGACAACTCCATAGGACATCTGACTCCTTCGGGAATGTAAACAAATGATCCATCGGTAAAAACTGCAGAATTAAGAGTTGCAAAAAAGTGGTCAGTGATAGGAATAACAGAACCAAGATACTTTTTTACCAGATCAGGATGTTTCTGTATAGCTTCTGATATAGAACAAAAAATAATTCCTTTTTCTGTTAATTTATCTTTAAAAGTCGTAGCTACTGAAACAGAATCAAAAACAGCATCGACAGCTACTCCACTAAGTTTTTCTTGTTCTTTTAAAGGAATTCCCAACTTTGCATATGTCTCTAATAATTTTGGATCAACTTCACTAAGACTTTTTGGTTTGTCTTTGCTACTTTTTGGAGCTGAATAATAATATAAATCCTGATAATTTATTTTAGGATATTTTGGTTTTTGCCAATTTGGTTCTTTTAAATTTTTGAGTCTTTTAAAAGCATTAAGTCTCCACTCCAACATCCATTTAGGTTCTTTTTTTATTTTAGATATAAATTTAATAACTTCCTCGTTAAGACCTTTTGGAGATTTAATGCTTTCTATGTCAGTAGTAAAACCATATTTGTATTCTTTGACTTTTTCTATTTGTTCTTGCTGTTTCATTAATGTAACTCTTTCTGTTGGTTTTTATTTACCCTATAAACAATATCTTTTAACGTATTCTTTTCAAAAAAATTATTTATATGTTTTTCAAGATCATCCCATAAATTATGTGTAATACACTTTACAGATTTTCCTGTGCATCCTTTTTTTAATTCTTTTTTACAACCCACTGTCTTAATTTTTTCATCAACAGCTTGAATTATTGTTGACAATTTTATCTCTGCAGGAGCTTTACTTAGAAAATACCCTCCTGATGGTCCTCTTGCGCTTTGAACTAAATTATTTTTTTTTAAATTTAAAAAAATTTGTTCTAAAAATGATATAGAAATACCTTGTCTTAAAGAAATTTCTGTTAAATTTATTGGATGATTAGCTCCACTGTTAGCTAAATCAGCCATTGCCATTACCGCGTATCTTCCTTTATTGCTTAACTTCATATTAAAATCACTTGATTTTGTTTAGCTTATTTACGTATTCCTACTAAAACAGTCAAGTATATAAATAAATAAAATTGTAGCAGTATAAACGTGCTATAAAACTACTCTTTTTTTGACAATAGTTATCATTAGTAATTTAAATATGAGATCTGAGAATAAAGAAATATTCATACCTGGTCCAAGTGGAAGATTACAAGCAAAATATATAAAAAGTAAAAAACAAGGTTCTCCTGTAGCATTAGTCCTTCAACCTCACCCACAATACGGCGGTACCATGAACAATAGAATAGTTTATGAAACTTATAATTGTTTTTATAAAAATAATTTTTCTGTAATTAGAATAAATTTTAGAGGTGTTGGTAAAAGTGACGGAATATTTGACAACGGTCAAGGTGAACTTTCTGATGCTGCTGCTGCACTTGATTGGATAGAAAAAGAAAACCCAGGATACAGTCAATGTTGGGTATCAGGATTTTCTTTTGGTGCTTTAATTTGCATGCAACTAATCATGAGGAGACCAGAAGTTAATAAATTTGTCACGATTTCACCACAACCAAATTTATATGACTTTACTTTTTTATCACCGTGCCCAATTTCTGGAACAATTATTTATGGAAAGAATGATGAATTAGTACAAATAGATAGTATTTTAAACTTAAAAAAAAGATTGAGCTTACAAAAAAATATTGATGTTAAGTTTGAATCTATCTCTAATGCAAATCATTTTTTTAAAAACAAGGAAAAAGAATTGTACAATTCAATTGACCGATACGTAAAAGAAAAGGTTACTATAATTTAATTATTAATAACTATACCGCCAGTGCAAGGCTTATTAACACCAGTAGTTTTTGGAAAAGAAATTGGAAGCTTAAGATAAGATCTTATAGCAAGATATGCGAAAGCCTGTGACTCAATAAAATCTCCGTCAATACCATACTCATCTATTAATTTTATATTACTAATTTTATTTTTTAATTTTTCCACTAATAGTTTGTTTTTTCTTCCTCCACCGCATAAAATTATTTTTTTCTTATTACTATCAGCTTTACTAAGAGCAGATATTATTATTCTAGCTGTAAATTCTGTTAATGTTGCAGCTCCATCTTGTAATGATAAATCTTTAACAAAAGAAAAATTAAAATATTTTGTATCAAATGATTGAACAGAATTATTGTTCGTAATTTTTTCCTTTTCTTTAAAATTTTCTAAAAATTGATTTAATATTATTTTATCAACTTTCCCAGATTTAGCTATGGCACCATCTTTGTCATAATTTTTTTTTGCTTTTTGTCTTAACCACTTATCAATTAAACACATGCCTGGTCCGATGTCAGTTCCTGACATATTGTGATCATCCCAAAGAGTAGTTATATTCGTTATTCCGCCAATATTTATAAAAATTACTTCTTTAATTTTGAATTTTTCTTTTAACAATTGGTGAAATATTGGTGTTAATGGAGCTCCATGCCCCCCATTTTTTAAATCATTTTGTCTAAAATTATAAATTACAGTTTTTTTTATAAGTTGCGATAGTAAATTTCCATCACCTAATTGCTTTGAAATTTTTTCCTTTGCATTATGAAAAATGGTTTGCCCATGAAATCCTATGAGATCAATATTTGCTTTAAAATCTCTAGCTATGTTATTAACTACATTTGCATGGAACAATGTTATCTCTTTTTCAAGGATTAAAATCTGTTTTGATAAATTCTTTAAATCTCTTGAATCATGAATTTTATCTTTAAGATTATGAATATTTTCATAAATACTCTGACTATATTTAAAATATCTATCCAAAATTACTTTATATTCATTATCGCCATTTGATTGAATAATTGATGCATCAACTCCATCAGCTGATGTGCCACTCATTAGGCCTAAACTACAATAGGATTTGCTCATAAATTATATTTAATTTAAAAAGAATCTTGTATATTACAGTTTTAAAGAAGCTTAAAAATTCATGCAAGAAACATTTCTATCAGAGTTTGAGAAAAGAGGTTACTTTAATCAATGTACTGACCAATCCGCATTGAGTGAATTAATGTCTAAAAGTAAAATTAAAGCTTATATTGGCTTTGATTGCACAGCACCGAGTTTACACGTAGGTAGCTTAATGCAAATCATGTGTCTTCGTCTATTACAAAAATATGGTCACCAGCCCATAGTTTTATTAGGTGGAGGAACAACGCTTATTGGAGACCCTTCAGGTAAGGAAGAAACTAGAAAAATTCTTGATAAAAAGGAAATTGATAAAAATATTAAAAGTATTGAAAATGTTTTCAAGATTTTTTTAAAATCCAAAAATTCAAATACTAAACCTATTTTTGTTAATAATTATTCTTGGTTAAGTAAATTAAATTATATTAATTTTTTAAGAGAGATTGGTAAATATTTTACAATAAATAAAATGTTAACTTTTGATAGTGTTAAGTTAAGGTTGGAAAGAGAGCAGTCTTTAAGCTACATGGAATTTAATTACATGATGCTTCAAGCTTATGACTTTTACGAACTTAATAAAAGACACAAATGTATATTACAAATTGGAGGATCGGATCAGTGGGGCAATATAGTTAATGGGGCTGATTTGATTAAAAGAAAAGACAAAAAAATTGCGTACGGATTAACTACCCCTTTAATTACTCTCTCTTCTGGAACAAAAATGGGAAAAACAGAAAAAGGTGCTGTTTGGCTAAATAAAAAAATGCTTTCGCCTTATGATTATTGGCAATTCTGGAGAAACACTGATGACAAAGATGTTTTGAATTTTTTAAAATTTTTTACTGATTTAGAAATTGAAAAAATAGATAATCTAAAAAATAATAAAGATATAAATGAACTTAAAATTTTGCTTGCTAATGAAGCTACAACAATGCTTCATGGATCTAAATCTGCAAAAGATTCTGAAGCTACAGCAAAAAAAACTTTTAGGGACAAATCTATTGGTAAAGATCTGCCTACAATAAAAATAAAAAAAAACCAACTAAGTAATGGAATAAATATATTAGATTTAGTTCTTTTAACAAAATTGGGTAATTCAAAAGGAGAAGTGCGAAGAATGATTAAAAATAATGGTTTAAAAATTAACAATGAAACTATATCTGACGAAAATAAAATATTTTATGAAAATAGTTTTAATCAAAATAATGGTATGAAAGTTTCACATGGGAAAAAACAGCATGTGATCTTGAAGATTATTTAGACTCTTCCTGATTCTTTTTCTTCATTTTTTCAACAGCCCTAACAATAAATCTTGGTGTCAATGTCTTAATTGGATTGACCGTTGTTTTTATATCTTTGGGAGGCCCTTTCATCTTAAAACTTACACCAACGACTCCCTCTCCAGTTTTTTTACCAACTAAAATATCTCCAACAATTGGGATAGAGGCTATAATTTCATTTAATTTTGTTGCTGGAACTAAAGTTCCGCGCAAACTTACAGTTTTTCCTTTATCTACATATCCTTCTAACAATATTGAAACAGCTGGTCCTATTGCTAAAGCATCTTCAATATTCATGATGTTTCCTTTTGCATTTGATTTCATTTCAAAAGATTCAAATCTTATTCCTTCACCACTAAGCGTATCTGCTATTCCTTGTAAAGAAGCTAATGTTAATAGTTGCGCTAATGCAGGCACTTTTGAAACTTTAAAATCTGTTATTAGTAAATTGGAACTGCTTCCTTCTTTAGATATAGTTGATTCATATTCTAATTTTCCATCTTCAAATCCTTTTACAAAATCAAAATTTTTTATGAAAGGTCTTGCTCGATCTGAAATTACTTGAAGTGTTTTTTTATTATTATCAATTTGATAAATAGACATTTCTATTATTTCATTTTCAGTAAAATTTCCTTTTAAACTAAGCTTATCGAAGGAACCTTTATTAATAGAAGCAATCATGCCAAAATTCGTAACATCATCGTTTGTTCCAGTAATGGTCTTGTCAAAATTAATTTTTATTTCACTGCTAAATTTTTTGCTAAAAGTTTTTTTATCATCTTTTTTGAAAAGTGATTTAAGTAAAGGTTCGGCATCAAATATATTTCCGTAAATTTCAACTTTGTTTGATTTTTTTACTATAAAATCATTATTCTTACTTGCTTTATTAAAAGTCTTAATTTTTAATTCATCAAAATCTTCTGTTTCAAAATTTTTGTTTAATTTTAAATTTTTTATATTAATTATTGTTTCACCTGACTGAAAAATAAATTCTGCAATATTTATGTATTTTTTAGGTATAAAGATAAAATTAAAATTTATTTTAGATTGTTCTGCCTCATCTTTAATATAATTTAATCTAGAAATATTGAGTTGAGAGTTTGTTAAATCAGCATTTCCAAGAATATTAAAACTTTTTTTATTAAAATCGTAAATCTGTTTTATGCTAAAACTATCAAATTCATTATTCGTTTTCATAAAACCGTTAAATTCAATAGTGTTAGAAGAGTTAGTTTTTACTAGATTAATTTTAGAATCTTTAAGTGTTATCGTATCTTTGTAATTAGGTAAATATTTTTTTATAATTTTTTTTTCTTCAAAGATAATTTCGCTTTTAGGAATTTCACCTTCAATGAAATAGTCTAAATTTTGGATTCTATATTTTTTATCTAATGTAAAATTAATATTTGTTTTCAGATTTGTCTTTCCTGAAATATCTTGAATATTATTAATTTTTAAGTTTAGCAAAGTTGCTATAGTTTTAACCTTAGAAAAATCAAATTCGCCATCAGTCTTTAATAAACTTTTTACATCTATTTTTTTATTCTCGCGTTTTAATGTAATTTTGCTACCGTCTAACTTAAAATCTAAAAAAGAGCCGTTTTTAACATTTATATCAAATAAGTTAGCTGTTTTATCTCTAGTGTGATTAATTTCAGTAGTCAAATTTTTTATATAAAATTCTTTTGAAATATTTATTGAAGCATTTATCACTCTACCAGAAAAACCATAATCATTACCTATATTTCCCTCAACATCAAATGGTATAATAAATTCTCCTTCTATTTCTCCTTTGGCAAATATCTTTTTTATTTTTTTATTAATTATTCTTGGAACAAAAATATTGGTGATTTTGGTTAAGTCTTTTATATCATTTTTAATAAAGGCAACTTCTGCTCTTTTTAGTAAAAAATCTGAACTAAAAAATGATTTTATTGATAAAAACAAATTCAGTTTTGATAGATTAATTATATTGTTTCTAATTATAATTTGTGGATTTTTAAGCTTTATCTTTAAATTTAACTCAGTTGGGCTAAGATGAATTTTTGTTTCTTTAAATTCTAATTTTATATCTTTGTTTACTTCGTTAGCTTTTGTTTTAATTAAATCATCAAATTTATCAGTTTCAATACCAAAATAGCTTAAATAACCCCCGAATGAAAAAATAATAATAAAAATGAAAATAAAAAATTTATAGAAAAATTTGGCCATTTTTTATTTTTTTCCTTTTTTTTCATAAAGTGCTGCTTCTAAAAAATCATCAATATCGCCGTTTAAAACACTTTCTGGATCTGTATTTTCTAAACTATTTCTTAAATCTTTTACCAGTTGATATGGTTGCAAAACATAAGATCTTATTTGATGCCCCCAACCAATATCTGTTTTTGATTTTGCCAAATTTTCAGATGCCTCTTCTTTCTTTTGCATCTCATATCTGTACAAGCGTGCTTTTAACATATTAAAACATGTTTCTTTATTTTTATGTTGAGATCTTTCATTTTGACACTGAACTACTATACTTGTTGGTATGTGTGTAATTCTTACAGCACTATCTGTTGTGTTTACATGTTGTCCACCTGCCCCGCTCGATCTGTAAGTATCAATCCTTATATCTTTTTCCTGAATATCTATTTTAATACTATCATCCAAGACTGGATAAACCCAAACACTGGCAAAACTAGTATGACGTCTTGCTCCAGAGTCAAAAGGGGAAATTCTGACTAACCTATGAACACCTGATTCTGATTTTAACCAACCATACATATAAGATCCTGAAATTTTAAGGGTGCACGATTTTACACCTGCTTCCTCTCCTTTATGCTCACTAATAATTTGAAATTTACCCCCTTTTTTTTCTGTCCACTTTGAATACATTCGTCTTAGCATTTGTGCCCAATCTTGACTCTCTGTACCACCTGCGCCCGCATGTATTTCCAAATATGTATCTAGATGATCATTTTCCTGTGATAAAAAACATGAAACTTCAACTTTTTTTATTTGGTTAAGTATTAAAGATATTTTTTTCTCACAATCTTTAATCACTTGAAGTTCATTTTCTCTTGTAGCAAGCTCAAAGAGTTGTTCAACATTTTCCAATTCATTCACTGAACTATCGAAATTACTAATAATATCGCTAAAGAACTTTTTTTCTTTTAGTATTTTTTGAGCAGATTGTTTATCTTTCCAAAAATTTTCTTTGGTTATCTTTTTATCAAATGCTTGGATTTTATCTTTGACTTTATTTTTATCAAAGATACCCCCTAATATTATCTATAACTTTTTTTATTAACAAAATTTTATTTTTAATATCTTCCATAATTAATAAAACTTAAAAATTTTCCTTTGATTTTCTGTATTATAAAATCCTAATGTATCTGTACTTAATGATTTTTCAATTTCAACTATAAAATTATCGTTTGGCTTAAAAGATTCATATATGGTTTTTTTTGTATTAATATTTGGTAATAATCCAGTTTCTTCATCAACCATTACTAGATTAATATTTTTGGGAACCTTAAAGGGTAAGGCTTCCTTTTTTTTAACCACATTTTTCACAAATTTTTTAAATATAGGTAGTGCTGCCTTTGCACCAGTTTCATATCTTCCTAAACTTTTAGGTTCATCAAATCCAACATAAACACCTATTGCTACTTTTGAAGTAAAACCTAAAAACCAAGCATCCATATTTTTATTAGTAGTCCCTGTTTTACCAGCTAGTGGTAATTTTAAATCTCTTAATTTTCTTCCAGTGCCTCTTTTAACAACACCTTCCATCATTGAGGTAATTTGATAAGCAGTTTCTGCAGAAATAATTTGCTTTCTATCATCCTTTATCGTTGGTATTTCATCTTTTAGGTATGAAATTTCTTTACAACCAATACATTTTCTCTTGTCTGCATTAAAAATTGTTTTTCCTCTTCTATCTTGAATTCTATCAATAAAAATAGGCGTAACTTTTTTCCCACCATTGACAAATGAACAATAAGCATTAGTAAGCTGAATTAAAGTTGTTTCGGCAGCTCCAAGTGAAACTGATAACAATTCTGGAACGTCATTATAAATACCAAAATTATTTGTAATATTAGAAATTTTTTTAAATCCAACTTTTTGAGCTACTCGAACTGTCATTAAGTTTCTAGATTTTTCTATACCAGTTCTTAAAGTTGAGGGACCGTAAAACTTTTTTCCATAGTTTTCTGGTTTCCAAGTTTTTAAACCTTCTCCTTGATCAATAACAAATGGCGCATCTAAAACTAAAGTTGATGGAGTAAAACCACTTTCTAAGGCTGCCGCATAAACAAATGGTTTAAAAGCAGATCCGGGTTGTCTTTTTGCTTGCGTAGCTCTGTTAAATTCGCTTAATTTAAAACTAAAACCTCCAACCATCGCTAACACTCTTCCTGTATATGGATCCATAACAACAATAGCGCCATTAATTTTTGGCATTTGTTTTAAATCCCATTTATCTTTTTTTATTTTTTTTACATAAATTATATCGTTAGAAGTTAAAAAATCTTCAAAACTCTTTTTTCTTGTCCACCCTATATTTTTAAAATCTATAAATCCTATCTCTTTATTTTCTATTTCAATTTTTGCAACCAATTTTGTTACTTCAATTACTTTTGCCAATTTCCATCCTAAACTTTTGTCAGGAATAAATTCTTCAACTTTTTTTTCCCAATTACTTGTTATTAGATTTGTAATAGGACCGCGCCAACCATGTCTTCTGTCGTATTCTTCCAGCCCTTCTCGTAATGCATTTAAAGCTTCAATCTGGTAATTAGACTTTAAAGGTGTTCTGATAGAGAGTCCCCCTTTGTAAAGTTCGTCGTAACCATAATTATTATTAATTATTCTTCTTACTTCCTCAGAGTAAAAATTAGCTTCTTCTAGTAATTTAATTTTCCTCTTTTTTGTTATAATTTTTTTTTCTTTCAAATTTTCGTACTCTTCTTTATTTATATAAGAATTTTCGTATAAATTTTTTAAAACAAAATTTCTTCTTATTTTAGCTCTTTCAATTGATTTATAGGGATTATATTTACTAGGAGCTTTTGGAAGTGCCGCTAAAAGCGCTGCTTCTTCATAATTTAACTCGTTAACAGCTTTATCAAAATACTCAAGGCTTGCAGCTGCTATTCCATATGTCCCTTCGCCTAAATATATTTGATTTAAATACAATTCCATAATTCTCTCTTTTGAATAAGCTCTCTCGATTCTAAAAGCTAAAATTGCCTCTTTAATTTTTCTTTTTAAAGAAACTTCATTAGTCAGTAAAAAATTTTTTGCCACTTGTTGTGTAATAGTTGAAGCCCCCTCTAATCTTTTTTCTGAAAAAATATTTTTTAAATTTTTAATAATCGCTCTAGTTATACTTTTTGCATCAATACCTGGATGAGAAAAAAAATTTTTATCTTCAGCTGATAAAAATGAATAAATTATTTTTTTTTGTACAGAATCATACGGAATAAATAACCTCTTTTGTAGTGCATATTCTGCAATAAGCTGACCTTCTCCAGAATGTACTCTACTTGATATAGGATGTTTATAATTGGTTAGTTTTTTATGATCTGGTAAATCTGATGAAAAATACCAGAATGTGGATAGCATAAAAAGTAAACCCATTAAAAAAATGGCAACTACTAGTTTTAAACTTTTTTTAAAATAACCAATCATTAATTTAAGAAATGAATTAATTCTGGCTTTCTTAAGGCATTAGTCAATTTAACTACAAATAAAGGTAAAAAAATGCATATATTTGTTGATAATTTTAATGTATATCTAATTGTTAACAATTAACAAAATTCAAGTTTATGAAGAAAATTTATTTTATCAATTGGACAAAAAATTTATGGAAAAGAATTTATACATCGATGCTTCGCATCCAGATGAAACTAGAGTCGTACTCAAGTCAGAAAATCATATTGAAGAATATGAGTATGAAAACAAAAATAAACTTTATTTAAAAAGTAACATCTATTTAGGAAAAGTTACAAGAATTGAACCTTCTTTACAGGCGGCTTTTATAAATTATGGTAAAGAAAGGCACGGCTTCTTAGCTTTCAATGATATACAGTCTGATTATTATCAAATACCACATGATGACAAGGAGAAACTAAAGAAAGAAGAAGAAAATTTAAGATTACAACTTAAAGAAAAAAGTAAAAATGTAGAAGAAATTGAAAAAAATCAAAATCCTGAAGAAACATTATCAACAAATACCTCTCCTTCTGGCCAAGAAGAAAATGGTGCTACTAATGAAAAAAATAAATCAGAAAATTTAAGATCTGATAAAAGTGATCAATTCAATGAATTAAAAAAAAAACACGGTATTAGAAGATACAAAATACAAGAAGTGATTAAACCTGATCAAATAATTTTGGTACAAATTTTAAAAGATGAGAGAGGTCAAAAAGGTGCCGCTTTAACTACTTTTATATCTCTTGCAGGAAGATATAGTGTTTTAATGCCTAACACTCCCAAAGGTGGAGGTATTTCTCGTAAAATAGTCAATTCTGATGATAGAAAAAAAATTAGAAAAATTTTACAGGAAATTGATATACCGCCAACTATGGGTTTAATTGTGAGAACCGCAGGTTTAAACAAAACAAAAAATGAACTTAACAAAGATATAGTTAATACAATAAAAACTTGGGAAGAAATTAAAGAAAAAACTGTAATGTCAATTGCGCCAAGTTTGGTTTACGAAGAAGGAGATGTAATAAAAAGAGCAATAAGAGATATTTATGATAATGAAACTAATAATATCATTGTTGATGGAAACGAAGGTTATCAAAAAGCTAAAAATTTTATGAAATTTTTAATGCCGGAAAATGTTAAAAAAGTAAAGAAATATAGAGGTAAAATTCCACTTTTTCATGATGCTGCAATTGAAAAAAGTTTAAATAGAATATTTGATGCTACAATAAAATTAAAATCAGGGGGCTATATTGTAATTAATCCTACTGAGGCTCTGGTTTCTATTGATGTAAATTCTGGACAATCAATAAGAGAATCTAATATAGAAAAAACAGCTTTAATGACAAACCTTGAGGCAGCTGAAGAAATTTCAAGGCAAATAAAAATAAGAGATCTTTCAGGTCTAATTGTAATTGATTTTATAGATATGTTTAGTTTTCACAACAGAAAAACAGTTGAAAGAAAACTAAAAGAAAAATTGAAAGACGATAGAGCCAGAATGCAATTTGGTAAAATTAGTAACTTTGGCCTACTTGAAATGACAAGACAAAGACTGAGAGAAAGTTCTGTAAAATGGAATATGGTTCTTTCGCTTGATTCTTTTTCATTAAAAGTTGTTAAAAAAGGTGAAGAATTAGCTTTTTCTAATAAAGCTAAAATTATAAATATAAATATTCCATCAAAAGTAAAAACATATATTGACCAAAATTTATCTAAAGAAATAAATCATTTTAAAAAAAGATATAAATTAGATTTTAACATAATTTCAGACGAGAAATTAGCTATTCCGGAATATAAAATAGATTTATTAAATAAAAATAAAAAAATTATTAAAAAAATAGAAAATATTGAAAAATTGGAAAATACACACTCAAAAAAATATTTTATCAGACAAAATTTTAGATACAAAAAGAAAAATAAAAATTTTAAATCAAAAGGAAAATTTAAATACTATTCAAAATCAAAAAGAAATAATTATTCAAACAAAAAAGTACTAAATTATTAAACTTTATAAAATTAAATTAAATTATTTTGAGGTGATGAAGGGCTTCCATAGTTTCTTTTTTTCATTCTTCCTGCTTTAAAAGCTTTTCTGCCCGCAATTACAGCATGCTTCATTGACTCGGCCATTAATATTGGATTCTTGGCTTCTGCAATAGCTGTATTAATTAAAACTCCATCACACCCAAGTTCCATTGCAATAGTAGCATCAGAAGCAGTGCCAACTCCTGCATCTACTATAACTGGCACTGAAGACTGTTCTTTTATTAATTTTATATTAATTTCATTTTGCAAACCAAGCCCAGAGCCAATAGGAGATCCTAATGGCATAATAGCACATGCTCCGGCATCTTCTAGTTTTTTAGACAAAATTGGATCGTCAGTACAGTATGCCATAACTTCAAAACCTTCTTTTACCAAAATCTTTGTTGATTTAATTGTTTCAATCATATTTGGATACAAAGTTTTTTTATCTCCTAAAACTTCTAGTTTAACTAATCTCCAACCTCCAATTTCTCTTGCCAATCTAAGTGTTCTTAACGCCTCCTCAGAGGAGTAACATCCTGCGGTATTAGGTAAATAGGTAATTGATTTTGGATTTAAATAATCCATTAAAGTAGGTTTATTTTTATCCAATATATTTACTCTTCTAAGTGCAACTGTAACAATATCAGCACTAGAAGCTTTAACAGCTTTTGCAGTTTCTTCAAAATCTTTGTACTTCCCGGTGCCAACAATTAATCGAGATTTAAAGTTTTTATTTGCTATTGTAAAAATATCTTCCACAATACTTAACCTCCACCTATAAAGTGAACAATTTCTACTTTGTCATTTTTGTTTAAAATTAATTCTGGATATCTATTTCTTTCAACAATTGTACCGTTTACTTCTATAGCTACTTTATTCTTTTGTATTTTAAGTAAATTCAACAGTTCAATTAAATTAGTACCATTATCTATTTCATAAGGGTCCCCATTTAATTGTATTTTTGCCACATTTAAGTTATTCATTTAAACTATTTTAACTTATTTAAATGACAAAAAAAATACTTATAATAAATGGTCCAAATCTAAATCTTCTTGGAGAAAGAGAAGAATCTAAATACGGCAAAGTTACGCTTGAACAGCTTAAAAAAAATTGTGAAGATCATGCCAAATCACTTAACTTTGAAATAAAATTTGACCAGTCTAATATTGAAGGGGAAATTGTAACTATAATACAAAAAGCAAAAGGGTTATTTGACGGGATAATAATCAATGCTGCGGGTTATACTCATACTTCTGTAGCTATTCTTGATGCATTATTAGCAGTAAAAATACCCACAATAGAAGTCCACATAACAAATATTTATAATAGAGAAGAATTTAGAAAAAAATCTTTGATAAGCAAGGCTGCTAAAGGAATTATTTGTGGATTTGGTGTAAAAGGATATATTATGGCATTAGACTCAATAAAAGAAATACTTGATAAAAAAATATGAAAATAAACAAAAAAATTATTGAAGAATTAACTAAATATTTAAAAGAATTTGACCTTAGTGAAATTCTATATGCTGAAGGAACAACACAGGTAAAAGTTTCTAGACAAATAAATGTGAATACTTCAAATATTGTTCCTTCTGAAGTTAAAGCAAAAAAAACTGTCGTTGAGGAAAATGGAACGCATGTAACATCACCTATAGTTGGCACCGCATATCTAGCACCAGAGCCTGGAGGAAAAAAATTTGTAGAAGTAGGACAAAAGGTAAAAAAAGGTCAAACTATAATGATTGTAGAAGCAATGAAAACTATGAACCACGTACCATCTACTCAAGAAGGTATTATCAGTAAAATTTTAGTAAAAGATGGACAGGCAGTAGAATTTGGACAACCACTTATATCAATTAAATAATGTTTAAAAAAATTTTAGTTGCAAACCGTGGAGAAATTGCGGTTCGAATAATTAGAGCGTGCAAAGAGTTAAATATACCTACAGTGGCTGTTCACTCAGACGTAGATGTAGATTCAATGCACGTAAGACTAGCGGATGAAAGTATCTGTATAGGTTCTCACAAACCACAAAATAGCTATTTAAATATATCTTCCATAATGTCAGCAGCTGAAGTAACTGGAGCAGACGCTATTCATCCGGGATATGGATTTTTATCAGAAAATTATCGTTTTGCAGAAATTGTTACAAAAAATAATATAAAATTTATTGGGCCTAGTTCAGAAATAATGAAAAAAATGGGTGACAAAATAGAAGCTAAGAAAACTGCAAAAAAACTTGGTCTTCCTATTATTGAAGGATCTGAAGAAAATATAAAATCATTAGAAGAAGCCAAAAGTATATCAAAAAAAATTGGTTATCCAATTTTAATTAAAGCTTCAGCCGGTGGTGGAGGAAAAGGAATGAAGCTAGTAAATAATGAAGAAGAGTTAGAAGTATCTCTAACTTTAGCAAAACAGGAAGCTAAAAAATATTTTTCTGATGATCGAGTTTATATAGAAAAATATTTTGAGAAACCTAGACATATCGAAGTTCAAATTTTATCAGATAAAAAAACTACAATACATATGGGGGAAAGAGATTGTAGTGTACAGAGAAAGCATCAAAAACTTATTGAAGAATCTCCAAGTCCAGTATTAGAAGAAAAAGTAAGAGAAGACCTTCTAAACAGAACTGTAAAAATGGTAAGCAAACTTAATTACGAAGGTGCTGGAACAGTTGAATTTATATATGATAAAGGAAAATTTTTTTTCTTAGAAATGAATACAAGAATACAGGTGGAACACCCGGTATCAGAAATTAGAGGTGGTATTGATATAGTTAAAGAACAGATTAAAATTGCTTCTAAGGGTAAAACTGCATTAAAACAGTCAGATATTACTTTTAGAGGTCATGTTATTGAATGTAGAATAAATGCTGAAGATCCAAGCAAAAATTTTCAACCCAGCCCAGGTACAATAAATGTTTGTCATCAGCCATCGGGTTTTAGAACAAGAGTAGATGGAGCTATATTTCAAGGATGTAAAATAACTCCTTATTACGATAGCTTAATTTGCAAACTAATATGTCAAGGAAGAGACAGAGAAGAAGCAATACAACGATTACAAAGATCTTTAAATGAATTTGTAATCGAAGGCATTACAACAACTATAGATTTACATAAAAAAATATTAAATCACAAAAAATTTATTGATTCTGATTTTGATGTAAATTGGTTAGTAAAAGAACAATTTTATTAAATATTTTCACAACTCGTAATCCAAAGATCATAAATTGGATGATCAATTGACTGCAAAGTGGGACTTGAAACAAAAGTCCATCCATTAAATAAAAAAACTTGATTATTATTCTTTGAAGCTAAATCTTTTACTTGTAAATAGGCAACTGTATCTGTTATTTCATTACGTTCTGAAAGCTGACATTTTAAACCTTTAATTTCCAATGATCCAAAAAATTTTTTTTCTCCAATGGCAAGTTTAATTGTTGATGTTTTGGCTGTTATTTTATCTAGAGCTTTAATATTAATATAAACTATACTATTTTTCTTTGTAATATTTTCTTCCTCGGCACTTGTAACTTCATTAACGTTTATATTTTGCTCCTCTGCTTTTTCTAATACGTCTTTATCTTCCTCAAAAGTAGGAGATAATTCTTCCAAGTTTACTAAAGGCACTGTTTCAATTTTATCTGCAGAAATAGAAATTGGAATTTTCACAAAAAATAAAACTGTTAATAAAATAAAAATTTTAAGGTGTCCAACTTTCATATTTTTTCATATCTTTTTTCGAATCTTTAATTAAAGAACCGTCGGGTTTATGCGCATCTTTTGTTCCTGTTAAATTTTCTCTATGTTTTTTTTGCCAAGAAAATTTTTTTGTCTCTTTAGATGGTTTATTTGTTTTCATAAAATGAATCCAAGCATGCCATTCAGGCGGAATTTTGGTTGATTCGGTAATATTTTTATAAATTACCCATCTTTTACCTTTAGAACTGGAATAGTACTTGTTGCCAAACTCATCAGAGTCAACAAATTTTCCATTTAATGCTGTATAGATAAAAGTCCCCACTGTTTGTCTGTGCCACCAGGTAAATATTTGTTTTAAGAAGCTCATTTGTAATTTTTTCAATTATACTTTTTTTATTATAAATTTAAAATCCACACAATTAAAAATTGTAAAAAATTCATTAGACTTCAAATATATTTCATATATATCATATTAATGCGTTCTAGATATAAAAATAATCTAATCCTTGGGAAGTGATATAATGTCAAAGTATTTAGTTGAAACTTTTTATACATGTACATTTAAAATTGTCCATAAACTTGATGAACTTAATGAAAAGAAGTTAGCTGAGTTAAAAGATCGTGATGATGGTAAATTTGAGATAATAGATGTTAGATTGAATAATAGAAAAACAAAAACTATTGGCAAAAATGACAATGTCAAAGACTCTAAAAATAATATTGAATTAAAAAACACCCCTGATTTCTCTTCTCTGATAAACGAAAAAATTACATCGAAAGATTATACAACTGGCTTAAATGATAATGAAAATAAAAACAAAAAGAAATTTATTGATAAAAATAATGAAAGATCAAAAATGCCAGATAGAAGAAAAGGCTATATACAGAAAGTCAGTATTGGTGATCACAAAATTTACTTACACACTGGAGAATATGACGATGGAAAAGTAGGTGAAATTTTTATTGATATGAATAAAGAAGGTGAATTAGTAAAAGCTTTAATGAATAATTTTGCAATAGCTATTTCTTTAGGTCTTCAATACGGTGTTCCTCTGGATGAATTTGTTGATGCTTTTATTGAAACTAAATTTGAACCCTCTGGAGAAATTAAAGGAAATGACAGAATATTAAATGCCTCTTCAATTCTTGATTATATTTTTAGGGAATTAGCAATATCGTACTTGGGAAGAGAAGATTTGGCGCACACACCTTCAATAAGTAAGCCTGCCCATGATGTAATTACAAGTGAAAATGCAGAAGGCACATTTTTAAAACTAGTAAAAGACATTACCAGCAAAGGATTCGTAAGAAGTAATTATAAAGATAAGTTAGTTGATCTTAGTAATGTAAGAATAAATTTAAAAAGTAATAAATAAGTTTTACTTATCTTTTTCTAATACTTTAATACCCAATTCCTTTAATTGAGATTTATTTGGCTTTGCGGGTGCTCCCATTAGTAAATCTTGTGCATTTTGATTCATGGGAAACAGAGTAACTTCACGTATATTGCTTTTTCCAGCCAATAACATAACTATACGATCAATTCCTGGTGCCATTCCTCCGTGAGGTGGTGCACCATAAGAAAGTGCTTTTATCATTCCTTCAAATTTATTGTTTACATCATCTTTTGAATAACCAACTTTTGAAAAAACTTTATACATAAACTCTGGTAAATGGTTTCTTATTGCTCCTGATGATAATTCGTATCCATTGCAAACCAAATCATACTGATAGGCTAATATTGATAAAGGATCAGCTTTATCAAAATCATTTAGACTTACTTGAGGCATTGAAAAAGGATTATGACTAAAATCTATTTTTTTTTCTTTTTCATCATATTGATACATTGGATAATCTGTTATCCAACAAAATTCAAATTTTTCATCCTTTATTAAATTAAGTGCTTGACCTAGCTTTTGCCTAGCTAAGCCAGCAATTCTTGCTGCCTCTTTTTCTTTATCTGATGAAAAAAATACCGCATCATTTTCTTTTAATTTACAAACTTTTGCTAATTCAATTATTGCTTCATCGGAAAAAAATTTACTGATAGGTCCTTTGCCAACCAATTTTTTATTGTTTTTCTCTAATAAAATATATCCCAATCCTTTTGCTCCTTCTTCTTTTGCCCAATTATTAAATCCATCAAAAAAACTTCTTGGTTTAGAAGCTGAATTTTGAGCTGGTATAGCTCTAACAACACCACCTTTTTCCACTTGTTTTTTAAAAATATCTAATTTTACATCTTCTCTTTTTATAATTTCTGTAACGTCAAATATTTCTATTGGATTTCTTAAATCAGGTTTATCAGTTCCATATTTAAGCATCGAAGTCTTATATGTAATTCTTTTGAAGGGAGTTTTTGAAACATTTTTTCCTTTTCCAAATTCCTTAAACAATTCAAAAAAAATTGGTTCCAAAGCTTTAAAAATATCTTCTTGTTCAACAAATGACATTTCTATATCCAGCTGGTAATGTTCTCCAGGACTTCTGTCGGCTCTTCCATCTTCATCTCTGAAGCATGGTGCAATTTGAAAATATTTATCAAAACCTGAAATCATTACCATTTGCTTAAATTGTTGTGGTGCCTGGGGTAATGCATAAAATTTACCCGGGTGCATTCTACTTGGAACTAAAAAATCTCTAGCCCCTTCCGGACTAGATGCTGTCAATATTGGTGTTTGGAATTCTAAAAATCCGTTTGAAATCATTTTATTCCTTATGAAAGAAATTACTTTAGATCTTAAAACAATATTTTCATGCATTTCATTTCTTCGAAGATCTAAAAATCTGTATTTTAATCTTGTTTCTTCAGGATAATCTTGCTCGCCAAAAACTGGCATAGGCAAGTCTTTAGACTCAGATAAAACTTCCAGCGAAGAAACTTTGATTTCTATTTCTCCTGTAAATAATTCTTTATTTATAGTTTCTGAAGATCTTTTTACAACTTCTCCTAAAACGCAAACCACAGATTCTGGTTTTGTTTTTTCTATTTCTTTAAAAAATTTGTTATTATTTTCAATTACACATTGCGTTAAACCAAAATGATCTCTTAAATCAAAAAAGAGAAGATTCCCGTGATCTCTCTTTCTATGTATCCACCCAGAAAGCTTAACTGTTTTCCCAGAATGACTCTTGGTTATTTCTGAACAAGTATGAGTTCTATATTTATGCAAAGTGATTCCTTTTCAAAGATTTATATCATTTTTAACACTTCTTTAATCAATTTTAAGCTAAAAGGGCTTCCTTTTTTTAAAGAATATTTGTCCAAAGTTAAAATAAATTGAGATATTTTTTCATATGACCTATCGATTCTTTTTATAATGTAATCAATATGCTTTTTTTCAACCTTAATTTGTTTATCAGAAAAATTTTTTGCGATTATTACACTGATTAAATCATCACTAGGAAGTTTTATTCCAATAGTTAAACTGCTTTTAACTCTAGAAGATAAATCTTTTAATTTAAACTTATAAGACGTTATAGGTTTTCTAGAAGTAATAACTAAATATTTGTTATCTTTACGAGCCATATCCCATAAAGAAAATAATATTTTTTCAGAAATTTTTTCACTTAAATTATCAATTATTAAAGCTTCTTTTGTCTTGTATTTAATAAAAATTTTATCACTTAATTCATTTGAATTAACTTGTAAACACGATGTTTTATTTTTAAAAATTGAAATTAGATGTGATTTACCCGAACCAGAAGGCCCAAAAATATTTACTATTCTTTTAATCCATTTTGGCCAGCTATTTATAAATTCATATGCTTCCTGATTACTTTCAGAAACATAAAAATCTTCGCTCTTATAAACTTTGCTAGAGGGAAATTTTAAAATTAATTGATCATTCATTTAAAATTAGGTGCCAAACCCCTTGATTATTCATTAACATATATCCAAATTTAGATAATTCTGTTCTTAAATTTTTTGGATTTCCATAATAATATATTTTAAATACTGAATTATTAATATTAAATTCTTCTAAAGTGTATTTTTCTATTATGCCAATTTTATAAAAAATACTCCTAAGTTTATCCAAATCTTCTAATCTTGAATATTGAAAATTTAAATTTATAGATAATGGCATCAGTAGATTAATAATGTTTTGTTCTTTCCAAAGATCAGTTATTTCCAATTTTAAATTTTTTAAAATAGCGCTTAGTGTTTCTTTGTCCTTAATATTTTCAAGTTTATGAGAAATGTTCTTGCTAGTTTTATTTTCATTAAAATTCGTCTTAAGATATATATTTAGTTTTTTATTTTCATAATTCATTAATGCAAAAGCATAATTTTTTACATCATATTTATTAACTAAAGAATCTACGTTTAAATCTTCAATATTATTTTTCATTTTATTTATTTTTGAAATATCTTCTAAATCTTCTAAAGGTAATATAAAATTAATTAGTTCAGTGTTTATTTCAGTTTGTTTCCATTCCATATAAAAAAAGTTTTCATCAAAACTTTGAATCTCGTTGTTAATATAAAAAACTGGGAAAAAAACTGCGGAAATATTTTCGGGCAGCGAAAATGAAATATTTTTTTTTCTTAAAAAATTTTTTATCTTTTCTTCATTATATAATATCTTAATATTTGCTCTATATATATCCTCACGGTAACTTTCCTCTAAAATTTGAAAACTGCTTATCAAATTTTTTACTTGGTTTAGTTTAATATTGTTTATTTTTTTTAAATCCCTTGTAAGTAGAATCTTGTTCATAAGTATTTCAAAAGAGTTTAAAAAAGCTTTATTGAGATATTTTTCCCTAGAAAAATTTACTGTAATTGCTCCTTTGACTTTAATATTATTTATTGTAAATACATTTTCCTCTCCAAAACTTTTTGTAAATGAGATACATAGAAATATGATTGCTGAAAAAAAAATTAAAATATATACCTTTAGTATAGGCAAAAGAGATTTTAGCTGTAAATAGTTTCTCATGAAAAATATCTATAATACTTATAAAAAAAGCGGTGTTAATATGGCATCTGCTAATAAGTTAGTAAATTACATATCGAAAATATCAAGAAAAACTTATAAAAAAAATACAGAATTAAAATCATTCCAAAATATCGGTAGTTTTGGATCAATTTTCGATCCTGCCAAATTAAAAATGAAAAATCCCCTAATTGTATCATCAACTGATGGGGTTGGAACAAAAGTTGAAATAGCAAACAAATTTAAAATGTACAATACTATTGGGATAGATCTGGTTGCAATGTGTGTAAATGATCTTTTAGTTCAGGGAGCCAAACCAGTTTTTTTTCTAGACTATATAGCTGTAAATAAAATTAATACTAATAAATTAAAAAAAATTTTAAAGGGTATAGTTGATGGATGTAAATTAGCTGACTGCGCATTAGTAGGTGGTGAAACTGCAGAAATGCCCGGCACGTATGGAAAAAATAAATTTGATTTAGCTGGTTTTGCTGTTGGATTGGTGGAAAAAAATAAATTATTAATAAAAAGTAAAATAAAATTAAATAATGTTATTTTAGCTGTTCCTTCATCTGGATTACATTCAAATGGATTCTCACTAGTTAGAAATGTAATAAAAAGAAAAAAAAATTTACGGATAAATAAATTTTTAAAAAGTGAATTAATTAAACCAACTAAAATTTATGTAAAAGAATTAAATAAAATTAATAGTAAAAAATTAATTAATGGCTGTTCACATATTACTGGTGGTGGTCTTTTAGATAATTTAAAAAGAATAGTACCAAACAATTTATGTTTAAATATTAATTTATCAAAAATCAAAATAAAATCTATTTTTAAATGGATTAAAAAAAATAATATAAAAGATTTAGAAATGCTTAAAACTTTTAATTGTGGTGTGGGATTCTGTTTAGTTGCAGACAAAAAAAATGTTAATAAAATTAAGAAGGTATTTTCAAAAGAATACCAACCATATGAAATTGGCTATATTTCTGGTGGTAAATCAAAAATAAAAATATCTGGAAATTTGCAATGGTAGAAAAAACAAAAGCGTGTGTTTTAATTTCTGGCAATGGAACAAACCTTGGATCTTTAATAAAAAATTCTCGTAATTACAATTTTCCTATTAAAATCGAGTTAGTGATATCAAATAATGAAAATGCACGTGGAATTAAATTAGCAAAAAAATACTCTATTCCTTATAAATTTATTTCCTCTAGTAGTATAAAAAGCTTTGAAAGAAATACTTTATTTGAAATAAAAAAAAGAAAAATTAAATTCCTTTGTTTAGCTGGATTTATGAAAGTATTATCAAAAAATTTTATAAACTCTTTTGGTTATAAAATTATTAATATACATCCATCCTTACTCCCAAAATATAAAGGATTAAACACACACAAAAGAGTATTAAAAAATAACGAAAAATATTCTGGCTGCACAGTGCACTATGTTACATCTAGATTAGATAGTGGTAAAATTATATCTCAAAAGAAAATTAAAATTAAAAAAAACGAAACTGAAAAATCACTTGAAAAAAGAATATTAACTCAAGAACATAAGCTTTATTCTAAGTCTATAATATCTTTATTTAAATAATTTATTTAAAAAAGAAATCTATTTCTATTTTGCTATTTTCCATGCTATCGGAACCATGAACTGAATTTTTATCTATTGAAATTCCATACATTTTTCTTAAAGTTCCATCTTCAGCTTTTAATGGATCTGTAGCTCCCATTAACTGTCTGTTTTTTGCAATAGCGTTTTCGCCCTCTAATATCATCACAATTATTGGTCCGGACGATAAATAATTACACAATTCATTATAAAATGGCTTTGTTTGATGAACTTTATAAAACTCACTGGCTTCCTCTCTAGATATTTTTACCTTTTTGCTTTTTAAAATTTTTAAGCCATTTTTTTTAAAAAAAGATTTTATGTCTATATCTAGGTTTCTTTCTACTGCATCAGGTTTAATGATTGATAATGTTCTTTCGACCATAAGCTTATTCGTAGTATTCTTTTACTAAATTATTTAATAGTCTAACTCCAAATCCTGTTGCACCTCCGGGATTTAAATTTGCAGCTTTTTTTGAAAAGGCCATACCAGCAATATCTAAATGTGCCCATGGTGTTTTATTAATTATAAATCTTTGCAAGAATTGAGCAGCAGTAATCGATCCTGCTCCACCTGCATAATTTATATTTTGAACATCAGCTATAGTAGAATTCATTAATTTATCATAATTTTTATGTAATGGTAGTCTCCAAACCTTTTCATTTACATTTTCACTCGCATTAAAAATATTTTTAGATAATTCATCATTGTTTGAAAATAAACCAGCATACTCTTCTCCTAAACTTACAATTATTGCTCCAGTTAATGTAGCTAGATCTATAATAAATTTTGGTTTATATTTTTTTTCAGTAAAGGTTAACGCATCTGCTAAGACAAGTCTTCCTTCGGCATCAGTATTTAACACTTCGATAGTTTTCCCAGAATATGATTTAACAATATCTCCCGGCCTTTGAGCGTTGCTTCCTGGCATATTCTCAACAAGTCCTACTACACCAACGGCATTTACTTTTGCTTTTCTTATTGCAAGTGACTTTAAAAGACCTACAACTACTGCTGATCCAGCCATGTCATATTTCATTTCTTCCATAAATCTAGCTGGTTTTAAAGAAATTCCCCCGGTGTCAAAACATACTCCTTTACCAACAAACGCTAGAGGATTTTTTAGTGAATTTTTTTTCCCATTCCATTCAATTGTAACTAAATAAGATTCATTAGCACTTCCTTGACCCACTCCTAATAATGAATTCATGCCTAATCTCTTTAATTCTTTTTCATTATATGCTTTTATTTTAAGACCAAACTTCGATAGTTTTTGAATTTCTTCTACATAAGCTTTTGGATTTAAAACATTTGGTGGTTCTGAAACAAAATCTCTACATAAAAAAACACCTTCTTTTATAGAATCGTAATATTTATATTTTTCTTTTATTTTTTCTTTATCGTTAGCAATTATTTTAAAATCAATTTTTTTATTAAATTTTTCTTTATTTTGAGTTCTATATTTATTAAAAGTATAGCTTTTAAGTTTAAATCCAAAAATAAATTGTGAAAAAAAATTAACTAATTTATCTTTATCAAAATCTAAACTTTCTATATAAAAATCGATTTTTTTTATATCTTTAAAATTTTTTAAGTAAGAGAAAAAGCTTCCCCCGCTTTCTTGTGGCCAATAGCTTTCATATTTATTTTTAACTTTAATGATAAAACACTTTTGTTTTTCTGATATGTCTAAAGAACTTATATCTTCATCTGTTTTTTTGACTTTTAAACTGCTCAAAAAGGAGTTTATTTTTTGAACAACATTTTTTGGTAAAACGCCCTTCTTATCCCTAAAACCATATTTTTCATTAACAAATATAGCAAACCCTTCAACACCTGGACTTAAACTGCTTGTAAAACTTAACATTTTTCCTTTCTTTAACGTATAAATTGAATTCTAATCAAAGTTGATTTATTAACTATATATTACAACTTTTACAATGAAAAATACAATTTACAAATATATTTTTAACGAATTTTTAAGATATTTTCTTATATCCTTGTTTGCTTTAGCGATAATTGTTTGGACAATTCAATCTGTAAATTTCCTCGATCTCGTGACTGAGGATGGTCATGCTTTTGCGACTTACTTTAACTACTCCTTTTTAACCTTGTCTAAGGTTTTGACTAAACTAATGCCTTTTTGTTTTATGCTGGCTTTAGTAATTACTATTTCAAAATTGGAAAAAGATAATGAAATAATAGTTCTTTGGACTTCTGGATTAAATAAGATTTATATAGTAAATTTACTGTTTAAAATATCTTTGATAATAATGTTTGTGCAACTTATTTTAACAAGTATTATTAATCCAACTTTTCTAAATATATCGAGAGACGTAATCAAAAACTCTCAACTTCAATTTATTCCGTCATTACTTAAAGTAAAGCAGTTCAATGATACAGTAGAAGGTTTAACAATATTTGTTGATAAAAAAAATCAAAATCAAATATATAATAATATTTTCATAAGAGATGAAGGAAAAATTTTATCTAAAGTTGGAACTGAATCTTCTACAATTTTTGCAAGATCGGGTCATATGAGTTCTGATGAAACTCAGCTAGTGTTATACAATGGTAATATACAAAAATTAAATGAAGACGGAGATGTCAATATTATAAAATTTGAAAAAACTATACTAAACCTCTCAGGAATTAGTACAAAAAGTATTTCTGAACCAAAAATTCAAGAAACTTCAACATTAGAAATTTTAAACTGTATAACTAATAAGCCAACAAATATGCACAACTGTGATCAAAATAAAAAATCTTTAATGGATATTAAAATAGAATTTAATAAAAGATTTGGAACACCTATTTATATTCCTTTAATTGCTTTAATTTGTTCATTCTTGCTGTCGTCAAGGAGAGACCAAAAAATTTATACATATAATAAATATATTTTCTTTACAGTTGGTTTTATAGTATTAGCAATGTCTGAAGTAATAGTAAGATATTCTGGCACATCATGGATGCATTCTGCTACTTACTATCTTATACCATTATTGCTTCTGCCTTTATTTTATCTTTTGCTGCTTAGAAAATTTAAATATGAAAATTTATTTTAAAAATTATGATTAGATCTTTACTATTAAACAAATATCTTGCTACAGAATTTTTTAAAGTAGTGCTTGTAACTATTTTAATATTTTTTTGTTTAGGTTTTATAATGAACTTATTCGAAGAAATGAATTACTTTAAAGATATTGATGAAGGATTTTATCTTCCCATATTGTTGACTATATTCATAGTGCCAAGTTTTTTATATAACATGCTTCCATTTATAATTTTAATCTCGGGATTATGGTTTTTTTTAAAAATAAGAAAAACAGATGAAATTACAGCTATGAAAATTTCTGGTATGTCTAATCTTTCTGTTATTTTAATCCCGAGTATTGTTTCGATATTAATAGGAATTTTTTTCGTTACTTCTATAAATCCAATAACATCACTTTTGGTGAAAAAATATGAAATTGTTAAAGGTAGCTTTGATCGTGATAAAGATTATTTGGCCGCGATTACGAAAAATGGAATATGGATTAAAGAAAAAAAATATGGAGGCCATAACATTATAAGATCATCGTTTCTCAAAGGTAATAATTTAATGAATGTAACTATCTATGAATTTGATACTAATAATAATTTTAAAAAGAGAATTGAAGCTAAATCAGCAAATATATCATTTCCTGAATGGAAGCTAAAAAAGGTTAATATCATTGACAAAAATGGTAAAACTATTTCTGAAGATCTAGAAAATATTTCTTATAGCAGCATTTATAATATAGATAAAATTAAAAGTCTTTATTCTAATTTAGAAACGATTTCTTTTTGGGATATTGGAAATGAAATAGAACTTCTAGAAGAAAGAGGTTATTCAACAAGGCAAATTGAAACAAAACTTCAAAGATCTTTAGCTTTTCCTTTTTTTCTACTCGCAATGATTTTATTAAGTGGTGTATTTACTTTGGGAACAAATCTAAAAGAAAATAATTTTATATACGTATTCTTTGGAATAATTTCTTGTGTTTTAATTTATTTTTTTAATGATTTCTCCGCGGCGTTAGGGAGAACTGAAAAATTGGCCGTAGAAATTGCAGTTTGGATGCCAATATTAATTATATTTATTTTTAGTGCTGTAGGAATAATATATGCAAATCAAAAATGACAAAAAGTTAATATTTATAATAGTTTTTAGTCTTTTTATATTTCATTTTAATGTTAATGCTGAAGAATTTAATATTAATGCGAAAGAAGTGGTTGTAGATAAAGAAAATGAAGTTCTTGTTGGAACAGGATCTGTGGAAGCTATAGATTCTGGAGGTAGACGTATAAATGCAGATAAAATTACTTACAAAAAATCTAAAGAATTTCTATTGGCTGAAGGGAATGTAAAAATTACTGATATCGATGGAAATATTGTGCTTTCAAACAAAGCTTCCTACGACAAATTAAATGAAATTATAACCACATATGAGTCTTCCGAAATATTAATCAAAGAAGGTTATAAACTTTTATCAAAAAATGTCACTTATAATGTAAAAAATAAAATATTGAGTTCTGTCGATGACTCTATTTTTTATGATAGTGATGGAAATGTTATAGAAACAAACATGTTCCAGTATGAAATTTCCAACAATTTATTTTCTTCTGTAGGTAAAATAAAAATTATTGATGTAAAAAAAAATAAATATTTTTTTAAAGAAGTGCATATAGACACATTGAAAAAAGAAATGATTGGTTCAGATGTAAGTGTAATTTTGGATCAAGAAAGCTTTGGTGTAAATAAAGAAAATGATCCTAGATTTGTTGCAAATGATATTTTTATAACAAAAAACAAAACAAATTTATCAAAAGGAGTTTTCACAATTTGCAAAATAAGGGATGGAAAATGTCCTCCATGGTCTCTGAAAGCAAAAAAAATAAGTCATGATAGATTAAAAAAAACTATATATTACAATAGCGCAACCTTAAAAGTTTACGACATTCCAATATTTTATTTTCCAAGATTTTTTCATCCAGATCCAACAGTAAAAAGACAATCTGGATTCCTCGCGCCATTTTTTACTAACAGTTCAACATTGGGCACTGGATCTGCTGTTCCTTATTACTGGGCTATATCAAATAATAAAGATCTCACATTTACTCCAAAATTTTATACAAAAGAGAATGTATTAGTTTTAAATGAATATAGACAAGCTTTCAGAAATGGTTTTTTGACTCTAGATACAAGCTACACAGAAGGTTACAACAATACTTCATCAACAAAAACAGGTGGTTCAAGAAATCATATTTTTGCAAATATTGATTTGAATTTTAATGAAGACGAGTCCACGACAAGCAATTTACTTTTAAAAGTTCAGAGGACCTCCAACGATACTTACTTTAGAATACATGATATTAATACGTCGCTTGTAAATGCAGAAAATACAAATTTAGAAAGTGAATTAAAATACAGTTTTAGTAAACCTGATATGTATGTAGATATTAATGCTAGTGTTTTTGAAGATTTAAGAGGTGGAAAAAATTCAGATAGGTATGAGTATATTTTACCTAATATTATGTATGGTAAAACTTTTTTTACAGAAAAATTTGGTACTTTAGATTTTAAATCTAATGCTCTCTACAGCAATTATGACACAAATAAACATAAGACTTTTTTAACTAATGATATAATTTGGAAACCTTTAGGTCGAATTACAAAAACTGGTTTTGTAAATACATTCGAAGGAATGCTTAGAAATACAAATTATGAAACCAAAAAAACTGAAGAATATAAAGATGAAAAAACAGTACATGAGTTAAGCGGAGTATTGAGCCATAAAACTTCATTACCTATGAAAAAAGATGGAATTAACTACTCAAATCTTTTTTCTCCAAACTTTATGATTAGGTATGCTCCCGGTCATATGAGAAATTTAAGTGGTAAAGACGTTACACTAAATTATACAAATTTATATTCGTTAAATAGAACTTCAGAAATAGAAGATGGTTTAAGTGCAGTATTAGGTTTTGACTTTAAAATTAATGAAAAAAAAGGAAATGGAATTGATAAAGAAAAATTGTCTTTGTCAGTAGGACAAGTTTTTAATAATGATCGAAATAATGATATGCCTTCAAAAAGTTCTTTGGATCAAAAAATGTCTGATGTGGTTGGGCAAATTAATTATAATTTTTCAGAAATAGGCAAAATTGATTATAAATTTTCTTTAGATCACAATTTAAATGATCTTAATTATAATGAAGTATCGACAGAATTAAATTTTGGTAAAGTTCAATTTAATTTAGATTATTTAGAGCAACAAAATCATATAGGAAACGAACATTATGCAAGTTCTGGTGTAACATTAAACTTTAATGATAATAATAAATTAAGTTTTAGTACAAAAAAGAACTTTAAAACTGAAAGTACTGAGCTTTACGACTTAAGTTATCAGTATGGAATTGATTGCTTAACAGCTGGTTTAGTTTATAGAAGAGAATTTTATCAAGATGTTGATGATTTAGAACCAAAAAATACTTTGATGTTCACTATTACTTTTGTTCCATTTGCCAGTGTAAATACACCATCTTTTAAACAGTGAAAAAAATAATAAAAATAATTTTTTTGGTATTGGTGCCATTAATGTTTGTATTAAAATCAAATGCAGAAATAAATGATTCTCTATTTATGACTGTGGGAAATAAGCCTGTAACAAAATCTGACATTGTAAATGAAATTAAGTTAATATTAATTTTAACTAATCAAAGTTATTCTGATGATAAAAAGGATCAGCTACATGAATTAGCAGTTAAATCAACGATCAAGAGATATATTAAAGAAATTGAACTTGAAAGAAACAATTTTTATAGATTTAGCGAAGAAGATTTTCAAAAAGAATTAAATAGAATAGCGAAAAATATATATGTTGATGTGGAAACATTAAAAAATATATGCGCTTCAAACGAATTAGACTTTTCTATTATCGAAGATCAAATAAAAGTTGAACTTCATTGGAATAGTTTAATTTTTGAAATGTATAAAAATACACTTACAATTGATCCTAAAATTATAGAAGAAAGAATCAAAATGGTACAAAACCAAAAACAAATTCAAGAATACTTAATTTCAGAAATTGTAATTCAAAATGTACAGGAAGATAATTTAGAACCTACAATATTGGAATTAAAAGAAAAAATTAAAACTGAAGGATTTGAAAATGTAGCAAAAACTTTAAGTATTTCTGAATCATCTATGAAAGGTGGCGATTTAGGATGGATAAATGAAAATATACTTTCTGATAAAATTAAATCAGCATTAATAAATACCCCTATTGGACAAATTTCTAAACCAATTACATTGGCAGAAGGTATATTGATCTTTAAAGTAAGGGATAGAAGAGAGCTTAGTAATAACCTAAGCTTGGAGGAAATAAAAAATCAATTAGTAAATTCTGAAAAGAATAAAATACTTAATATGAACTCATTATCACACTACGATAAGGTAAGAAGATCAATCTCTATAAAGTTTTATTAATGAATAAACCAATAGCAATAATTGCCGGCGAACCTAATAGTATTTCTTCAGAAATTATTTTCAAAGCCTGGAAATTAAAAAAAAAATATTTTCATAAACCGTTTTTTATTATTGGAAGTATAGATTTATTAAATTTGCAGATGAAGAAACTAAAATATAAAATTAAAATTAAAAAAATTTACTCTAACTTTACAAATAAAGATTTAACTGGAAATAAATTGCCAGTGTATGAAGTAAAATATATGCAAAAAAAACCTTTTGAAGAAATATCTGTTAAATCAAATAATTATATATTTAAATGTTTTGATACAGCATTGGAATTTGTTAAAGAAAAAAAAATTAAAGGATTCATAAATTGTCCAGTATCCAAAGAAACTTTGTTTAAAAATAAATATCAAGGTGTAACAGAATATCTATCTAAAAAAATTAGTAAAAATAACGAAGAAGTAATGTTAATTTATAATAAAAAATTATCTGTATCCCCGATAACCACTCATATACCACTTGTCAAAGTTCCTAAAAAAATAAATAAAAAAAAAATAATAAGTAAAGTTAAGATTATTAATAATTTTTATAAAAAATTTTTAAATAAAAAGCCTTGTTTTGCAATTTTGGGATTGAATCCTCATAATTTTTCTACATTAAAAAAATCAAATGAAATTAAATTAATTAAAAATGCTATAATAAATTTAAAAAAATTAAAAATAAAAGTTCTTGGTCCTATAGTTGCTGATTCAAGCTTCATGATTTATAATAAATACAAGTTTGATGTTATAGTTGGAATGTACCACGATCAGGTTTTAACTCCTTTTAAAGCTTTATATAATTTTAATGCAATTAATATAACTTTAGGATTACCATATATTAGGATTTCTCCTGATCACGGTGTAGCTAAGAATATATTAGGAAAAAAAATTGCTAATCCTTATAGTTTAATTGAATCTATAAAATTCTTTAATTCTATTAAATAATAAATGAAAAATTCAACTAAAGCTAAAAAAAGTTTAGGCCAAAATTTTTTAATTGATCAAAATATAATAAAAAAAATAATTAAAATAGGAAATGTGAATAAAAATAAAACTGTGCTAGAAATAGGATCTGGTAACGGAAGTCTTACTAAAAATATTTTATCTCATAATCCAAAAAAAATTTATGCTATAGAAAAAGATAGAGAATTGTCATTATCTTTGCAAAAGAAGTTTAAAGATTTTAAGAACTTGCAAATAATTAACAAAGATGTTCTGGACATAATAGGGCAAAATTTCTCCGAAAGTAATGTAATCGTTTTTGGAAATCTGCCTTACAATATTTCAACAAAAATATTATCTACTCTATTATTACTTAATAAATGGCCACCCTGGTATGATGTTTTGGTTTTAATGTTTCAAAAAGAAGTTGCGGACAGAATTATTGCTAAAAATAGAACCAAGGAATTTGGTAGATTAACAATTTTATCAAACTGGAGAATGGAGGTAAAAAAACACTTTGATGTATCAAAAAATTGTTTTTTTCCCAAACCAAAAATAAATTCAACGGTCCTTTCTTTTGTTCCTAAAAAAAATAATTTTTTATATTTAAAAAACCCAAAGAATCTTGAAAAAGTAACTAGAATTTTATTTTCAAATAGAAGAAAAATGATAAATAAAAACTTTTTTAAATTATTTAATAGAGAATCTTCGGTAGCTAAAAAACTTAATTTAGATTTATCTAAACGTGCAGAAGAATTAAGCGATGAGATGTTTTATAAATTAGCTAGTGAATACGAAAAATTATTTAGTTAACTCTTTAATTTTGTTTTTAATTTCGCTAGAATCTTGGTTAATTTTAATTCCTTTTTTTTCTGATACTATAATTTTTAATATTTTATCATAGCATTTATTTAAATCATCATTAATTACTACGTAATTGTATTCATTCCAATGTGAAACTTCTTCGTTAAATTTATTCATTCTTTCTTCAATTAATTGTTCGTGTCCTTTGTGTCTATTTAACAATCTATTTCTTAAAACTTTGATATCGGGTGGTAAAATAAAAATAGTTACTATTGATAAATTATCGATTTTCTTCAGCTGTTGTGTTCCTTGCCAGTCAATATCGAACAAGACATCTTTACCTTCTGATAGTAAATCATTTACTGTTTTTTTTAAAGTTCCATAATAATTATCAAAAATCTTTGCGTACTCATAAAAATCATTTCCTCTAATAAGATCATTAAACTTTTCCAAACTTACAAAATTGTAATCCTGACCATTAACTTCATTTGGCCTTGGTTTGCGTGTTGTGTGTGAAATAGAAATTGCCAAATCTTTATTATTTTCAGCAATTTTTTTTGTTAAGGTTGTTTTTCCTGCACCTGAGGGTGAAGACAAAATAAACATCATGCCTTTTGTTTCTGTTAACATTTTAATTAATACTATGTGGCCTAATGTTTTTTAAATTTATTAAGCTGCTTTATTCTCAATAAATTTTATAGCGTCTCCGACTGTAAGAATTTTTTCTGCTTCGCTATCAGAAATTTCAGATCCAAACTCTTCTTCAAAGGCCATAACGAGTTCTACGGTATCTAGACTATCTGCTCCTAAATCATCAATAAAATTTGCTTCATCAGTGACTTTAGATTCTTCAACACCTAAGTGATCAACTACCATTTTCTTAACTTTTGCTGCTACATCTTTTGTCATTTTATAAATTCCTTAATTTTGAGTTATTTGTTCTTAATAAATTATTAATGAATTTTGTCAAGACATATACATACCACCATTTACATGGATAGTTTCCCCAGTTACATATGAAGCTTGATCTGAAGACAAAAATGCAACGCAATTTGACACGTCGTCTCCGGTACCTAATTTTCCCATTGGGATTCTTGATGTTAAATATAGCTTCACTTTCTCAGCTATATTCATTGTCATATCTGAAACTATAAATCCAGGTGAAACACAATTTACAGTTATATTTTTTTTTGCATATTCAATGGCCAAGCTTTTTGACATACCGATAATACCAGCCTTTGCAGCAGAGTAATTAGATTGACCTAAATTTCCTGTGTGACCAACAACTGACGTAATATTAACGATTCTTCCAAATTTATTTTTTAACATTTTTTTAATAGCATGTTTTGATAATAAAAAAGTCGATGTTAAATTAATATCAATTACTTTTTTCCATTCTTCATCTTTCATTCTTAGCGAGAGATTATCCATATTTGTGCCGGCGTTATTAATTAAAATATCTAAACCCCCAAGTTCCAAAGAAACATTTTCAATAAATTCTTCTATTCTTGAATGGTCTGCTATATCAAACTTTTTAACCTTAATATTAGGATGTTTTTTTTTAATAGAATCTAATTTTTCTGCTTTGGTTCCTGTGCCAAGGACATCTGCCCCGAGTGAAACAAACTTTTTAACTAGTTCCCCTCCTATTCCTCCGCTAGCTCCGGTAATTAATACTTTTTTGTTTTTAAAATTTATCATTTTTTTATATCCTCAATAACGTTTATATTAGAAATTTTAACATTACTGTTTAATTTTTTTACTAAACCAGACAGTATTTTACTAGGCCCTATTTCTAAAAACTCAGAAACTCCCTGATTTATCATATAGTTTACACTTTCTCTCCATCTAACTCTTGAGGTAATTTGATCAACTAAAAGTGGCTTAATTTTGTTAATATCTGACTCTTCTTTAGCTGTAACATTACTAATTATATTTGGTTTTAAATTTAAAAAATTTGTACTTTCTATTTTTTCTTTCATTTTTTCTGCAGCTTTTTTCATTAGTGAACAATGAAAAGGTGCACTTACTGGTAAAATTATACCTTTTTTTTTAATTTTTTTTAAATTTGAATTTAAAATATCTATATTTATTTTCTTACCGCTTACTACTACCTGTCCAGTTGTGTTATCATTTGCTATTTCACAAACATCGTCTTTTGGAAGTAAATTAATTTCTTTTTCAACTTCTTCAATAGACATGCCAAGTATGGCTATCATGCCTCCTTGTCCAACTGGCACTGCTTCTTGCATAGATTTTCCTCTTTCATTTAATAAATAAGCAGCTTTTTCTAAACTTAACGAACCGCTACAAACAAGCGCTGTATATTCGCCTAAAGAATGTCCTGCAAAAAATTTAGAATTATTTAAATTTAAACCAAATTCTTTATTTAGAACATTAAAAATACTAACACCGACTGTCATAATTGCTGGCTGCGTATTTTCGGTAAGTTTTAATTTTTCTTCTGGACCTTCTAATATAAGTTTTGAAAGTGGAAATCCTAAAGACTCATCTACAGTAGAAAAAATTTTTTTCACTAAATCAAATTTTTTATAAAAATCTGATCCCATTCCTACATACTGAGATCCTTGACCTGGAAATAAAATTGCACGCATAAGATAATAAAATACTTCCAATATAATTGAATTTTAATAGTTGTATATTGAAAATTTTAATAGTATAAATCCCCCACCTCTGCCAATAAAAAGGCGGATTGTTCAAAGATTATTTTGGACTAACCAAGGATAGATATATGACCTGTTATGAACATACGTTAATAGCAAAACAAGCTTTGCAAGAAAATGAAGCTAAAAATCTAATAAACAAGTACGAAGAAATAATTAATAAAAATTCAGGAAAAGTTGTAAAAACAGAGGATTGGGGATTAAGAAATTTTTCTCATAAAATAAAAAATAATAAAAAAGGTTTTTATTTCCATATAAAATTTGAAGGCAATGGAAAAACAATTGATGAATTAGAAAAAGCAGAAAATATTGATCAAATGTTAATAAGATTTTTAACAGTTAAAGTTAAAAAACATGATTTAAAAAAAGAGTATTTTGAAAAGAAAGAAATTTAAAATAAATCAGCAATTAATATGAAAAGAAAAAAAAACTTTAAAAAAAATAAAAAGAATTTTAAAAATTCTAAATTAAGCTTATTTCAAAAAACTGATGTTAAATTCTCAAGAGCATGTCCATTATCAGGTAAAGATGCGCCAGAAATAGATTATAAAAATATTAAACTCTTAAAAAAATATATTTCAGAAAGCGGTAGAATTTTACCATCAAGAGTTACCTCGGTTTCACTTAAAAAACAAAAAGAATTAGCAAGATCAATAAAAAGAGCTAGGCTCTTAGCATTAATTTAGAAATTCCTATGGAAGTTGTTCTACTTGAAAATATTAAAAATCTTGGAAATGTTGGAGATGTTGTAAAAATAAAGAGAGGTCATGGTCGAAATTTTCTTATAAAGTATGGAAAAGCACTTAAAGCATCAAAAGAAAATATAGATTTAGTAAACAAAAAAAAAGCTGAACTTAATCAAAAAAATATTACATTAAAGAAAAACGCTAAGAAATTTTATGACATTATTAATAAAAAAAATTACAAATTTTTAAAAAGAGCAAAAGATAATGAAGAATTATATGGATCAATAAAACCTAAGGAAATAGCAAAAAATATTGAAGATCTAGATAAAATTGAAATAAAACCTTCACAAATAGATTTGGGGAAAGAGATAGTAAAAATAGGATTTTACGAGGTTAAAATAAATTTACACGCAGAAGTAATAGCTACAATTCATATTGAAGTTGTAAAGCAGGAAGAAAAAAAATAATTTTTATCTCATTTTTCCACAGGAAATTAATTTCGTGTATAACTTTCGAGTTTTTTTTATTATTTATATAGTATTTAATTATAAAGAAAATAATAATGGCTCAGCAACCTTTTAAAATTATTGAAAATTCCCAAAAGCAATTGCCTTGTAATATTGAGGCTGAACAAGCTGTTATAGCCTCTATTTTGGTTTCAAATGATATTTATGATGAAGTTTCTCCTATACTTGATGCACAGAAATTTTTTGATCCAATCCACCTAAAACTTTATGAAACTATTGAAAAATTAATATCAAAAGGCCTTTTAGCTAATCCAATAACTCTTAAAAATTATTTTGAAAATAATAAAGGTCTTGATGAACTTGGTGGCCAAGAATATTTAATTAAAATTACAAAATTTTCCACTTCAGCAAAACAAGCAATTGATTATGCAAATATAGTTCAAGAAATGCATGTACGAAGAGAATTAATAAAAATTTCCCAATCTATTTTAGATGATGCACACACTAATTCTGATGTTAGTACAACGGGAGAAGAAATTATACAAAGTGCGGAAAAATCTTTATTCGATCTAGCTGAAAGAGGACATTTTAATCAATCTTTTATGAAATTTGAAAGTGCACTAAAACAAACTATTGAAATGGCTAAAAGTGCATATCAAAATGAAGAGGGTTTAGTCGGTGTTCCAACTGGACTTACAGATTTAGATTCCAAACTTGGAGGTTTACATAAGCAAGATTTGGTTATTATTGCTGGAAGACCTTCAATGGGTAAAACAGCTCTTGCAACAAATATTGCTTTTCACGCTGCAAAAAATATTGCGAAAAAAGGTTCTAAATCAACAGTTGCTTTTTTTTCTTTAGAAATGTCTTCAGAACAACTTTCAACAAGAATATTATCTGAGCAGTCAAGAATAAGATCAAATGATATTAGAAGGGGAAAAGTTTCAGAAAAAGAGTTTGAACAATTTATTGAAACTTCTAAAAACATTTTTGAGTTACCTTTATATATAGATGAAACTCCAGCAATAACCATTGCGGCTATAAGTAATAGATCAAGAAGAATCAAAAGACTTTATGGACTAGATTTAATTATTGTAGATTATATACAATTAATGAGGTCTGATAAAAAAACTGAATTTAATAGAGTTCAAGAAATTTCTGATATCACTCAAGGACTGAAAGCTCTTGCTAAAGAACTTGATGTTCCAGTTCTTGCTTTATCTCAACTCTCTCGGCAAGTAGAGCAAAGAGATGACAAAAAACCTCAATTAGCTGATCTTAGAGAATCTGGTTCAATTGAGCAGGATGCAGATGTGGTTATGTTTGTATTTAGAGAAGCATATTATCTTGAAAGAAAAGAGCCTACTTTAGGATCAATTGAACATGCAGAATGGCAGCAAAAAATGGATGAAATTTCCAGTTTAGCTGAAATAATGATTAGCAAACAAAGACATGGACCTACAGGAAATGTTAAAGTTGAGTTTGAAGCAATGTATACTAAGTTTAAAGACTTAGAAAATAAATAACTTTAACAGACAATGTTTGCAAAGATATACAAAAATTCAATAATTGAAAAACCAAAATTTACACTTTCAATTCTATTTATCTTATTATTGTGTTTTGGATATTTTGCAAAAAATTTTCAACTAGATGCATCCTCAGATACTCTGCTTTTAGAGAATGATCCTGATTTAAAATACTTAAGAGAAGTTAACACTAAATACGGATCTAAAGATTTTTTAGTTTTAACTTACACTCCTGAAAAAAGTCTGTTGTCTCCCAAAACTATCGAAAACCTTACAAATCTCAAGAATGATTTATCAAAACTTAGTTGGGCAAGTAATGTAATAACGATTTTGGATGTTCCTTTATTAAAAAATAACGATGATCCTTTATCTGAAAGGATAAAAAATTTTAAAACTTTATCTGATAAAGATTCTGATAAAGATAGAGGTTTTAAAGAAATTATAAATAGCCCAATTTACAAAGAGTTTGTAATAAGCAACGATGGTAAAACTAGTGGTATATTAGTTTATATAAAGGGTGATAGTAAATTAGCTAAACTCATTAAAACAAAAAATGATTTTTTAGATAAAATATCAAAAAATCAGCTAACATCTGAAGAAAAAAAAGCCTATAAAAAATTTATTATAGAATATGATAATTATAAAAAATCATACAATCAAAAAAATCATCAAAATATAATTGAAATTAGAAAAATAATTGAAAAACATCAAACTGAAGCAAAAATTCATTTGGGTGGTATTCCTATGATTGCCGATGATATGATGACGTATATTAAAAATGATATAATTGTATTTGGTGCAGGGGTATTTCTTTTTATTGTTTTTACACTCTGGTTTGTTTTTAGAAGTTTAGTTTGGGTTTTTATCCCTTTGCTAAGTTGTTTTTTTTCAGTTTCTATAATGGTTGGTTTATTAGGACTAGTAGGATGGAAAGTAACTGTAATATCGTCAAATTTTATTGCCTTAATGCTTATTTTAACAATGGCTATGAATATTCACATGAGTGTCAGGTATCTGCAATTTAAAAAAGACAATCCAAATATTTCAAATAGAGAAGCTATACTATGGACGTCTGGAAAAATGTTTTGGCCAATACTTTATACTGTGTTAACTACAATTTGTGCTTTTTTATCTCTTATATTTAGTGAAATAAAACCTATTATTGATTTTGGCTGGATGATGACTGTTGGTCTTCTAGTATCTTTAACAATAACTTTTACTTTGCTTCCATCTACTTTAAATATTATTGCTAAAAAAACTGTAAAGTATAAAACTGAACAAAAATCAAAAATCACTTCCTTTTTAAGTAAAGTTGCTCAAAGAAATACTAAAACTATTTTTATATCATCCTTATTTGTTATTCTTGTAAGTATTATTGGAATATCAAAGCTTGAGGTAGAAAATAGTTTTATAAATTATTTTGATAAAAAAACTGAAATTTATAAAGGTATGAAATTAATTGATGATAAACTTGGAGGAACTACTCCTCTCGATGTAATTGTAAAGTTTCCAGATAAAGGCGAAGCAGAAAAAAATGATGATGATTTTGATAGTTGGGATGATGAAGATAAAGATGATGCTAAATATTGGTTTACAAGAAATAAGATAGATAAAATTACTGAAATTCATGATTATTTGGATAATTTGCCAGCGGTTGGCAAAGTTATATCTTTTGCATCAATGGTTAGAGTTGCTGAAGATTTAAATGATGGAAAAAAATTACAAGGTTTAGAAATGGGTGTTTTATATACAAAAATACCAGACTCAATTAAAAAAGAAATAATCGATCCTTATATATCTATAAAAAATAATGAAGCAAGAATCAGTTTAAGAGTGTTAGATTCAAAAGAAGACTTAAGAAGGAATGAATTAATAAAAAAGATTAATTATGATTTAGAAAACCAATTAGGTTTAAAAAATGAAGAATTTAAATTGGCTGGAGTACTTATTTTATTTAATAATTTATTGCAAAGTTTATTTAAGTCTCAAATATTAACTTTAGGTGTTGTGATGGCAGGAATTACATTAATGTTTTTAATTTTATTTAGAAATATTACTTTATCTTTAATAGGTGTGGTGCCAAATTTTATGGCTGCTTTTCTAATTTTAGGTATTATTGGATTACTTGGAATACCATTAGATATGATGACAATTACCATCGCTGCTATAACCATAGGTATAGCTGTAGATAACAGCATTCATTATATTTATAGATTTAAAGAAGAGTTTAAGAAAATAAATAATTATAATAAAACCTTGGAAAAATGCCATGATACTGTTGGTGTAGCAATATTAAACACTTCTATAACAATAGTTTTTGGTTTTTCTATTCTAGTTCTTTCTAATTTTATACCTACTATTTACTTTGGTGTATTTACAGGAATCGCTATGCTTTTAGCTATGATTTCAGTTTTAACACTATTGCCAAAATTAATTTTAGTAGTAAAACCATTTGGTAATGTCTGACACGATAGATTTTATACAAAATAGCATTTCTGCATTCGATCTTATTGTTTTCCTTGTTATTGTTTATTCAATGGCTACATGTGCTGCAAAAGGTTTTATGATGAGTCTTTTATCATTTTCAAAATGGTTGCTTGCTTTGGTAATAACAATAATTTTGGTTCCAAAATTAAATCCTTGGATACAAGATTATGTAGAATCAAAGTTTGTTACAGATATTGGCCTTGGTATTTTTATATATATAATTTCACTATTTATAATAATTAATATTGGTAAAGCGATCAGTAGTGCAGTTACATATTCAGGACTGGGCGCAGTTGATAAAAGTTTTGGATTAGTCTTTGGAATTTTTAAAAGTTATGTAATTTGCGTATGCTTATTTTCATTGCTCAATTGGTTTTATCCACATACAAACTGGCCTATTGAAACCGACGGTACCTATTCTTTTGAAATAATATATAAAGGTAGTGAGTTTTTAGTTGATGAATTTCCAAACAGCAAAGACTACTACGACCAAACTGAAGAAAAATTAGAAAAAATTTAAATGAGGCAATTAAAAGAAGAATGTGGTGTTTTTGGAATTTTTAACAACAAAGATGCTGCTGCTCTTACAGCTTTAGGTTTACATGCTTTACAACATAGAGGACAAGAAGGTTGTGGCATAGTTACATTTGATAATAAAAATTTTTATGCTGAAAGAAGACTAGGTTTAGTTGGAGATAACTTTACTAAAGGAAAAATTTTAGAAAAATTACCAGGCGGATATGCTATAGGACATAATCGATACTCTACTTCAGGAAATAATTTAATTAAAAATGTTCAACCTTTCTTTGCAAACTTGCACACAGGTGGTATTGCTATTGCTCATAATGGAAATTTAAGTAATGCAATACATTTGAGAAAAGAATTGGTTAAAGAGGGATCAATTTTTCAAACTACCTCAGATACTGAAACTATAGTTCAGCTTATAGCAAAATCAAAAAGATCAAAAATAATTGATAAGATAATTGAAGCAATTTTCAAAATACAAGGTGGGTATGCTTTAACTATTTTTACAAATAAAAAACTTATAGGTGTAAGAGATCCCTTTGGCATTCGTCCCTTAGTAATAGGGAAAATAAACAATTCATATGTTCTGGCTTCAGAAACTTGTGCGTTTGATATAATTGGAGCAAAATTTGTTAGAGAAGTTGATAATGGAGAAGTAGTTGTTATAAGCGAAAATGGTATAGATAGTTTCAAACCTTTTCCAAAAATAAAAGAAAGACCATGTATTTTTGAATATATCTATTTTGCAAGACCAGACAGTATTATAAAAAATGTCAGTGTTTACGAATATAGAAAAAAATTAGGAGCATCATTAGCAAAGGAATCCCATATTGAGTCAGATTTTATAGTTCCAGTCCCTGACTCTGGGGTTCCAGCTGCAATAGGTTATTCTGAAGAAGTAAAAAAAAATATTGAGTTAGGAATAATAAGAAATCATTATGTTGGTAGAACTTTTATTGAACCCACTCAACAAATTAGGAGTTTGGGCGTAAAGTTAAAACATAGCATTAACAAAAGTCTTATTAAAAATAAATCTTTAATTTTAATCGACGACTCTTTAGTAAGAGGAACTACTTCCGTGAAAATTATTAAAATGCTTTATGAGTTTGGAGCTAAAGAAGTTCATATGCGAATTGCATCTCCTCCTATTAAACACCCCGATTATTATGGTGTAGATACACCAGACAAAAAAGAATTGCTTGCTTCTAAGCTTGATTTAGAAGGTATGAGAAAATTTATTAATGCAACGACGTTGCGGTTTCTTTCAATTGAAGGGTTATATAAATCCATGGGTTATGAGAAAAGAAATTCATCTTATCCTCAATTTACAGATCATTGTTTTACTGGTGAATATCCTGTGGAGCCTGTAGATGCTAATAAAAAAAGTTTTGAAAAAGAAGGATTATCGTTTTTATCATCAAAATTATAATTTATGAAAAAACAAAAGAATATAAATGAAAGGAGCTTGTTTAAAAAAATTTTTATTAAATTGTGTAGAATTTTTGGATATGAAATAATTGATCAAAGTACTTTTTTTGTTCCCACGCAAAATAAATCCCTAGGCGAAAATTTAAATATACAAGGAAAAAAGTCAATTAATCTTCCCTTGGGTGAAACTAAAATTTCACGTAAAATAAATTCTTTATCAATAATTTTTAGATCTTGCACAAGTGTTAACATGTTGACACAAACCAAAAAACGTTTGTTTGATAAAAATAAATCAGAATATACTTTTAGATCTTTAAACTCTATTATTACTTCATTAAACCAAGCTAAAAAATCATTCCCTAATATTAATTTTGATATGTTTGTTATTGATCACAATTCAAAAAAAGAAGATATAGAGCAAATTAAAAAGCAACTTAATACAGCAGATTTAAAATACACTATAACATCTCTTAACGTTAATGAATTTTCAAATAAAATAAAAAAAGTTAATGCTAAAAATGAAAACGTAACAATGAATCAAATATCTAATATGTCAAATATTCATAAATCTTTATTAACTGCAAAAAATCAATGCAATGACTTAATTTATTTTGTTGAAGATGACTATCTTCATTCTCAAGACTCTATTACTGAAATGATACTTACATATGAACGTATAGCTTCTCAACTTGGAAGAGAGTTAATTCTTTGTCCTGCGGATTATCCCTATCTTTATACAAAAATAGATTCTACTGAAATATTTTTAGGTTCAAATAAACATTGGAGAAAAGTTGAAGAAACTTTATGTACTTTTTTTACAAGCAAAATTATTGTTGAAAAATATTGGAATAAACTAATTTCTATGTGCCAATTTGAGCATTATCCATTTGAACAACCTCTTCATGAAATTTATAAATCTGAATATTGTTTATCACCAATTCCCTCGTTAGTGCTTCATTGCACCAATATAAACTCAATTTTTGGCCTTTCGCCTAATATAGATTGGGAGAAAATTTGGGAAGATAATAAAAATTTTTAAACAAGTTAAATACAAAACAGCCTTTATTACTATTAATGTATAAAGGCTGTTTTATACTGTTATTTATTAAACATTTCTTTCAATGCTTTAGCTGGCAAGAACTTCACTTTTTGAGATGCAGCAATCTGTATCTGCTCCCCAGTTCTAGGATTTCTCCCTACTCGAGCCTTTCTTTTTGCCACTTTATAAGTGCCAAAACCTGCAATTTTAACCTGCTCGTCACCTTTTAAGCAGTTTAAAATAATCTCAGTAATTCCATCAAATTGACGTTCAGCGTCAGCTTTGCTGAGATTCATTGAAGATGATATTTTAGCTACTAGTTGTTTTTTGTTCATTTTAGACCCTTTTATGTGGTTTTTTTAACTTTTCCCATAAATACTAGGAAAATCAATGTTTTTTTTGGTATATTTTAAAGATATCAACACAATATATAGTACATACTTTTAAAAAGCTTGATTTTATTGGCTTTTTTGACATTTAAGGACTTTGGATAAGATATAACTAAAATAATCCTAAATCCTTTAAATCATTAAAAGTTACGAAAAACATTAAAGAAAATAGAAGAAATAAACCGATTCGAAAAAACCCTTCTTGGGTTTTTTGACCTAACGGCCTACCTAAAATTTTTTCAATTAAATAAAACATTAAATGTCCTCCGTCTAACATTGGTATTGGAAATAAATTGATTAGACCTAGACTTATTGAAATATAGGCCATTATACTAAAAAAGGGTATTACACCATATTCTGCTACCTGCCCTGTTATTTTTGCTATTCTTATTGGTCCACCCAATTGAGACGTGTCAGCAGATCCAACGATCATTTTACCCAAATAATTAAGTGATGTAACGCTTACAAACCAAACTTCTTTAAATGAGTAATATAGGGCTTTGCTTGGTCCAAGGGGTTGTTTCTGAAACTCCTTATTAAGAGGAGGCGATAATTTTATTCCTATTACTCTTTTTTTTGCAGAATTTCCAAGAGAATCTTTGCCATCAATTAATTTAGGTTTAACTATCAATGATATTTCTTTGTCGTTTCTTATTAGCAAAAATTTGATAGTTTCAGAAGTAGATACATTTATGAGAGTTGGAACTTCTAAAAGACTTTCAACTTTTTTATTATTTATTGATATAATTTTGTCATTTTTTTGCATGCCAGCTATAAAGGCTGGGCTATCCTTTTGCACTTCTTCAATAATTGCAGGCGTCATATCTTTACCAGAAATCATATTAATAATAGTAAAAATTAAGATGGCTAAAACAAAATTTGCTAATGGACCAGCAGCAACGATAATGCTTCTTTGATAAATCGGTTTTAATATAAATAATTTATTTCTTTCTTCATCTTTATATTTTTGAATTATTTCTTGCTGTTCAGATTGGCTAAAAACATTTCTGTCCCCAAAAAATTTTACATATCCTCCTAAAGGAATCCAACAAATTTTCCAACGAGTGCCAGATTTATCGTTCCAACCAAAAATTTCTTTTCCAAATCCAATGGAAAAATCTGTAATTCCTACACCAAACTTTTTTGCAAAATAATAGTGACCATACTCATGGATAAATACAACTATGGTAATTAAAATAAGAAATGGAATTATATAGTTCATCCCCAAGGGCCCTTTACAATTTTACTTTTTTTATTATTTTTTTTATTAAAAAACAATATTAAAATCATCCCTGAAACAAAGCCTCCTATGTGGGCAGCATACGCTACTCCTCCACCGGTTGAAATAAATTGAAGTATAAACCAAAATCCTAAAACATATAAAGCTCTTATTTTTATTAACTGGCTAAAAAAGCCAAAAGGAATTAATACTAAAACTTTCGCATTGGGATGATTAATTAAGTAAGCACCGAGGACTCCTCCAATTGCACCGCTAGCACCCACCATTGGAATTTGTGATTGAGTATCAACAAAGACTTGTGTCATTGCTGCTCCTACACCTGACAAAATATAAAAAATAATAAATTTTTTCGGTCCAAGATTGTCTTCAATATTATCAGCAAAAATCCACATATAAAGCATATTCCCAATTAAATGCATAAAACCACCATGCATAAACATAGATGTAAAAATAGTTATGAAAGCGGGCACGACATAAAGATCCATTGGTAGTTGATTATGTCCCATTAAAACTGATGGAATTAATCCATAAGAATAAAAAAGCTGTCCAGTTTTGTATGATTGAGAACTTAACTGAATTAGAAAAATTAATACACAGGCTCCAATTAAAAAATAAGTAACTACTGGTTTGCCTGAAGTAGGATTATCATCTTTTAAAGGAATCATAACTCATTATAACAATTACTGGACTAAGTGTTGCTAATAAAAAAGACCAGAATAGCAATGAACTAGATATAATTTGAGGAAATAAATCAAATGGCAATATTGTCCCCACTAAAATACTCTTAGAAAAATCAAAGCTTGGAAAAAGTAAAATACCCACAAATAAACCTGTTATAATGGATATTATTAAATCTTTTTCTTTTAAATTTTTTTTATAAAAACCATAAAAAACTGGAAAAACTGCCGCACAACATAAAAGATCAGCTAGTAAAAATAAATATAAAATACTAAATCCTTTTGATGCTACAAATAAAGCGATAATTGATAGGAAAATAACTAAAGTATTTGGAGATTTTAAATTTTTATTTATTTTTTTTCCGTCAACCACAATTAAACTTGAAATGGCATTTAACAATGTATCAATTGTACTAATCGTTAAAGATATTACCAAAATAATTATTGCTATATACAGAAATTCTGATTTGTCTATTAATAATATAGAAAAAAAAGCCAAGTCAGGATTTACTTTATTATCAATAGAAATTGCAATTATACCTGTAATTCCCATAAAAAAGACAATAGGAATAATTATTAAAAAAGATAGCTTAAGACTTTTATTCAATACTTCGTAATTTTTTGCTGCAAAAACTCTCTGCCAATTACCTTGGTGAAAAAGGTTTGTAGCGGCTACCGCTATGAAAAAAGTTATTCCTGCTGTGTAGTTAGGAATATATTTACTGCTTAATAAATTGCCAGAATTATTCGTGATATCTTGATAAGATATAAAATCAAAATTAAATATTTTGTTCATGCAATATAATAATAAAATTATAACAATTAAAAATTGAAAGTTATCAGTAAGTATTGAAGCTCTTAGTCCTCCATACAAAGTATAAACTAAAGTGGTTGCTATTACTAAAGTTGCAGTTATCCATAATGCTGTACCAGAGATATAATTTATTAACATTGCCACTGCAGTTATCTCTGCACATAAAAAAATAAACATATAAAAAACACTTAATAAAATTATAAATTTAAATAAATTTCTGCCTATTTTGTGAAAAATAAATTGGGTAAACGTAATTCCTGTGGGAAAATTTTTTCTTATTTTTTTTCCTAAATAAACTAGGACTATCATTGGAAATGCAGTTCCTAGAGAATATCCAATTACTGACCCTATTCCACCCCATGTTGCTGCTGAAGAGGGACCAAATAATATCCACGATCCTAAGGCCGAAGCAACTAGACTAGTAGTTAAAGATAATGTTCCTATCTTCCTTCCGGCGGTAAGGTAATTTGAATATCCGCGATATTTTCTAGAATAAAAAATACCTATAACAGCAAACAATAAACTTGTTAATAGAACTAATATTAAAGCTGCATTCTGATTTATAAAATATAATTGTTCCAACGCTCCCTCACTGAATTACCGGTCAGGTTCTTAGGGTATAATCTCAGTCCACACTCGGACACCCCCCTAAAATATCATTATAGTATCAATCTCTTATTGTGTAAGCAACAAACTAACAATAAATATAACTAAAATTTTTTTCATTTTAAAAACATACCAGGTGATCAATATAGATAGGTCTTTTAATTCCAAATTTATCTTTTATTTTATGTTGATGTTCGTGGTGAGAATGAACAAAAACTGGAATGAGCTGATTATTCATTGTTTTAAGAGTATAAATAAAATTTGTTCCTCTGAATTTTCTATCTACCACTTCTAATTTTAAATTACTTTGATCATCGTGTTCCAAATCTTCTGGTTGAATTAAAAGTTGCACAGTTGATCCAAGAGATTGTTTTTCAACAAAATTCCCTTTTATAGTTCCTAATTCAGTATTTTCTAAACTATCTTCTCCAGTTACCTTTGCCTGAATTAAAATGCCTCTATTTAAAAAATTTACTACTTCCACAGAATTTGGATAATGATAAATATTGTAAGGAATATCAAATTGTTTTAATGATTGATCTAAGATAATACCACATTTATTTCCCATATAAAAAGCTTCATAAGAATCATGAGTAACTATTATCGTAGAAATATTAATTTCATTTAAAATTTTTTTTATTTTTAATTGCAGCTCTTCTTTTAAACTTTGATCTATATTTGAAAATGGTTCATCTAATAAAAGTAAATCTGGTTTTGACATTAAAGAACGAGCTAGTGAGACTCTTTGTGCTTCTCCAGCACTAATTTGGTGAGGATATTTTTGTTGAATTTCTTCTAAATGTAATAAATTAATAATATCATAAACTGAAAAGTTGAATTTTTTATCTTTGTTTCTATCCGCGCCAAATTTAATATTATCAATCACGTTATAATGAGGAAACAAGCAATTCTCTTGAAAAGACAAAGCTATATTTCTTTCTTCTGGTTCCATATGAAAATCAGATGAGGAAATTGTTTTTCCCTTTAATATAATTTTACCTGTTTCGATTTTTTCTAAACCTGCAATTGCGCGAAGCATTGTAGTTTTTCCTATACCCGAAGGGCCCAATAAACAAATTATCTCACCTTCTTTTTCCAAATTAAAAGTAACATTATTTACTTTATTTTTATTACTTGCAGCAAATGTAACGTCTTGAATTTCTAGAAAATTCTTACTCATATAACGTATTAATTATCAGATAATATATATTTTGAAACAACTAAAATAAATAAACTAGCTATTGTTATAAGAAACAAAGATGGTGCGGCAGCGGCCTCGAGTAAATCTTGTGACGCATAAATATAAGCAGTAGTCGCAAATGTTTCAAAATTAAATGGTCTAAGTATTAATGTAATTGGTAGCTCCTTTATTATTTCTATAGCAATTAAAATGCTTATAAGAAATATGCTGTTTCTGAGGTATGGTATGTGAACTTTAGTAAATGTTTTAAATTTTGAATACCCTAAAAGATATGCGCTCTCATCCATTGATTTATTAATTTTTAAATATCCCGACTTAATACCGTTTGAGGATAAAGCAAAAAATCTAACAAAATATACTATGACTAAACCGAATATTGATCCGATAAAAATTGATTTAAAATTGATAAACACAAAGTTGTCTAAATATGAAACTAAAGTTATAAAAGCGACGGCAAGTATTACGCCTGGAATGGCATACCCCGATACTGAAAAAGTTGTTAACACATCAAGAAATTTACTTTTTGTTACTCTATTTCCATAATTTGCTATGAAAGCAAAAACTATCATCAAAACACATGATAAAAATACTAACAATAAAGTATTAAATCCTATGGTTAAAAAATTCAGATCTTGCAAATATTTAGGAAATTTAAAAGTCCAATAAAGCATCTGCAAAACTGGAAATAAAAAACTAAAAAAAAATAGTATACTGCAAAAAAATGTGGCATATAATGATTTTAAACCTGTAAGTTTAATCTTTTTTCTATTTACAAAGCCACCTTTAGATAGTGAGTGATATTTTGCACCTTTTCTTGAAAAATTCTCAACAAAAAACAGAAATAATATAAATATTAATAATATAAAAGATAATTGATTAGCAGAGGCTAAATCATCAAAAGCAATCCAGGCGTTATAAATAGCTGTTGTTAATGTTGAAATACTAAAAAAGGAAACAGTGCCAAAGTCAGACAAGGTCTCCATAGCTACTAAAGATAAACCAACAACTATAGCTGGTCTAGCTGAAGGCAATATTATTTTTAAAAAAGTTTTTTTTGAAGATAAACCAAGATTTTTTCCTACATCAATTAAATTTTGTGATTGGTAGTAAAACGAAGCTCTTGTTAGAACGTATACGTAACCAAATAATGAAAATGAAATAGCAATTATTGAACCGAACAACCCATCAAATTTTGGTATATATGAATTATATTCGTGAGGCCCAAAAAAATAAGTAAGAATAGAAAATGCTGTGCCGTAATTTTCAAAAAAAGCAGTAAGCGAATATGCATAAATATAAGCTGGAACAGCAAATGATAGTATTAACGCCCACTTAAAAAAATTTACTCCAGGAAAATTATAAAATGATACGCAATAAGCTGAGCCAACACCAAATAAAAAAGTTAAAAATAATACTCCAAATAAAAGTAAAATAGAATTTGAAATATATTTTAATAAAAAAGTATTTTTCAAAAGGGAAAAATAATCTGAAGTTGATTCAAAAAATCCTAAAAAAACTGTGATTATTGGTAATGCAACTAATAGAGAAATAAAAAAGGAGCTTATATACCAAAAATTTAATTTATGTTGTGCCATCTTTTGAGCTTCCAAAAATTGACCTGACAATTGTTTTTATTTCATTTATTTTTATGTCAGTTAATGATCGTCCATTAATTTTTTTGTTAATTTTTAAAGCTTCATTTAAACACGGCGCGCATCCAGTAGAAGATTTATTTAAATCAAATGAGGGTTTGTCTAAATTTAATTTTCTTTTGTTTGCGCGCTTCATGTTTATTAAGGGTTTTTTACTCCCAGCCTGCTTCAGTCATTACTTTTAAAGCAGCAGCCTGATTCTTTCCATATTTTGAAACTTTGGTTTTTAAGTCTTGTTTAAATCCAAGACCAAACTGAGCTATCAATTTGTTAGGTTCAACACCATCAATCATAGGGTATTCGAACGTATTGTTAACAATATGTTGTTGCGCTTCTTTAGTTAATAAAAACTCTAATAACTTAATTGCATTAGCTTTGTTAGGTGCATGTTTTAACACTCCTCCTCCACTAATGTTCATATGAGTTCCTCTTCCATCCTGGTTAGGAAAGAAAGGTTTAACTTTTTTAGCCGCAGCTTGTTGTTCTGGTCCTTTTTTACCAGATAACATCAGAGCGATATAATAAGTATTAGCAACTGCATACTCTGCTTCGCCCGCAGCAACTGCTAAGATTTGCGCTCTATCATTACCCTTTGGTTTTCTAGCCATGTTATTAACCATTCCTTTTGCCCACTCTGAGGTTTTCTTTTTGCCGTTATTAGCAATCAAAGATGCAACAAGTGATTGATTATAAACATTGCTAGATTTTCTGATCACAACTTTTCCTTTATATTTAGGATCAGCCAAATCTTCGTAACTTAAATTAGCCGGAGGGTTTGTGCTTGAAGGATTGTAATAAATCACACGTGCTCTCTTAGCTATTCCATACCAATAGGGAGATCTGAAATTAGATGGTATTGCTGATTTTAAAGCTTTAGAACTTGCTTTTTGAAACATTCCTTTTGCCTGGAAAGCACCTAACCTTCCTGCATCTGCCGTTATATATAAATCAGCTAAACAACTATCGCCTTCTTCAATTATTCTTTTTTGAAGAGCTTTGTCTTTGCCTGAAACTATATTCACTTTTATTCCAGTTTTTTTAGTAAATTTTTCATACAACTGAACATCTGAATCATAATGTCTTGCGCTAAAAATATTGACTTCAGACGCATATGAAAATCCAACTATAGTAAAAAAAACTGATACTATTAAAATTATTTTTTTCATAACTGTTTTTCCTTTATATTTTTAAAATTAAACCAATACGATTAATGCAAATGAGTATCAATATCAATGATAATGACTATCATTATCATTATGTCGCACCTAATACAACTAAAAAATGTGTTTGAGCCTTTAAAATCTATGTATATGCTAAGTTGTATAGGAATTATATGGCTGAAGATAAAGTGTCAACATTGCTTTCTGATGTTTCTATAGAAGGAGACATTGTAGAGAAAGATAAAGTAATAATTGATGCAAAAATTAACGGGGATATTAAATCAGAAAATGTGGAGACACATTCTAATTCTAATATTAAAGGAAATATAAAAGCAAAAAATACGAGTTTGGGTGGAATAGTTAAGGGAAATGTAAGCTCAGACAAAATAAACATTAAAAAAACTGCTGATGTTGATGGTGTACTAAACCAAAAAACTTTATCTATTGAAGAAGGAGCGCAGCTTAAAATTAAAACAGAAACTTATAAGTAGTTTTAGAAATCCCATTTTCTTATTTTGCTGTATAAGAAGTTTCTAAATGCAATAACTCTTGCTACATTTTTTAAAGATTCAGGATAAACAAAATGAGCCTCTGTTTTAGGCCCTTCCACACTAGGTAACACTCTAACAATATTTGGAACCGTAACTGTAATATAGTCAGGCAAAGCAGCAATTCCTACCCCGCTCTGAACGGCTAATAAAAGACCATAAACACTATTTACTTTCATGACTGATTTCCTTTTTTTATTATCTTTCATTCCAAGCTTTAAAGCCCAATCAGGATTAAAAACGGGAGATGGAGCTCCTCTTCCATAAGAAATAAATTTATGTTTGTTCAAATCTGTTAAATTTTTGGGATGACCATATTGCTCCAAATATTTAGTAGATGCATATATGTGATAATTAATATCTATTAATTTTTTTTGTATATAATTTAATTGTTTAGGTCGTCTCATCCATATTCCTATGTCTGCTTGTCGTGTACTTAAATCTAGTTCTTTGTCATCAAAAATTAGTTCTATTTCTATTTCCGGATTAAGTTTCATAAACTCTTGAATTCTAGGTGTCAGCCATGTTGTTCCAAAGCTTACAACTGTAGTAACTGTTAACTTTCCACTAGGTTTATCTTTTTTATCAATTATTGTTGATTCAACGTCTTTAAGTTTTGAAATTACTTCATGAGCTGTTTTAAATAAATATTCCCCATTTTCCGTCAAAGATAAACCTCTTGCATGTCTTTCAAATAATTTAGTTTTTAATTCTTGTTCTAAAGATTGAATTTGTCTACTAATTGCAGATTGACTTAAATTTAAAGTATATGTAGCCTTTGTAAAATTCCCAGCTTCAGCTACAGCATGAAATATTTTAAGTTTATCCCAATCCATTATTTATTTACATCTACTAATATTTTGTTTGCTAATTTACCTTCAAGCATACTTGGGAAGATTTCTAATAATTCATTTAAACTTACTGTCTTTACTGATTTTTCTAATATTGAAAAATCAATTAATTTAGAAGCTTCCCCCCAAATAAATTTTTTCCTTTTTTTACTTACTTCTATAGAGTCCACGCCCCATAATTTAACGCCACGTAAAATAAATGGAATTACCGAGGTATTTAGCTCATTTCCGCTTGCATTACCGCAAGCAGCTACTATTCCTGAATGTTTTGTCTGGGATATTGCATTTGCTAAAATATTACCACCAACTGTATCCACTACACCGTCCCAAAGTCCTTTCCCAAGTAATTTAGGATCTGATTCCAAATCCTTACGATCTATTATATTTTTTGCTCCTAATTCTTTTAAATAATTAGTTTGACTAATTTTGCCTGTAACAGCTGTAACATTACATCCTAATTTTGAAAGAGCCATTACAGCTACACTTCCTACACCACCAGTTGCGCCGGTTACTAAAACCTCATTAACTTTTTCACCTAACAAAAGTTCTTCTCTTGCTTTAACTGCAAATGCACAAAGCAGCGCGGTAAACCCTGCTGTGCCTAACATCATTGCTTGTTTTGTATTAATTTCTTCTGGTTTTTTTATTATAAAATCTTTTTTTACAACTGCATACTGTGAGTAACCTCCGTGATATAATTCTCCCACTCTACATCCTGTTAATATAACTTGATCACCTTTTTTAAAATCTTCTACTTTGCTTTCTAGAACAGTACCTGAAAAATCTACCCCTGGTATTCTGGGATATTCTTTTATTAACTTCCCACCATTTTTTAAAATCATGGCATCTTTGAAATTTAAATCTGAATAATCAATTTTTATTGAAACATCTCCGGTACCAAAATAATTTTTATCTAAAGATTTTACTTCCCTTAAAAAATTATCACCTTTTTGATTTAATACTATTGCTTTAAACTTATCAGTCATTTTAGAAATACAAGGTTATTAATATTAACTGCTAATCTTTGTTAATATATCTTAAGTATCTATTTTGAAAACTTAAATCGTCCTTAAATACACCAAGGAAATAATTGGTTACCGTGGTTGTGTCTTCTTTTTTCACTCCTCGATTAGTCATGCATTGATGTGCAGCATCAATAGTTACTGCGACACCTCGAGGTTGTAAAACTTCCATTATTGTTTTTGCTATTTGCATAGTTAGTCGTTCTTGCGTTTGTAATCTTTTAGAAAAAACTTCAACAACTCTGGCTAACTTACTTAATCCAACAACTTTATTTGATGGAACATAAGCAACATGAGCTACTCCTGTTATTGGAGCCATGTGATGTTCGCAATGACTCTGAATACTAATATTTTTTTCAATAACCATATCGTCATAACCCTCAACTTCAGTGAACGTTTTTGACAAAAATTTACTTGGATCTTGAGTGTACCCACCAAAATATTCTTTAAATGCTTTTACAACTCTCTTCGGTGTTGACAATAAACCTTCTCTTGTAGGGTCTTCGCCAATCCATTTAATGATTGTTTTAATAGCTTCCTCAGCTTTTTCGTCTGAAACTTGATGTGTCTTTTTGCTTAACTGTTCTGCGTCTTTTACTAATTTCATGTTATTTACTTAATTATTATTTTAAATTTCTATATAATACAATTAATGTTTAAAAAAAGAGATAATATAAAAGAAGTAGAAGAAGGCAAGTATTTAGAACCCAAATTTGACAAAAATGGCCTTATTCCAGTTATAACTACTGATTTTAAAACTGGCGACATCTTGATGCACGGGTACATGAATGACAGCGCATTAAAGAAAACAATAGAAACTAAAGAAGCTTATTATTGGAGTCGTTCAAGAAAAAAAATATGGCACAAAGGAAAAACCAGTGGATTTATACAAAAAATTAAGGAAATCAGAATTGATGATGATCAAGATGCAGTTTGGATATCTGTTGATATAGGAAAAGGTGCAAGCTGCCATGTTGGTTACCGATCATGTTTTTATAGATTAATACCTTTGGGAAAAATAAAAAATACAAAAAATTTAAAAATGAAGTTTAAAGAAAAAAAAAAGGTTTTTAATCCAAAAAAAATATATAAGGATGAACCAAGTCCGACAAAATTATAATGAGTGATGATACTTTTCAAAAAAATGTCTTGGGGCAAAAACTCGAAAGCTGCTCCAATGACCCATTAACAGGTTGGTTTAGAGACGGATGTTGTAATACTGATGAAATTGATCATGGAGTTCATACGGTCTGTGCAAAAGTTACAAATGAATTTTTAGAATGGTCTAAAAGCGCTGGCAATGATTTAATTACACCCCATCCAGAATTTGACTTTCCAGGATTAAAAGAAGGTGACTCGTGGTGTGTATGCGCGGGTACATACGCTCAAGCTATAGAAGCTGGTACAGCATGTAAAATTTATTTAAAAAAAACAAACTATAGAACTTTAGAAATAATACCTTTAGAAAAACTTAAAAAATATGGAATTGATTTATCATAAAATTTAAATTTTACTACATGTTTCCATATTTTGGTCCTCCTCCACCTTCAGGGACAACCCACGTAATATTTTGCGACGGTTCTTTAATATCGCAAGTTTTACAATGAATACAATTTTGTGAATTTATTACAAATTTTTCTTTTTGAACTTCATAAACTCCTACAGGACAATACCTTTGTGCAGGTTCATCATATTCTTGCAGTGTATAGCTAATTGGTAAGTTAGGATCCTTCAATTTGAGATGTACTGGTTGATTTTCTGTGTGATTAGTGCCAGTTAAATAAACAGAACTTGTTTTATCAAATGTAAGTTTGCCGTCAGGTTTGGGATAATTTATTTTTTTCATTATATTTGCTGGTTTTAATGACTCATGATCAGCATGTTTATGTTTTAAAGTAAAAGGAAATTTTCCTTTAAATAAAATTTGATCAAGTCCTGTAAAAATAATTCCTAAAATTAAGCCCCATCTAAAACTTGGCTTAACATTTCTCGCAGCGTGTAATTCTTTATATATCCAGCTTTTTTTAAATTTTTCTTCATAAATTGATAAATCTTTCTTATTTTTTATATTTTCAATAATTGTTTCTGCAGCAATAATTCCACTTTTCATAGCCGTGTGTGAACCTTTAATCTTTGGCATATTTAATGTTCCCGCATCACATCCAATTAATAATCCACCAGGCATATACATTTTTGGTAAACTTTGAATTCCACCTTCAATTAAGGCTCTGGCTCCAAATGCAATTCTTTTACCACCATCTAACATTTTTTTAATCTCTTTATGTGTTTTAAATTTTTGAAATTCATCAAATGGTGACAAATGAGGATTTTGGTAATCAAGACCAATAACATAGCCGATATAAATTTGTTTTTTATCTGCATGATAAACAAAGCTGCCACCATAGGTTTTGTTATCAAGTGGCCACCCGGCTGTATGCATTACTAATCCTTCATCATGCTGTTGTTCGCTTACTTCCCAAATTTCTTTAAATCCAATGCCATATTGTTGTGGGTTTTTTCCTGAATCAAGACCATATTTCTTTATTACTTGCTTTCCTAAATGGCCTCTACAGCCTTCAGCAAAAACTGTAATCTTTGCATGAAGCTCCATACCTTCTTGATAACCTTCTTTTTTGTTTCCATCTTTGTCTAGACCCATATCTAATGTAGCCACTCCTTTTATTGAACCATCTTCTTTGTAAAGTATTTCACTGGCTGGAAATCCAGGAAATATTTCTACACCTAACTTTTCTGCTTGTTCAGCTAGCCAACGGCAAAGATTAGCTAAGCTAATAATGTAATTTTTATGATTTTTTTGAACCGATGGTAAAAGCCACGTTGGCCAACTTATTGATCGATTTTTGCCTAAAAATAAGAATTTCTCCTTAGAAACTCTTGTTTTAACTGGGGCACCTTGCTCCTTCCACTTTGGTATTAATTCATCAAGCGCTCTAGTTTCAAAAACATTTCCACTTAAAATATGCGCCCCAACTTCAGATCCCTTTTCCAAAATACAAATATTTAAATTAGAATCTGATTGTTTTAATTTTATTGCAGTAGCTAATCCGGCTGGACCAGCACCAACAATAACTACATCATATTCCATTGCTTCTCGTGGCATGTAGCAATTATATCAAAATTTTTATTTTTGGATAGTATTGAGTTTATTTAACTCTTCTAAGAACTGCGGCAATGCTTCAAATAAATCCGCTTCTAAACCATAATCAGCTATGCTGAAAATTGGAGCTTCTCCATCTTTGTTTATTGCAACTATAATTTTACTTTCCTTCATCCCGGCCAAATGTTGAATGGCTCCTGAAATACCTACAGCAATATACAAATCAGGAACAACTACTTTACCAGTTTGCCCTACTTGGTGATCATTACTTATATATCCAGCATCAACTGCTGCACGTGAAGCTCCCACTGCTGCATTTAACTTATCTGCTATAGCATTTATTAATTTAAAATTTTCTCCACTTTGCATTCCTCTGCCTCCAGAAATAACTACTCTGGCTGTTCCAAGCTCCGGTCTTTCAGACTTAGTCTCTTCTTTTTTAATAAATTTTGAAACATTTGGAGTATCTACTGCATCTATTTTTTCTATTGTAGATGAACCACCAGAAGTTGGGGCTGGATCAAATGAAGTTGGCCTTATAGTAACACATTTTTTTTTATCATTACTTTTAACTGTAGCAAAAGCATTTCCTGCATATATCGGGCGCATAAAAGTATCTGGACTAATAATTTTAGTAACGTCACTTACCTGAGATATGTCTAATAAAGCTGCTACTCTTGGCATAAAATTTTTTCCAAACGTATTAGCTGAGGCGATTATATGAGTATATTTATCAGCTAATTTTACAATCAATGGAGTCAAATTTTCAGCTAAATAATTTTCATAATTTACTGACTCTGATTGTAGAACTTTTTTAACTAATGGAATGGAGGCAGCTGCTTTTGAAACATTTTCACATTTATTACCAGCCACTAATACATGTAAATCTGTATCAATTTTAGATGCAGCATTAATTGTATTTAAAGAAAACGTTTTTAAATTTAAATTATCATGTTCTGCTATTACTAAAATAGGCATTAAATTACTTTAGCCTCATTTTTAAGTTTACTTACAAGTTCAGCAACATTTGCTACCTTGACGCCGCCCTTTCTCTTAGGTGGCTCCTCCACTTTTAACTGCTGTATTCTATTTGCAATATCAACTCCTAAGTCTTTAGCAATTAATTGTTCGATTGGTTTTTTTTTTGCTTTCATTATATTAGGAAGTGAAGCATATCGAGGCTCATTAAGTCTTAAATCGCAAGTAACAATAGCTGGAAGATTTATTTCTATTGTCTCTAAACCCTCGTCAACTTCTCTTGTTATTTGTGTAGATTTTTCTTTTAATTCTACTTTAGATGCAAAAGTTCCTTGTGACCAGCCTAACATTGCGGACAACATTTGTCCTGTTTGGTTGCAATCATCGTCAATTGCTTGCTTTCCCATAAAAATAAGATCTGGTTTTTCTTTTTCTACAATTTTTTTTAATATTTTTGCAACTCCTAAAGGTTCTATATAGTTTTCTGTTTTTATATGAATCCCTCTATCAGCTCCTACCGCTAAAGCTTTCCTTACTGTTTCTTGGGCTTTTTCCTCTCCAACAGTAATTGCGACAACTTCTTTTACCTTTCCTGACTCTCTTAACTTTACAGCTTCTTCAACAGCATTATCGTCTGGTGGATTAGTTGACATTTTAACATTATCGGTCTGAACGCCAGATCCATCTTCTTTTACTCTGATTTGAACGTTGTAATCAATTACTCTTTTTACAGCGACTAATATTTTCATTATGCTCTTAATAGTTTGTTTTCTGGATCATATGGACTTTCATCTAGAATCGTTGCGTCATGCATCTTACCTAAAATATCAATTTTTAACTTTTGACCTGTTGTCGCAAGTTCTGGTTTAATCATGCCTAAAGCTATTGATTTGTTTAACCTAAAAGCAAAATCACCCCCTGTTGCCCTACCTACAACTTTACCATTTTGGTATATTGGATTATTTCCCAAAACATCTGCATCGGTTACATTATGCACCTCAAGTGTTACAAGTTTATTTTGAAAACCTTTTTCTCTCCATTTATTTAGTGCATCTAGACCAATAAAATTACCTTTATTTGGATGGATAAATCTATCTAGCCCAGATTCATAGGGTGAATATTCAATAGATAGTTCTGTACCTACTAACTTATAGGATTTTTCAACTCTTAAGCTATTCATGGCTCTAATACCAAAAGGTTTTAAACCTAAATCTTTTCCAGCTTCCATTAGTTTATCAAATATATGATTTTGATATTCCATAGGATGATGAAGTTCCCAGCCTAACTCTCCTACAAAATTTACTCTCATTGCATTTACTGGGGCATAACCAACATTGATTTGTTTTGAGCTTAACCATTTAAAATTTTCATTTGAAAAGTCATCTTTGGAAACTCTTTTCATTAATTCTCTTGCTTTGGGTCCAGAAACAACTAACACACCAATACTATTTGTTAAATTTTCAAATTGAACTGTTCCATCTTTAGGCATCCATTTAAGTATCCAGTCATGATCTAATCTTTGAAAAGCTCCAGCTGATACCAAATAAAAACTATCTTTTGATTCTCGCATAATAGTAAATTCAGAGTGAACTCCGCCTTTTGTATTAAGAGCATGGCATAAATTTATTCTGCCAATTTTTTTTGGAAGTTTGTTTGCTACTAAATATTCTAAAAATTCCTCTGCTTTTGGACCTTTTATTCTACATTTTGCAAATGCAGTCATGTCAAGTAAACCAACATTTTCTTTTACATTTTTACATTCTTTTTCTACTGCCTTAAACCATTTAGATCTTCTAAATGACCAATCATCTTTTTGTTCCATTCCATCTGTTGCAAAAAAATTTGGTCTTTCCCAACCAAACTTTTGTCCAAAAACTGCTCCTAAATTTTTCATTCTTTCGTAACACGGTGCTGTTCTTAAAGGTCTAGCCGCAGCTCTTTCTTCATCGGGATAATGAATTATAAATACATTTCGATAGGCCTCTTCGTTTTTTTCCCTTAAATAAGATTTTGTAGCATAATCACCGTACCTTCTAGGCTCAACACCAAGCATATCAACTGTGGGCTCTCCATCAATAATCCATTCAGCGAGTTGCCAGCCAGCACCTCCTGCCGCCGTAATACCAAAGCTGTGGCCTTCATTAATCCAAAAATTTTTTAATCCCCATGCTGGACCAACTATTGGATTTCCATCTGGTGTATAGCAGATTGCACCATTATAAACTTTTTTAACTCCAACTTCTCCAAAAGCTGGAACTCGATGAATTGCACCCTCAATATGAGGGGCAAGCCTTTCAAGATCCTCTTGAAATAATTCATATTCTGAGTCTTTTGTTGGTCCATCTACATAACAACAAGGAGCACCATCTTCATATGGTCCCAATATTAAACCTCCAGCTTCTTCTCTCATATACCATCTGCTATCGCTATCTCGTAAAACTCCCATTTCTGGAAGACCTTCTTTTTTTCTTTTTTGTATTTCTGGATGCGGTTCAGTAACTATATACTGGTGCTCAACTGGTATCACAGGAATATCCAATCCAACCATTTTACCTGTTTGTCTTGCAAAATTTCCTGAGCATGAAACAACGTGTTCACACTCAATCGTTCCTTTATCTGTTTCTACAACCCATCCATTTTTTGTTTGTTTAATTCCTACTACAGTTGTGTTTCTATAAATTTCTGCTCCTTTATTTCTGGCTCCTGTCGCTAAGGCTTGAGTTAGATCTGCAGGCTGAATATATCCATCTTCGGGATGCTGAATTGCGCCAACTAAATCTTCAACGTTACATAAAGGCCAAATTTCTTTTACCTGTTGTGGTGTTAAAAATTTTACATTAACTCCTATGGTTTGTGCTACACCTGCATATTGATGATATTCGTCCATCCTATCTTTTGTGCTTGCTAAACGAATATTTGAAACAACGCTAAAGCCAACATTTTTTCCAGTTTCTTTTTCTAAAGTTTTATAAAAATTAACTGCATATTTATGCAACTGTCCGACTGAGTAACTCATGTTAAATAATGGCAATAAACCAGCTGCGTGCCAAGTCGATCCTGACGTTAATTCTTTTCTTTCAACTAAAACAACATCTGACCACCCTTTTTTAGCAAGATGATATAGCATGCTTACTCCAACTACACCCCCGCCAACTACGACAACTTTAGCTTTTGATTTCATATGTAAATAAAGGTAAATTTCTAAATATAACCTTATGATAGGTCAAGTTAGATTTATATGATTAAAAAAATTATACTTTTACTGGCAATTGTGGGTCCTTTTGGTCTCTATTTTTTCTACTCTTGGCTATTAAAACTAGAAAAGAAAAAAACCCCTATAATAAAATTATCAATAATTAGTATAATTCTACTTATAGTAGCTTTAGCCTTTTTAAGATTTTATGGAGGTTTTGACCCTAATACAAAATACTCTCCGGCTAAATATGAGGATGGAGAATTAAAACCAGCTGAAAACAAATAATGAAAATACTTCACAAGATAGTCGTTTGCTTTTTTTTGATTAGTAATATTGCTTATGCAGATTTAATTAAACCAGATATAAATCTTAAACCGATTGAGGTATTAATGATTCAATTAAATTCACTAAAAAATAATAATAATCCTTATAAAGATGCAGGAGTAGAACAAACTTGGGAATTTGCACACCCATTAAATAAAGCTTCTACCGGTCCATTAGAAAAATTTAAACAAATGATTTACAGCGATAATTACAGTATATTAATTAGCCATTTAAATAATGAATCGATAGTTTTAAAGGAAAGTACAAATAAATTTGTATACAAAGTTTATATTTTGTCTAAAGATAAAAAAAAATATTACTATATTTGGCAAATAGAAAAAGTAGAACAAGATGGAAAATTTAAAAATTGTTGGATGACTACTGGGGTATCTGACCCTATATATTTAGGTGATACAATATGAAAAATGATGAATTAGACAATATTTGTGAAGAGTGTAAAAAAAAAGATGAAAGCGTTTTGCAAAATTTAATTAAACATAGTTATAAGGTTTGCAACTCGTGTTATACATCAAAAACAATTTTTCCAATTTAGTTGGACCCAAATATTCTTAGTATCATAATCAAAACAATAGCTTGCACCAAAAAACCAATTACAACTACACCAATTGCTCTCCAAGTACTTTCATAATCTAGGGCTTGTCTTACTGCTATAACCATGGCAACCAACATCCAAATCCCGGCGCCTATAAAAGTTATACTCATCAAATCTGGTGTAAAACCAAATATTCTTATTAATCCTGGCGCACTAGAAAAACCAATTGTTCTTAGAAGCTGACCATGATCTGCTTTGGTATTAGCCTCTGGAAAAAGTTTTGCGCCAATAAAATAAATTAAATAAGCCCATATATACCAACTTATTAATGAAAGTATTGGTGCCATTAAAAAATTGGAAGCTCCTAATGATAATGCGCCAACACCAGCAGCCAAACTTGATAAAACAACTACCAAAGCTGCTTGCAAGGTAGCATTTTTATCCGCCTCCACTTCTTCATATAGGCTTACGTCTAACTTACATGCCCTTATAATTCTGCTTACAAATATTGAATTCATTTTTTCTCTATATCATATTATTGCCACGAAGATATATGAAATAAAAGTATGCTAATTACGTTTATAAATTCTTTCGTTCTGTTTTTTATAACTATAGACACCATAGGAAATTTACCATTTTTTTTAAGTCTGACTGAGAATGCAAAGTTTAAAAAAAGAACACAAATAGCAATAAAAAGTACAATAATTGCTTTCTTTATCTTAATTTCTTTTGCTTATATTGGAAGATATTTATTAGAAGCATTAGGCGTAACTTTAGACTCTTTAAAAATTGCTGGAGGAATTATCCTTATGTTTATTGCGATTGATATTCTTTTTGAAAAAAGGAAAATAAGGAGAGAAAAAAAGGTAGAGGAAGCTTTAGATGATAAAAATTACGATGAAATTGTAGTTTTTCCTATTGCCATACCTTTTATTGCTGGTCCAGCTACCTTAGCTACAATAATTCTTCTAATAGGAAATTATTCAAATTTTCCTGAATCTCATATACTGGTTATTTTAGCTTTAATAGCTGCTTTAGTTGTTAGTTTAATATTAATGATTGGTGGAAGTTATATTGTAAAATTTTTACCTAAACAATTCTTACATACCACAGCTAGAGTTATGGCATTTATACTTGCTGCTCTCGCAACACAATTTGTTGTTGATGGTATTAAAGCTAGTTTTAATATCTAATTATTTATTTAAAGTAGCTAAAACCTCTGCTTCACGAGTATTCGCATTGAATGACTGAGTAAAAGGTATAGGAACAACTACCGCATCAACTGGCTTATTTGAATATTTCTTTGGCAAATGAACTTTGTATTTTTTACCAAAATTTCCAATTGGAAACCCTTTAGCACTTTTGTGTCCTTCATATGGAACATATCCCATGGCAATATTTTTTTTCTTTTCCGGATGGTACCAAGGAGATGTAATATAACCTATTGGTTTTCCTCCTTTTGCATCTGATATTAGCCAAAAATCTGGGGCATACTCTTCTATTGGTTTGCCTCCTAGTTCCATACCTACGAGTTGAAGTTTATAAGGTTTTTTTCCTTGTTGAATTTCTTCTTTCATTTTTTCTAAAGCTTCTTTGCCTACATAGTCTGTTTTTTTATTCCACTCTCCCTTACCAGACAAAGAAACTTGGTAACCCAAGTTACACTGGAAAGGATTATGTTCATTATCCATATCTTGACCCCAAGACAAAATTCCTGCTTGGATTCTTCTATGGTGTGCAGGAGCAATAACCATAAGCTTATGTTTTTTTCCAGCTTTCAAAACAGCATTCCACATATCTTCTGCGTATAAAGTAGCATTACGAAGATAAATTTCATATCCGGCTTCACCAGAAAACCCTGATTGAGAAATCACACAACTTCTGCCCCCTACTTTAGCTTCCGCTAAACCATAAAAAGGCATATTATCTAAATCAACTTGATCTCCAATTAAATCATTCAATAATGCTTTTGATTTAGGACCTTGAATTTGCACTGGACATGCGTCTATTTCATCTATTTCTACATTGAATTTTTTATCAGCATTAACACCTTGTAAGTACATTCCAATATCAGAATCGGACAAACTAAACCAAAACTCATCATCAGCTACTCTTAATAAAACTGGATCATTTAATACGCCACCTTTATTATTGCAAAGAATAACGTAACGACCTCTCATTGTTGAAATTTTAGTTGCATCACGTGTTATCACATAATCTGTAAATTTTTCAGCGTCTGGTCCTTTAACACGAATTTGTCTCTCCACAGCTACATTCCACATCGTAACATGATTTTTAATTGCCGCATACTCAACCATGGCTCCACCTTTTTCAGGTCTTACATAACCTCTAGGATGATAAACGCGATTATAAACTGTTGCTCGCCAACATCCGGCTTTCATTGATAAATGCCAGTAAGGTGATTTTCTTACTCTTGTTGAAATTAATAATTCTACTTTTGTTGGTCCACTTTGTCTTAAATTATAAGGCACGTGTCGATCTGACTGGTCAACTGATGTAGTGTGTTTAACTTTATCGTAATTAACTTT
>CACLHW010000003.1 GCA_902606835.1 uncultured Pelagibacteraceae bacterium
GAAAAAGATTATGGAAGATGTATTTCTGTCATATTAATGACTTAATTAAATGCTTTATTAAATTGAAAAGTTTATTCAAAGTTGTATAAACAACTAAGCTTATGAAAATTCTTGCTGGTACAAGTAATTCAAAACTATGTAGAGATATAGCAAGACATCTCAAACTAAAATTGGTCAATTCAAACATCACAAGATTTGCTGATGGAGAAGTTTATATAGAAATTAATGAAAATATTAGAGGAAATAGTATATTTGTAGTTCAGTCGACGTCCACGCCGGCTAACGATAACCTAATGGAACTTTTAATTTGTATAGATGCCTTGAGAAGATCTTCAGCTAAAAATATTACTGCTGTTATCCCCTACTTTGGGTACGCAAGACAAGATAGAAAAGTAGTTCCTAGAACTGCAATTTCAGCAAAGCTAGTTTCTAATTTAATAACCAACGCAGGTGCAAATAGAATATTAAGCGTAGATCTTCATGCTGGTCAAATTCAAGGTTTCTTTGATATTCCTGTAGATAATTTATTTTCTACACCTATCTTCGCAAGACATATTAAAAAAACTAAACTAAATAATTTGATATGTGTTTCTCCCGATGTAGGTGGGGTAGAAAGAACAAGAGCTTTGAGTAGAAGAATAAATTCAAGCATAGCTATTATTGATAAAAGAAGACCTACTCCAGGAAAGTCAGAAGTTATGAATATTGTTGGTAGTGTAAAAAATAAAAATTGTGTAATTGTTGATGATATAATTGATTCAGGGGGTACTATTGTTAATGCAGCTAAAGCATTAAAAGGTAAGGGTGCTAAAGATGTATATGTTTATATTACACACGCAGTTTTAAGTGGTCAGGCTGTAAATAAAATAGAAAATTCCTCAATAAAAAGATTGGTAACAACAGATACAATTGATAATTCAAAAAAAATTAGAAATAGTAAAAAAATAGAAATAATTTCTATAGCTCCTATGATTTCAGAAGCTATGAAAAGAATTGCTAACTCTACGTCAGTTTCAAGTCTTTTTAAATAATTTTACTTGTTTTTTTTTCAAACATAATATAAAAACACCATTTCAATTTATGAATATTTTAAAAGCTACAAAAAGAACTAGTGCCTCAACAGGGCAAGTGAATAAACTAAGATCAGATGGTTTTATTCCAGCAGTATTGTATGGGGGAGAAAAAAATAATTTAAATATTTCCTTAAAAAAACTTCATTTGCAAAATTTAATAAACACTGAAACTTTTATGTCTAAAGTTTTTGACTTAGAAATTGATGGTAGTTCAGAAAAAGCTCTTCCAAGAGATGTTGCATATGATCCAATTTCGGACGAACCTATACATATTGATTTTATGAGAATTACAAAAGGTTCAAAAATAATTTTAAATATACCAGTTAAATTTATTAACTCTGAAAAATCTCCTGGATTAAAAAAAGGAGGAGTTTTAAATATTGTAAGAAGAAAAGTTGAATTAAAATGTCCTGCCGAAAATATTCCAGATGAAATTGTAGTTGATTTAGATAATACAGAAATTAATAGTAGTCTTAAAATATCTTCCGTTAAATTACCAGAAAGCGTAATTCCGACAATTACTGATAGAGATTTTGTTATTGCAACAGTTGCGTCTCCAACAATTTTAGTAGAACCTGAAAAAACTGAAACGACTGCTGATGGAGAAGTTCCAGCAGAAGGTGCGGTTGAAGGTGCCGTTGAAGGAGAAGGTGAAGCAGCGGAAGGCAAAGAAAAAACAACTAAGCCTTCTGAAGATAAAGGTAAAGCTGCAAAATCCCCAGATGATAAAGGGAAAGCGCCTTCAGGTGATAAAGGTAAAGCTGCCAACAAGGAAACGAAAAAAAAATAAAAGGTTTATTATATGTTGCTTTTTGTAGGTCTAGGAAACCCTAATCCAAATAATGTTGATAATCGACACAATGTGGGTTTTTTTGTAATAGATGCTCTTAACAAAAAATTTAAATTATCAAAGCAAAAACCAAAATTTAAAGGACTTCTTACTACAGGTAGAATAAACGAACAAAAAGTTTATGCTATAAAACCTCTTACATTTATGAATAGCTCTGGCGTATGTATAAAAGAACTAATTGAATATTTTAAAATAGATGTAAAAGATGTTTTTGTCTTTCACGATGACATGGATATTGATCTTGGAAAAGTAAAAGTAAAGGTTGGAGGAAGTAGTGCTGGACATAATGGAATCGATTCCATTGATAAAAATATAGGAAAAAATTATTCACGTGTAAGAATTGGAATAGGGAGACCCCAAAAAAATTCAGAAGCAGTTGATCATGTATTAGATAATTTTTCTTCAGATGAAAAATCTAGCGTAGAGGAAGTAACTAAAAATATAATAGAATCAATATCATTTTTAATCAATAAAGATTTAGGTCTTTTTTCAAGCAAAATTAACCAGTAACGATAATGGGTTTTAAATGTGGAATTGTTGGGCTACCCAATGTTGGTAAGTCCACTTTATTTAATGCGCTTACAACTTCAAAAAAAGCCCAAGCTGAAAATTTTCCTTTTTGCACAATTGATCCTAATGTTGGAATAGTTGCTGTTCCTGATGAAAGATTAAATAAAATATCTTTGATATCAAAATCAGTAAAAAAAATTAATGCAGCAATTACTTTTGTGGATATTGCTGGTCTTGTAAAAGGCGCTTCTAAAGGAGAAGGATTGGGAAATAAATTTCTTTCTCACGTTCGGGAAGTAGATACTATTATTCACCTGACTCGATGTTTTGATTCAGAAAAAATACAAAATGTAAATAAAGATGTAGATCCTTTAAGAGATCTAGAAATTATTGAAACTGAAATTTTATTATCAGACTTAGAATCTCTTCAAAAAAGACTAGAAAAAAATAACAAAAAAAAATTAGAAAAAGATGAATTAAACTTTTTAGAAGAGTGTCTTAAATTAATCAGCAATGGGAAAAAACCAGATGAGTTAAAAAAAAAATATAGTAAAGATTTGATAAAAAAATCAGCTCTTTTATCGCTTAAGCCAAGAATAATTGTATGTAATGTTGATGAAAAAAGCTTACCTAATGGCAATAAATACTCTGAGGCTTGTAAAAAAAAATTTCCTAAAGAGAGTATAATTATTGTTTGTGCTGATATTGAAGATCAAATTATGGGTCTTCAAACGATAGATAGAAAAGATTTTATGTTAGAATCTGGAATTAAAAGCACAGGTTTAGATAATCTAATAAAAACAGGTTATAATGCTCTTGGTCTTAGTACTTTTTTTACTTCAGGCCCTGAGGAAAGTAGAGCTTGGACTATTGAAAAAAACTCAAAAGCTGTTGATGCTGCAGGCGTAATTCATTCTGATTTTAAGAAAAAGTTTATAAGGGCTGAAACAGTAACTCATCAAGACTTTATAAAATATAAAGGTTTTAACGAATGTAAAAATGTAGGTAAATTAAGACTTGAAGGCAAAGAGTATTTAGTTAATGACGGTGATGTAATGTTTTTTAGAATAGGAAGTTAAATCATTTAAAAGTTTTAGGGTCTTCTCCTTCGTATTCTGTTACAGTTTTTTCAATTTTATCAAAAGCTTCTTCTTCTTCTGGTTCTTCTTTTGAGCCAAAACGAGACCATACTTTTTGTTTGCTCATATAAACTAATGTGAACAGTATGATCAAATAAATTATAACTTTAAAACCCATTCTATGTTGTGCTTCCAAATGTGGTTCGGATGCCCAAACTAAAAATGCTGTTACATCTTTTGACATTTGTGCTGTTGTTGCTTGTGTACCATCAGAATATTCAACAATCCCATCAGAAATTGGTGCTGACATTTTAATTTTATTTCCAGGCATAAATTTGTTGTAATAAACCCCATCATCTAATTCAAAACCCGCAGGAGCTTCTTCGTAACCTAAAAGAAGCGAATAAATATAATCAGCTCCACCTGCCCTTGCTTTTGCTAAAACAGACATATCAGGTGGATATGCACCTCCATTAGCTGCTGTTGCAGCTTGGACATTAGGAAAAGGTTTTACAAATTTATCTGATAATCTCGCTGGTCTCATAAACATTTCCCCATCGCTATTAGGTCCATCTTCTACTTCAAATTGAGACGCAATAGCCTTGGCTTCTTCAACGGAAAACTCAGGACCTCCCTTTTCAGATAAATTTCTATAACTTAAATGTTGTACAGAGTGGCAACCGGCGCAAACTTCTTGGTAGACTTGATAACCTCTTTGAAGCGAAGCACGGTCAAATGTTCCAAAAATTCCTTTAAAACTCCAATCTGTATTTAAATAATTTGTATTTGCTCCGTGCGAATGTTGTTCATCAGCAAAGGACAAAGTGGTAATTATTGAAATTAAAATTGTTAAAATTATTCTATTTAAAAGACCTAACATCATCACCTTCATATTGCCCTGCTGCTTTTTTAAACTTATCAATTAAGCCAGGTTTATCTAAAACTGGATCGGAAATGCTCATTGGTAATGGATCTGTTTTTTCATAACGTCCAAGAACGGGTAGTAATATTAAAAAATGAATAAAATAATACGCTGTTGCTATTCTCGATAAAATTAAATAAATTCCTTCAGGAGGTTTTGCTCCTAGGTATCCTAATAAAATCACTGTAGCCACCAAAACCCAGAAAAACTTTCTATATAGTGGTCTAAATGTTGAAGATCTAACTTTTGATGTATCGAGCCATGGTAACAAAACTAATACAAAAATTGCAGCAAACATAAAGATAACTCCTCCAAGTTTGCTAGGTATAGCTCTTAAAATTGCATAAAAAGGTAATAGATACCACTCAGGAACAATGTGCGTTGGAGTTACTAATGGATTAGCTTCAATGTAATTATCTGGATGTCCTAAAGCATTTGGTGCAAAAAATACAAACCAAAAAAATATAATTATAAAAACTAATAAAGCAGTTATATCTTTCATGACCATATATGGATGAAATGGCATAGTTTCGTTACTATTTTTCTTAACATCAATTCCTGTTGGGTTGTTATTTCCTGGAACGTGTAGAGCCCAAATATGAAGTATAATTAAACCAAAAATTAAAAATGGAAGTAAATAATGTAAAGCATAAAACCTTGTCAAAGTTGGATTGTCGACAGCATATCCTCCCCAAAGCCATGTTGTAATACTTTCTCCAACTAAAGGTATTGCGCTAAATAAGTTTGTAATTACTGTTGCACCCCAAAAACTCATTTGCCCCCACGGCAAAACGTAACCCATAAACGCTGTTGCCATCATTAATAAATAAATTATAACACCAATTATCCAGATAACTTCTCTAGGTGCTTTATATGAACCATAAAATAATCCTCTAAAAATATGAATGTAAACTGCTAAAAAAAACATTGAAGCTCCATTTGCATGAACATATCTTAATAACCAGCCATAATTTACATCTCTCATTATATGTTCGATGCTTTCAAAAGCATGGTCTGTGTGCGCTACGTAATGCATACCAAGAATTACTCCAGTTACAATTTGAGTAATTAGACAAAAAGTTAGTATGCCTCCAAATGTCCACCAATAATTTAAATTTTTAGGTGTTGGGTATTCTTTTAAATGGTGTGAAAGAGACAGAAGTGGCAACCTAGAGTCAAACCATTTAGCAATTTTTGATTTTGGAATATATTTTGTTTCGCTCATTTTAAAATTACCCTATCTTAATTGTATTATTATCAACAAATTCATACTTGGGTATTTCTAAGTTTGTTGGCGCCGGTCCTTTTCTAATTCTTCCGGATGTGTCATAATGTGAACCATGACATGGGCAGAACCAAGCGTTAAAATCTCCTTTATCTGCTAATGGTACGCAACCTAAATGAGTGCAAACACCTACCATAACTAACCACTCGGGATTTTTTGCTCTATCAGAATCCTTTTCAGGATGTTTTAAATCTTTTAAATCAACTGCTGCAGCTTCATCAATTTCTTTTTTTGTTCTTCTTCTAATAAAAATTGGTTTTCCTCTCCATAAGACTGTTATTGTTTTTCCAGGTTCAACACTACTAACATCGACTTCTGTAGTTGATAAAGCTTTAACAGATGAATCTGGATTCATTTGATCAATAAGTGGCCAAATAGCTGCACCTATGCCTACCGCACCAATCGTATAAGTTGCTGTAAATAGAAAATTTCTTCTTTTTGGCGTAGTTTCTTTACTCATAATATATGAAGCTTTTGTTTAATATATAATATTAATTAATTATAATTAATATAAATTTACCAGGGTCAGAATGACACACAATTTAATACACAACTAAAAATGTTTAATATTGCTCTATATCAACCCGATATACCTCAAAACACAGCTGCAATAATTCGTTTGTGTTCTTGTTTTAATGCAACCCTTGAAATAATTGAACCATGCGGTTTTTATCTAAATGACAAAAGATTAAAAAGAGTCGCTATGGATTATTTGGATAAAACTAAAATAATAACATACAAATCCTACGAAGATTTTGTTATTAAAAAAAAAAAATCAAGAATAATATTAATGACTACAAAAGCTAAAAAAAATTACAGCAGTTTTAAATTTAAAAAAAGGGATACTTTGCTTTTTGGTAGAGAAAGTGAAGGTGTTCCAAAAATTGTACATAAGAGTTCTTCTTACAGATTAAAAATACCTTTAAAAAAAAATACAAGATCTCTTAACGTGGGTATGGCAGCTGCCATAACTTTATCAGAAGCTCTAAGACAGAATTATTGTTTATGAAAATAAAAGAAAAACAAAATCTAGCAAAAAAATGGTTTATTAATTTACAAAATATTATTACTAATAATATTGAAGAATTAGAAGAGGAGTTTGGTTCTAAAACAAAATTTAAAAAAAAAAAATGGAAACATGGTGAGTTTAGAATCATAAGAGGAAAAGTTATTGAAAAAGGTGGTGTTGCATTTTCAAATGTTAAAGGTAAATTTTCTAGAGAATTTGCAAATAAAATTCCGGGAACAAAGAATAATACCAATTTTTGGTCATCTGGAGTTTCGGTAGTACTTCACCCAAAAAATCCGAAGGTGCCTGCAATGCATTTTAATACAAGATTTATTTGTACAACAAAAAATTGGTTTGGGGGTGGTATGGATGTAACACCTTGTCTTGCTGATAATAAAGAAAAAGAATATTTCCACAAAACATTAAAAGTAATGTGCGATCTACATGATAAAAAGTATTACCCTAGATATAAAAAATGGTGTGATAAGTATTTTTATTTATCACATAGAAATGAATCTCGAGGTATAGGTGGTATCTTTTTTGATTATAAAATGGATAATTGGGAAAAAGATTTTTTATTTGTTAAAGATGTTGGTATTACTTTTATCACCTGAAGGCGCTTTCCCTTTATCATCTGGGGATTTTGCAAATTTAGTTAAAAAAATTATAAGAAAAAAAATGTTTTATAAATGGACTAAAAAAGAGAAAAAAATTCAACAAATAAAAAGAGGAAGGTATGTCGAATTTAATTTATTATATGATAGAGGTACGAAATTTGGATTAAACAGCGGAGGTAATCCAGAGGCAATATTAATGTCTATGCCACCAACTGCTGACTGGGAGTAATTTATGGAAAAAGAACCGATAACGTCAGAAGGACTAAAAAAAATAAAAAAAGAATTAGAAGAATTAAAAAATATTAAGCGTCCAAAAATTATACAAGCAATTGCAGAGGCTAGAGCTCACGGCGATTTAAAAGAAAATGCTGAATATCATGCAGCAAAAGAAGAGCAAGCAAAAATTGAAAGTAGAGTTTTAGAAATAAATGATCTTATTGCAAGGGCAAATGTAATCGATGTAACTAAATTTGAAAAAAAAGATAATGTGATTTTTGGATCTACAGTTATTCTAATAAATTTAGAAACAAAAGAAAAAAAAACTTATAAAATAGTTGGAAAAGATGAAGCAGATATATCAAAAAGTTATATTTATTTTAAATCACCTATTGGAAAAGCGTTAATAGGAAAAAATAAAAAAGAAATAGTGACAGTGGTTACTCCTTCCGGAGAAAAAAATTTTGAAATAAACGAGGTTAAATACATTTAACTCTAATGTATCTTTTCCAGGGATTTTTCTAATAAACGTTTATCCATAGAAAAATTATTTTGTATCCATTTTTCTTCAAGCATTTTAAGTTTTTTACCTAGCTCCTGGCCAGATTCAAACCCGTAGCTTTTTAAATAATCTCCTGAAATTGGAAATTTAGGAATTTTACAGTTAATTGCATATTTAAAAATTTTTTCAGCATCAGAACTTTTAATTCCTTTTTTTGAACAAAATGAAAAAAGCAGCAAATCAATAATATTATCTTTTCCTAAAAAATAAATTTCTTTTTTTATATTTTTTTCTTCAAAAAATTTTTTTATTTTTAATTTTTCCATATTTTTTGATATATTTTTGAATCTATTTTTTACTTCGTTAGATACTTTGTATTTATGGCAAAAATACTCGTAATCATTAGATTCATCTAATATTAGTGAAGCTAATATTAGACAATAATCATATTTAATTTTTATATCCATGCTTAGACTGTTTATCGTTTTAATTCTTTTATAATTTTTAAATTGAGGAAAAATATTTAAAATAATCTCTCTAGATTCTTCTTGAGAAAATAAATCATGTAAATTTTCGAGTTTGATAATTTTTTTAAGTTCTACAAAAATTCTTTCATTTGAAATTTTATTTAATCCATTTATATTTTTTTTTATTAATTTTATAATATTTGGATCTAACTTATTTTTACTATATTGCAAAAAAAATCTAAAATATCTTAAGATTCTTAAATAATCTTCTTGTATACGTTCTTCAGTAGAACCAATGAATTTTATCTTTCCTTCTTTTAAATCTAATGTTCCATTTAATGGATCAAAAATACGTCCTTCAATATCAGCGTATATTGCATTTATAGTAAAATCCCTTCTCGCGGCATCTTGTTCCCAATCCTCTGTAAATTCCACATTAGCATGTCTGCCATCCGTTGTTATATCTTTTCGTAAAGTTGTGATTTCAAATTTTTTTTTATTTAAAATGGCTGTTACGGTTCCATGCGACAGCCCAGTATCAATAACTTTAATATTATGCTGATGGAGTTTTTTTTTTACTTCTTCGGGTGTAATTGTTGTAGCTAAATCAATATCATCTATTTTTTCTCCTGATAAAGCTTTTCTAACACACCCTCCAACATACCTAACTTTGGTGTCTTCCCCCAACTCATTAAGATAAGAAAAAATAATCTGAGCTTCTTTTATATTTTCTAAAACTTTTACACTTTTTTCTGATCCAAATTTTTTATAAAAAAAGCGATCAGCCTGTGAAACAATTTTTTTTATTTTTTTAAACATTTCTTGGCTGGGGCGCTAGGATTCGAACCTAGGATGGTGGTACCAAAAACCACTGCCTTACCGCTTGGCTACGCCCCAAATTAAGTTTGAGATATACCACAAATGATTTATTTTATATAGTTTTTGATACTACACTCCAATACTTTGGATATTTTAACCTTACCATTTTTTTCGCAGAAATCGCTTGGACTCTATTAGAAAATATTCCAATGCAAGCTGAGCCAGAGCCAGTAATTCTTGAAAAAATACAACCATTTTGTGATTTAATATATCCAATGGTTTTTTCTATTTTTGGATAAATTTTAACTACTGTATTTTCAAGATCGTTTCTTTCATTTTTTAAGTAGTTAATCAGCTTTTTTCTATTTTGTTTATTATTAAATGATTTAAATTTTGATGAACTTATTTTTTTATTTTTCTTAAATATATTTTTAGTTGAACAAATTATATTAGGGTAAACTATAAGCAAATTAAGTCTGAACTTTTGGTTTAATCTAGATATATGATTTTTAGTTCCATTTAAGAAAGTATTTTTTTTTTCTAAGTTAATGGGCACATCAAAACCAATTTTTTTGGCTAAGTTTATTAGATTGGCTTTGTTTAAATTAAGTTTCATTTTTTCATTAAAAAAATTCAATAAACTAGCAGCATTTGATGATGCTCCCCCTAAACCAGCCCCGTGTGGTATGTTTTTTTTAATATCTATTTTGAATGATCTATTTTTAATTAATTTTTCTTTTCTAAGTAGACTTAAAGTTTTTGTAATAGTATTTGAATTTTTATTAACTCCATATTTAAATTTACCAGAAAAAGTTATTATATCTTTATGCTTTTTAATTTCAGATATAAATATTGAATCATATAAATCACAAAAAGTAATTAAAGATTCTAAATTGTGGTATCCATTCTTTAGTTTTTTAATAACTTTTAATGATAAATTAATTTTACAATAGCTCTTTATCTTAAAATTTTTCACTAAATTAATTATAATTTATTTGTAACACCGAAAATTAGCTTTTTGTTTACTATATCTTTTAATTCTTTTTCAGCCGAATCAAGCTCTAAAATATTTTTCCAAATATATCTGGCCTGAATATTTTTATTTAACATCCATAAAGTGTCAGCGTAATGGTCATTTATTATTGGATCAAAAGGCAGAAGTTGGACGGCCTTCTGTAAAAACTTCTCTGCTTCAATATAATTTTTTTTTGCATAATAAGCCCATCCTAAAGAATCTATTATATAACCATCTTCACTTCTTATTTCGTTAGCTTTTTTTAACATCTCTAAACCTTTATCAATATTAATTCCCTGATCAATCCACGAGTATGCTAAATAATTTAAGACATGGGCTTGATTTGGTAATATCTCAAGCGATTTAATTAAATCTTTTTCAGCATTTTCCCAATCACCGGATCTTTCGTAGCTTGTTCCTCTTCTATCTAATATTTTTGGAATTAATAAATGGTCGTTATTAATTTTATTCAATGCTAACGAATAATATTTTATAGAATCTTCGTAATACATATTATCTTTATAAAAATTAGCTAGTTCATAATAGTGCATAAAACTTGGATCTTTGATTAATTCAAATTCTTTTTCTAAATAACTTATAGAATATTCTTTTCCTTTTTCTTTTAATAAAATTTTTGAAATACTTTTTGTAGCATACCACGAATATGTTGGGCCAATCGATTTTAAAGATTTATAAATATTATTTGATAATTTATATTTTTTTTGGTAATAAAAATTTTCAGCTAGAAGAGCATTATTAGTTAAAAAATTTTTGTTTAACAATTGAGAAATTTTAATATAAAAATTTGATAATTGGTACTCTTGCTCACTTGAAAAAAGGTTTGCCAAAACATAAAAAAATTCAGCGATTGAGTCTTTTGGATCTTTGCAATTAAAGAAGCTTATTGCTTTATTATTTTCTAAAAAAAATTCTGTTTCTTGTAAAAGAATATTTGAGTTATGTTTTTTTCTAGCGCTTATAATTACTTGTTTTGCCTCTTCGCTTTTGTTTTTAGACAATAAATAATTTGCTAGAAAAAAATTATATCTAGAAAAATTATACTCTTTATTTTGAACTAATTTTTCAAAAAATTTTTTAGTATCTTGTGAATCGAAAAAACATTTTAAAAGGCTTTTTTGTGTTCTAATTAAATGTTGATAAGCATTTGGAGTTTTGTCCAAAAATAAAAAACTATCCTTCTTATTGCCATTAACACTTTCGTTCCAAGCTAAAAGCACATTACCAATAAAATCATCAAAAAAAAGATTGTATTTAGAAATTCTGTTTAGTCTTTCAAAATGTTTTTTTGATTTTTTATAATCTTTTTTTATAAAAGAATCTAAACCAAGTATTAAATCTGCTTCAAAAAATAATTCATTTTCATTCCAAATTTTTTCTGAAAAAACTACAGCTTCATCAAATTTTTCAAGTAAAACGAGTGTCCTGACAAATTCAATGTTATAATTGTAATGACTTTTTTTTAACGACCTAACTTTTTTTAAATATTTATGTGCCGCGCTATTGTAATCTTTATTTACAGCTATTATTCCAGAAAAATAGTTAGAGATGTTTTCACTTGTGTATAAAATTTTGTTATCTTTAGACAAAGCTGGTGTTTTAGTGAAAAGTATAGAAAACAAAAGTAAAATAATGTAAATTTTTTTAAATAAAAATTTCATATAGTACATGTTATAAAATGAAAAAAAATTTAAATCAAAAGTTAATTAATCTTGTTGAATACTATAATTTAATCAATTCTAATATCCTGTTAAGTGACCATCCTATAAAAAGAACAAGCCAAAATAAGTCTTTTGCTTTTGTTGGAACAAAACATGTTAAACTTGATAAGTTAAAACAAAAAATTAAATCAATTAAAAACTGTGAATTAAAAAAAAATGCAACAAATTTGGTATTTGGAGATGGAAATATTAATTCAAAGATTATGATTATAGGTGAAGGACCGGGTGCTAATGAAGATATGGAAGGTAAACCCTTTGTGGGAAGAGCTGGTAAATTATTAGATAAAATGTTGGCTTCAATAAATTTAGACAGAAAAAAAGTTTATATATCAAATGTTGTAAATTATCGACCCCCTGATAACAGAAAACCAACAGATGAAGAAATTGAAAGATACCTGCCTTATCTAAAAATGCATATTGAAATAATAGGACCAAAAATTTTAGTTTTATTAGGTAGCACTGCTTTAAATTCTTTAGTTGGAAACGAAGTGGTTATTTCTAAAGCTAGAGGTAAATGGATTCAAAAAAGTATAGGAAATACCAAACTTTGGGTAATAGCATCTTTCCACCCAGCTTTTTTAATGAGGCAGCCAGAGCAAAAAAAATTAGCCTGGATTGATTTAAAAATGATAAGAGAAAAATCAAAAATTTTAAAAATATAATATATTGTATAAAATTGAAAAAATGGCAGGTGTTGATGAGGTAGGTCGAGGTTGTTTGGCTGGACCGGTTTTTGCAGCTGCAGTAATATTAAATAAAAATATCAATATAAGAGATATAAAAGATTCGAAAAAAATTTCTTTTAAAAAAAGAATAATAATTTCTGAATATATTAAAAGAAATTCAGTCTACGCTATAGGATCAGCAAGTGTTGATGAAATAAATAAAATAAATATTTTGAATGCATCACTTTTATCTATGCAAAGAGCTTTGAACAAGTTAAAATTAAAACCCTCTATAGCCTATATCGATGGAATTTTTGCTCCCAAGAATATCAAAATAAATTACAAAACTTTTATAAAGGGAGACGAAAAAGTTACTTGCATTGCAGCCGCTTCGATTGTTGCGAAGGCAACAAGAGATTTGTTTATGATAAAATTAGGTAAAAAATTTCCAAAATATAGATGGAATAAAAATTTCGGCTACGGAACAGGTGAACACCTTAATAGCCTTAAAAAATATGGAATTACAAAGCATCACAGAAAAAAATTTAAACCGGTATACAACATCTTGATGCATACAACACGTGAAACACTATAAGCTTCATTTTTTTCTATAAATATTTTGACTGAAATAAAAATTTAGAGTCTAATTCAACGTAAAGTTGAATCTAGACATGTCAAAATTTATTAATAAAATTATTAACGGAGATTCTTTAGAAGTATTAAAAAAAATTCCAAGCAAAACTTTTAACTTAATTTTTGCAGATCCTCCATACAATTTACAAATTGGAAATAAGCTAAAAAGACCTGACGATAGCGTGGTAAATGGAGTGAACGATAAATGGGATCAATTTGAAAACCTTGAACAGTATGACACTTTTTTAAAATCTTGGATTGCAGAATGTAAAAGAATTCTAAAAGACGATGGAAGTATTTGGGTAATCGGATCTTATCACAACATATTTAGGCTTGGCTATTTTTTACAAAATTTAGATTACTGGATATTAAATGATGTGATTTGGAGAAAAAATAATCCAATGCCGAATTTTAAAGGAACAAGATTTACCAATGCCCATGAAACTTTAATTTGGGCTTCTAAGAATAAAAAATCAAAATACACTTTTAACTACCAATCTATAAAATGTTTAAATGATGACCTGCAAATGCGTTCTGACTGGACATTTCCTATATGTAGTGGCAAAGAAAGATTAAAAAAAAATGGAAAAAAAGTTCATTCTACTCAAAAGCCAGAAGCGCTTTTACATAGAATAATTTTAGCAACAACAAATAAAAATGATACTATTTTAGATCCTTTTTTAGGTACTGGAACTACTGCAGTTGTAGCAAAAAAATTGGGCAGAAAATATTTTGGTATAGAAAAAAATAAAAAATACTTTGAAGCAGCTAGTGAAAGAATCAATAAAACTAAAATTATTGAAGAAAGTTACTTAGATACTTTAGAAAATAATAAATCTAAACCAAGAGTTCCTTTTGGGTCTTTGGTCGAATTAGGTATAATTAAACCTGGAACAAATATTTTTGACCAAAAGAAAAAAATAAATGCAACAATAATGGCCGATGGCAGTATCAAGCATAGTCTGGGCGAAGGCTCTATTCATAAAGTAGCAGCTAAAATACTTGGCACCGAAAGTTGTAACGGGTGGACTTACTGGCATTGTAATATAAAGGGATCAATAAAACCAATCGACAATCTTAGAAAAATTTTTTTTTCTAAAAATATTTAAAATTTTTCTTATTTATAAATTTTACCTAAATAGTGAGAAGTAAATTTTTCATTTTTGACAAGATATTTTAACAATTTATTTCTTAAACTTTTTAATAATGGATTCGAAATATGAAATCCAAAATAATTAAATTTAGACCTCTTAATAATTAAATTAGTTTTTTTTCTTCTATCTATAAAGTATTTATTTTGTAAATCAGGATTGTCTTCAATAATTAATTTAAAAATTTCGTTAGCAGCCTCGATTGACTGCGATGCTCCTTGAGCCATGGTTGGTGGGAAAGTATGAAAGGCATCACCAATATATAAAACATTTTTATGAATTGATTTAACTGGTTTGTTGGTAATATAAATTGGCCAAGATTTTAATTCCCCTTTAAATAAATTAAATAAATTTTTGTTTTCTTTTAAAATTGTATTCTCCAAAATATTGTTTATAGAAACATCGTCTTCATTTTTTTTTCTAATAATACAAACTAAATTTAATTCTTTTTTTTGATTTATTGGATATAAAACTAAATGAGAATTAGAACCCATAATAAGGGAAATATTATTACTATTTAAATTGAGAATATTTTTATTTGGAATTTGCGATCTTATAGCGATAGCCCCATAGTAAGTAGGTTTTAAAAAACTTTTTTCTATTGCTAATTTTGTGCTAGAGAATACTCCATCAGATACTATTAAAAAATCCACCTGGTCACTTGAGCCATCAATAAAATTAATATTAACTTTTTTATCTATTTGCTCAATATTTTTAATTTTTTTACGAAATATTATTGAATTGGATAACAGTTTATCTTTTAAAAATTTAATTAAAACTGATCTTTTGAGAGTTGTGTATTTATCATTTGCAGAATTAAATTTGGATAAATCTAAATCACAAATTTTATTACAATCAATTGAATAAAAATCTAATTTTAATGGATGATATTTTTCATTTTTATTTTTCTGGTTAAAACCAATTTTATTTAAAATAGAAACACTATTGGTTGATAGCTGAATTCCATATCCTTCCTCTAAGCTTAAAACATCTTCTTTTTCATAGACAACAAACTCGAAATTAGAATTACTGTTTATAAGACCTGCTAAAGTAAGTCCTGCTATTCCCGACCCTATAATAGCTATTTTTTTTTTCATTGATATAAATATGAAATTTCTTTAAATATTTTTTTAGTAAATGTTGGAATGAAATCACTATTTTTATTTAAGGAATACCAATTATATTTGGAAGGTATTTTTGATGAAAATTTGTAATATAAATTAATCTTTAATTTTTTATTAGATATAGAATTTTTAAAATTACATAAAAACTTCCAATTTTTATTATTTTTTGATGTTTTCTCTATTTTTGGCAGATTAAAATTTTTTAAAAAACCTAAACTATTATTTTTTGTTAATGCTATTTGTTTTTTATTTTTTTTTAGGTAGCAAAAAATATCATAACTTTTTAATTGATAATTTTTTTTCTTTTTAAATTTTATTTTTTCCTCTGATAAATAATATGAACATATTTTTTTCATTTTACATTCAAAACATCTGGGATCTTTTGACTTACATATTAAAGCTCCAAATTCCATTAAAGCTTCTGCAAAATCTCCGTTTCTTTTTGTCTTAAAAATGATTTCGACTTTCTCTACTTTTTTATTAAATAACCGAGATAAAACTCTTTTGACATTACCATCTAGCCCTATACGCGGCTGGTTATATATTAATGCTAAAAGTGCGTTTGCAGTGTAATCTCCTATTCCAGGTAATTTTTTTAATGCCTCAAAGTTATTTGGAATTTTGCCTTCGTGCTCTTGGGTTAATATTTTAGACGTTTTGTGCAAATTTTTAGCTCTAGCGTAGTAACCTAGACCTTCCCAAAGTTTAAGTACTTTTTTTTCTTTAGTATTAGATAAAACTTTTAGATTAGGAATTTCTTTAATAAAATTTTTAAAATACGGAATTACAGTTCTTACTTGAGTTTGCTGAAGCATAAATTCGCTTAATATTCTGTAATAATGCTTTTTATTAGACTTTTGACTTACTCGCCAAGGAAGTGTGCGCTTGTTATTATCATACCATGAAAGAACTTTTTTTGGTAAATTTGAATTATTTGTATGCATTATAAACAAAATAAACAAAGCAGAAGCTACGTTCAAGGATTAAGACCATTCGGTAACACTTTGCCACGAGGTCTCAAAGGAATTTTAAAAAAAAATGGTTATAATTATTCCGAAATAATTAGCAAATGGAACATGTTAATGGGTAAAGATATATCTAGTTGTGCTTATCCTAAATCAATAAAAATGAAAAATGGGGATAAAAATGGAACGCTAGTGGTAGCAGTCAAAAGAGGTGATGAAATAAATGTAGAATACTCAAAAAAACAAATAATTGATAAAATTAACAGTTACTTTGGATATCAGTTAATTAATGAAATAAAGCTTCAAACTTTTAATTCTGATATGGAAAAATCAAAAAATAAATATAATGTAAGAAAAATTCCTAAAAATTTGCAAGACAAAGTAAACCAAATTAAAAATGAAAATATTAAAAATTCACTGTCTGAATTATTAAAAATAATAAAAAATGATTAAATATAGTTTAAAATTATCATTCTTAGTAAAAATATTTATAATTTATCTTACTATTTGTTTAAAATCTTATGCTGATGATGCTGTAGTAAATAAAAAAGTAGTTTCAGTGGGGCCTAATGATGCTGCGGTTAAAATAAAAATTTTTTCTTCTCTTACTTGTCCTCATTGTGCCAGTTTTCACAATAATGTAGTTCCAGAAATAATTAAAAGCTACGTCAATTCTGGTAAAGTGCAATTAATTTTTATAGATTTTCCATTAGATCTTGCCGCTTTTAATGCTGCAAAATTATTACATTGTTTAGACCAAAATAAACAAATAGCTTTTTTAAATGTAATTTATGAGACGCAAAGTAGATGGACCAATGGCACTAATATAGAAGATATTAATAAAAATTTAAAAAATATTGTTAAAGAGCTGGGGGTAAGTTCTGAAAATTTTGATAAATGTTTAATTGATGAGGCCGTTAGCGACAAAATATTAAATGAGAGAATCGAAGCTACCCAAAAATATTCCATAGATTCAACCCCAACAATTATAATAAATGAGAAAAAACTTGAAGGTTCTGTTAATTTTAACAATATTAAAAAAAAAATAGAGAAAATTATATAGTGTATGAAATTTAAAAGACTTGATTTAACGGGCTTTAAATCTTTTGTTGAAAAAACATCAATTCATATTGAAAAAGGTTTAACTGGAATAGTTGGTCCAAACGGTTGTGGAAAATCAAATATAGTTGAAGCTATTAGATGGTGCATGGGGGAGAACTCTGCAAAAAGTATGCGAGGGTCTGGAATGGAAGATGTTATATTTTCAGGAACTTCAAACAAAACATCTAAAAACATTGCTGAGGTTTCCTTAACTTTAGATAATTCAGAAAAAGAAGGGCCTCTTCAATTTAAAGAGTTAGATACAATTAGTGTAAAAAGAAGAATACAAAGAGATAAAGGCTCAAGATATTTTATAAATGATAAAGAAATGCGGGCAAGAGATATTCAAACTCTTTTTGCTGATTTATCAACTGGAGCCCACTCTCCTTCAATGATTAGCCAAGGAAGAATTGGCGCTCTAGTAACGGCAAAACCTGCAGATAGAAGATCAATTTTGGAGGAGGCGGCAGGTATTTCTGGAATACATGTGCGAAGACATGAATCTGAACTAAGACTTAATTCTGCTGAAAATAATTTAAAAAAAGCAGATGAACTAAGAAGGCAAGAAGAAAAACAGCTGGAAAATTTAAAAAAACAAGCAGCAGAAGCATCAAAATACAAACTTATTTCTGAAGATATAAAAAAAATTGAAGCTGGTCTTTATTATATAAAATTAAAAGAGATTGAAAAGGAAATAGAATCATCAAAAAGAATTACCAGCGAGTCAGATGAAGGAATAAATACTTTAAAGATAAAAATTGATGAAAAAAATAGTTTTTTAGAAAAAGCTAATTTAGAATTGAAACCTTTAAGAGATAAAAATATGGAAATACTATCTAAATTACAAAGACTTAATTTAGAACTCCAAAATTTAGAAGATGAAGAAAAAAGAATTAAAACAGATAAAGATAGATTACAGAAATCTCAAGATACACTTACAGATGATATTGAGAGAGAGAAAAATATTATTTTAGAAGCAATGTCAAATGAAAAGAGACTTAAAGAGGAAAAAAATGAATTAATTGAAATAGACTCGAAATACTACGATACAGAAAAAAAATCTAGCGAAGACTTGAATGTTACAAAAAACAGATTAACGGCTGAGATAGACAAAGTTAAAGAATTGGTAAATGCTCAGAAAAATGATGAAGCAATAGCCGTACTTGATAACTTTAAAGTAATCATAGAAGCATATGCAGATAGTTACAGTAAAAATCAAAATATAAAAAATGAATCTATAAAAAGAAAAGAAAGAATTAGCACGATTGATAAAGAAATAGAAAGTTGGAAAAATTTAAAATTTAATTCTGAAAAAATGTCAAAGGAGTTACACGAGAGAATAGATAAAGTAAAAAATGATTTAGAAAATATTATTAAACTTCCTGAAGAAATATCCCTTAAAAAAGGTAGATTAATGCAAAATACTTCAGATACTGAGAGCAAGAAATTAGAACTTTCGGATGATTTAATAAAAGCTGAAGAAGCTTATCAAAAAATTAATAAAGAATTAAAAGAAGTTGAACAAAAGATGATGCTAGCAAGAGAAAACAAAGCTAGATCAGGAGCTACACTTGAAGGCCTTGAGGGTAGAAAAAAAGATTTAATTAACACTTTAAAAATTGACTTAAATATTGAAGAAAAAGATCTAATAGAAAATTCAGATATTAAAGATATTAAAGATCTTCCAAATGTAATTGAACAAGAAGATAAGCTAGATGCTAAAAAAAACGAGAGAGATCGTCTTGGAGCTGTTAATTTAAGGGCAGACGAAGAAACTAAACAACATAAAGTAACAATAATTAAAATGGAAAAAGATAGAGAAGACTTAGTATCTGCAATATCTAAGCTACGAGCTAGTATAAATGAACTCAATCAAAAAGGAAGGGAAAGACTTATAGATGCATTTGAAAAAGTTAATAAAAAATTTAATGATGTTTATACAAAACTTTTTAACGGAGGAATGGCAAAATTAGAGTTTGTGGATTCGGATGACCCGCTAGAAGCTGGTTTAGAAATGTTAGTAAGTCCACCTGGTAAAAGGTTACAATCAATAACTTTATTATCAGGAGGAGAGCAAGCATTAACGGCTTTATCTTTAGTATTTGCAGTTTTTTTAACGAGCCCATCTCCAATTTGTGTTTTAGATGAAGTTGACGCTCCCTTGGATGATGCGAATGTAACAAGATTTTGCTCTTTGTTAGATGAATTAACTAAAATTACAGAAACTAAATTTATAATAATAACACACCATGCTTTAACTATGTCAAAAATGGATAGACTATACGGTGTTACAATGCCTGAAAAAGGGATTAGTCAATTAGTTTCTGTAGACTTAGGAAAAGCTGAGGAATTAGTTGCCTAAATTATTTTAAAAAAATGAAAAAGATTAAAGAAATTACAACTCGCCTAGAAATTGCAAAAAAAAAAATTAAAAATTTAAAAAAAAATAACAGTGAATCAAATGCCGCATCATTGGGAAAAGCTTTGAAAATTAGTACAGAATTAGTAGCTGCGGTAGTTGTAGGATCAACAATAGGGTATCTTTTTGATAATTGGTTTGATACTAAACCGCTGTTAACGATTTGTTTTTTTTTTATGGGTGTAGCAGCTGGCATACTAAATGTGTTTAGATCAGCAAAAAAAATGCATAAAAAAATATAAATAAAAATTAGGAAATATAAATGGCCACAAATCCAATGCAACAATTTGAAGTTTATAAGATAGGACCAGAAATTAATCTAGGTGGAATAAATTTATCTTTTACAAACTCAAGTTTATTTATGATAATTAGTTCAGGATTAATTTTATTATTACTTTTTTTTGGAACAAAAAAAAAATCATTAGTACCATCTAAAATTCAATTAATAACTGAAATGAGTTATACATTTGTTGCAAAAATGATTAATGATACCGCTGGCTCCAGTGCAAAAACTTTTTTTCCTTTTATATTTACACTATTTATGTTTGTTTTATTTTCAAATATGGTTGGAATGTTGCCGTACTCATTTACAGTTACAAGTCATATAATTGTTACATTTGTTCTTGCAGCATTTGTATTTGTTGGGGTTACAGTTTTAGGCTTTGTAAAACATGGAATTAAATATTTAGAACTTTTTGTGCCTAAGGGCGTACCTATAGTACTTTTACCTTTAATAATTATTATAGAAATTATATCTTATTTAAGTAGACCGGTTAGTTTATCAGTTAGATTGTTTGCAAACATGATGGCTGGCCACACCATGCTAAAAGTGTTTGGTGGATTTGTAATAAGTTTGGGATTACTGGGTGGTTGGCTGCCACTTGGTTTTTCTGTTGCTTTAACTGGGCTTGAAATACTTGTAGCTTTTCTTCAAGCATATGTTTTTGCAATTTTAACATGCATTTATTTAAATGATGCATTAAATTTACACCATTAAAAAAGGAGGAAAAATGGAGTTAGAAGCAGCTAAAATGATAGGAGCAGGCCTTGCAGCAATCGCATTAGCAGGAGCTGGAGTAGGCATTGGTCTTATTTTTGGAAATTATTTGTCTGGTGCAATGAGAAATCCTTCTGCAGCACAAAAACAGTTTCCAAACTTACTTTTGGGATTTGCTTTAGCAGAAGCTACTGGTCTTTTTGGACTAGTAGTCGCATTAATAATTTTATTTGCATTTTAATAAATAAAATTCTTATATGAAAAATATATGCGTTGCGTTATGCATAGCTTTAACCTTTTCCGTAAATAAAGTTTATGGATCAGAAGCTGGTATGCCACAACTCGATCCAGAGTTTTGGCCAGCGCAGGTATTTTGGCTAATAATAACCTTTTCTGTTTTATATTTAATTATTTGGAAAATATTTTTACCTAAAATTACCTACAGTATTGAAAATCGAAAATCTCGAGTAGTTAATGATCTTGATGAAGCTCAAAAGCTAAAAGAAAGTGCTGAAAAAAAACTTAGGGAATATAACCAAATAATTGAAAATGCGAAAAAAGAGGCAAAAAAAATAATTGAAGAAAGTAGAAAAAAACTTGATCAAGATATTGAAAATAAAAAACATAAGTTTAATAATGACATGGAAAAAGAATTAGCCACAATCGAAAAAGAAATTAAAGAACTTAAAAAATCATCTATAACAAACATAAGTAAAATTTCTGCTGAAACTTCTTCCGAGATAATTAAACAACTTATTGGTACAGAAATTAATAAAAGTAATGTTGTTGCTATTGTGGAAGATGTATTAAAAAAAAACGTGAATAAACATATATGAGTATAGATGCAACATTTTGGGTAGCCGTATCCTTTTTTATTTTTATCGGTGGATTAATATATTTAAAAGTTCCTCAAAAAATTGATGGTTCTTTAACTGACCAGATAAATTCTATAAAAAAAGAAATAAATGAAGCTGAAAAATTAAAAGTTGAAGCTAAAAATCTTTTGAGCGACTATGAAAGCAAAATTGATAAGTCAAAAAAAGAAACACAACAAATAATCAATTTAGCAAAGGCAGAGAGCGAAAAAAGTATTATAGAAAAAACAAAAAAATTTCATCAACTGTTAGAAGATAGAAAAAAAAATATGGAACTAAAAATTAGCCAAATGAAAGAAAATGCATTAAGGGAAATTAAAAATATTTCAGTAAAAGTTAGTATAGAGTCTGTTGAGCACTTAATAAAAAATTCTATTGATAAAAGTAAATTAGAAAAAATTTACTTTGAAAGCTTAGAGCAAACTAAATCAACTCTTAAAAAAACTAAAGTTTAAGATGTGAATTGTCACAAAAGGGAGGATGTTTAGTAGCTTTACATCCACAAAAGAATATTTCCTTATCAGATTTTGCTGTGTACTTTAGCGATCTAAGGTTGCCTTCACAATTTCTATGCGAACCATCGCAAAAGGGCTGTTTCTGAGACAAACCACAAGAACACCAAGAATAAGTTTTGCCTTCTTCAACTTTAACTTTATAAGGACTTTTTTGAGGACAGGCTGGTTTTTCCATAAACTAATAATACTCTATATTAAAAAAAAAGGATATAAGTAAAAAAAATGGCAGTATATACAAAATTAACTGGAGAAGAACTTAAAGCTTTTTTTCTAAAATATAACTTGGGCAAATTTCTAGAATACAAAGAAATTAAAGAAGGCATTGAAAATACTAATTATCTTATAAAAACTGAAAAAGGTAAATTTATATTAACGCTATATGAAAAAAGAGTTGAAGAAAAAGACTTACCTTTTTTTATAAGTTTGATGAAAAATCTTTTTGATAGAGATTTTCCATCACCAGAACCTATAATTAATAAAAATGGCAATTATATCTCAAAGATTGCAGGAAAAAATGCAGCTGTAGTATCTTTTCTTGATGGAAAAGATAAAAAAATTTTAAATCCTGAAAATTGCTACGATGTAGGAGTATTCGCTGCAAAATTACATATGATAACAAAAGATTTAGCCAGCAAAAGACAGAATAAACTATCTATAGATTCTTGGAGAAAAATTTACAGTAAAGTAAAAAAAGATTGCTCTAAAATTCATTTAAATTTACCTAAAATTATTGAAAAAAATCTAGATAATATAGAAAAAAATTGGCCAAAAAATATTCCTTTCGGAATAATTCATGCTGATTTATTTCCTGATAATATTTTTTTTAAAAATGATAAATTATCTGGCATTATAGATTTCTATTTTGCTTGTAACGATTTTTATGCATTTGAAATTGCAGTATGTTTAAATGCACTTTGTTTTGAAGGAAAAAATGAAAATTTAAGTTTTAATGTAACTAAAGCAAAAAAATTTATAGATGGTTATTCAAGTATAAGAAAATTAAGCAAAGAAGAAAAAGATTCTTTAAAAATATTATGTCAAGGAGCTGCGATTAGATTTTTGTTAACAAGAGTATTTGATTACTTAAATTTAATAGATGGAGCTGTGGTAAAAATTAAAGACCCTGTAGAATATTTAAAAAGATTGGAATTTCATGACAGTGTAAAAAATTATCAAGATTACTTTTTTTAATTATGGAAATAAAAATTTATACAGATGGAGCATGCGTAGGAAATCCTGGCCCAGGCGGCTGGGCAGCCGTTATTATAGCAGAAGATAATAAAAATGAATTATTTGGAGGAGAAAAATTAACTACTAATAATAGGATGGAATTAACAGCAGCAATTAAAGCCTTGGAATATTGCTCAAAACAGGACGATAAGCAGTTATCTCTAAAACAAATAAAAATTTACACAGATTCAGTATACGTTAAAGAAGGAATAACTGTCTGGATTGAAAACTGGGAAAAAAATAACTGGAAGACATCTGATAAAAAAAATGTCAAAAATGTTGATCTTTGGAAAAAACTAAAAGATCTTGCTAAAAATAATCAGATTGAGTGGAATTGGGTTAAAGGGCATTCAAATAACCCAATGAACGAACTTGCAGACAAACTAGCAAAAAAGGCAACTCCGATATAAATTATATTTTGCTAAGTATATAATTTTTAACTTTTGTTAAATTTACAGGTAATTTTTCGTAACTTTCTTTTTCACCCATCGCATTTTTTAAACTTTCTGGCAACTTAGGATGAACATTTGTTGCCTTATAAACAACCTCAGAAAATTTATATGGGTGCGCGGTAGATAAAACCATAGTCCTGTTTATTTTAGATAATTTTTTTGCAACTCCAACACCTACTGCAGTATGAGGATCTATTAGAATATTATGAGTTTTATAAATTTCTTCAATAACAGACTTGGTTTCATCGTCAGTCAAACTTTCTGATTCAAAAACCTCTTTTATTTTTTCTAACTCATTTTTTTCTATTATTAATTCGCCTTTATTATTTAAATCAGTCATAAGTTTTGATATTTTGTTTGAATCGCTTGAAAAGATATCGAAAATCAATCTTTCAAAATTACTAGCTATTTGAATATCCATACTGGGAGAAATTGTATGTTCAACTTTTTTTGGTTTATACGATCCAGAGTGTATAACTCGAGTTAAAATATCATTTTTATTTGTTGCAATAATTAATTTGTTTATTGGAAGGCCCATTTTTTTTGCAACATAACCAGCGTAAATATCTCCAAAATTTCCAGTTGGAACTGAGAAGTTTATTTTTTCATCTTTTGTGGCTGTTTTAAAATAAGAATAAAAATAATACACAATTTGGAAAACTATTCTTGACCAATTTATTGAATTAACTCCTGACATATTTATTGAAGTTGAAAAGTTTTTGTCAGCAAACATAGACTTAACTAATTTTTGGCAATCGTCAAAATTTCCAGTTATAGCAAGATTAAAAACATTTTCTGATTTAACTGTTGTCATAAATTTCCTTTGTATTTCCGATATTTTTTTATAAGGATGTAAAACAAAAATTTTTATATTTTTTCTATTTTTAATAGCATTTATGGCTGCAGCACCTGTATCACCTGAAGTTGCTACAACAATATTAATTTTTAAATTTCCTTTTTCTAAAATTTTTCCATACATGTTGCCTATTATTTGCATAGCTATATCTTTAAATGCTAAAGTAGGTCCATAAAACAGCTCAAGTAAATTAAGATTTCCTATTTTTTTAAACTCTACCACATTTTTGCTTCTAAAACTTTTATATGAACTTAAAACTAAATCCTCAATTTCGGTTTTACTAAATTCATCACTACAAAATTTTGAAATTATTTTTTCGGCAGTTTCATTATATGAAAGATTTTTAAATTGTTTTAATTCTTCTAGATTATATTTAGGAATAGTCTTGGGCACAAATAGACCTCCATCTGGAGCTAATCCTTTTAAAAAAACATCTTTAAATGAAAAAACCTTTTGTGTATTTCTAGTACTTACGTATTCCATACCCTCTATTAGTATAGAATTTTGATATTATCTAGGCAAAACCTGCCGCAATTATTAAAGAAGATTATTTTTCTTGTGAAATTTCCTTTTTATTGGAGAAATATTTCTTCCAGGCCCAATTAGCAACACCTAATAGTAATAGTGCTGAAACGATAATGGTTAAAGCTATTTTCCCCCCATTATTGTCGGTAATACATACAGTACAAAGTGAAATTAAAGTATCATTTTGAAATTCTAAAGTTTTAACTATCATATTATTTAACTCTTTTTCTTTTTATATTCTTTATAATCAAAAAAAGTAAATTGAATAGTAGCCTCTTTTATGTTTTTTGTCTTGCTATCTTTTGTCACTTCAGGATCAATTAAAAGAACCAAGGTAAATTTATTTTTTTCTTTAGGTTTTAAAGTTTGCGCGTCATAACAAAAGCAGTTTATTTTTCTTATATAATCTCCTAATTTATTAGGAAAATAAACAAATGTAGCGATTCCAGTACTGTCTTGGTTGCTTAAATTTTCTATAATATATTCTATTGTATTTACATCTCCTGGTTTTACTGAAATTTTAGATTGTACAGGCTCAAAATTCCAATCTAGATTAGGGTGCACGCTTGTTAACAGATTTATCAAAATAGGCTGTTGAGCATACTTTTCTTCTTTATAATAATTATTTACCAAAAATAAAATAAAAATTATTATAAATGATATTATTAGAAGTATTAAACTTTTTTTTTTACTTATAGTCATTTTAAATTATTATATAATTTTATCTGCTAAAATAGCGCTAAAAATAATAAAAAGATATAATATTGAATAACCAAATAATTTTTTGGCTATTTTATTTTCTTCAGTGAAATTTTTTTCTTTTAGTAATTGGTATGAAATAAGCAAGTAGTAGCTGCTTAAAATACTTGCGGGTATAAAATAAACTAAACCGGAGAAATTAAAAAAATAAGGAGAAAGAGCGATAGGAAACAACAAGAATGCGTAAATAAATATATTAATTTTTGTTTTTTTTATGCCAGATGTAATCGGCAACATAGGAATTTTTGCTTTTTTGTAATCGTCAGATTTATACAAACTCAGAGCCCAAAAATGTGAAGGAGTCCATACAAATATAATAAGAAATAAAATAATAGGCTCTAAAGTTATTCCATTTGTAGCAATGGCCCAGCCAATTACAGGAGGCAAAGCCCCTGAAGCTCCTCCTATAACAATATTTTGTGGAGTTTTTCTTTTAAGCCAAATTGTATAAACAAAAACGTAGAATAGAATTGTTATTACCAAGGTTGTTGCTGCAATTAAATTAGAAAAAATATAGAGAGAAACAACAGAAACGACGGATGATATAACACCAAAAACAAGTGCCTGATTTTTGCTTAATTTTCCAGTTGGGATTGGTCTAAGACAAGTTCTGGTCATGAGTGAGTCTAGATCTGATTCATACCACATGTTCAATGCTCCTGCTGCGCCCGAACCCAAGGCTACAGCCATTAATGAAAAAATAGCATTAGCAAAATTAATTTTTTCTGGTGCAATTAATAAACCTACAGCGCAGGTAAAAATTACTAATGACATTACTCTAGGTTTCATAAGATTAAAAAAGGCTTTAGCGTAACTAAAGTAGTCTACCTTTAGCGTTTTCGATTTAGTAATTGCCATTTTTTAAATTTAAAAGAGTTTAACTCCCCACTACAAAATAAAACATTCTTGAGAAAAATGTGTAGTAAGATTCTGCTGCCATGATAGCAATAAATACTCCTATAGCAGTCATAGGCCATAAAAGAACATTAACAATAGCCCACCGCTCCCAATATAAATGCATAAAAATTGCCATTATTAATCCTGCTTTGACTAACATAAAAAATATAATTAGAGACCATCTTAATAGTCCTTGATAATTTATATAATCAACCATGTATGAAAAGAAACTAAATACAAATAGCAGGCCCCAAATCCAAAGGTAAACTCCTATTTTATGTGTATGTACTTCTTGTTTTTTATCACTTGTCATAGATTACCTTACCAAAGATAGAAAAATGCAAAAATAAATACCCAGACTAAATCTACAAAGTGCCAATATAGTCCTAAAATTTCTATAGCTTCATAATCGGATTTCATAGAGGTAAAATACCCTCTTCTTCCTGTTTCAAAGTCACCTCTAAAAACTTTCCTTGCAAAAATAAAAAGGAAAATTACACCGATAGATACATGCGTTCCGTGAAATCCAGTTACCATAAAAAAGAAAGCTCCAAACTGTTCTGCGCCAAATGGATTTCCCCACGGACGCACACCATCATGAAAAATTAATTTTGACCATTCAAATGCTTGCATTCCAACAAAGGTTAGTCCGCCTAATGCTGTCGCTACTAAAAACCAACCACATAATTTACGATTTTTCTCATACCCATATTTAACTGCTATGGCCATTGTTCCGCTGCTTGTAATTAATACAAACGTCATGATTGCTATAAGCAACAGAGGAACACTTGTTCCAAAAACTGTTAATCCAAAAACTTCGCTAGCATAAGGCCACGGGACTACTGTTGAGGCACGAGCAGTCATTAATGAAATTAAAAAACAACTAAAAATAAATGTATCGCTTAAAAGAAAAATCCACATCATGGCTTTTCCCCAAGGAACTCCTTTAAAAGCCCTTTGATCAGAACCCCAATCATACATAAAACCCTTTGATCCCTTAGGAAGTTTAGAAATATCAAATTGACTCATAAGTAATATCCTTTTTATGTGGCTATCATTAAACCGAATAAAATTAACCAAACTATAAGTAAAAAATGCCAATAAATAGCGCATAGTTCAATCGCTTGCTTAGTTTTTGCTATACTAAAATTATTTTTAAATAATTTTTTTGTGGCTTTTCCCCAAAAAAACAAACCTCCTAGTAAATGTAGTCCATGTAATGCCGTAAAAAGGTAAAAGAAGGCATTTGCTGGATTAGTTGCTGCATACTGCCCAGCACTAATAAAATGTTGCCAAACTATTAATTGGCCAGTAATAAAAGCAAAAGTTAAAAAACCAACTAAAAATAAATAATTTTTAGCTTTCTCAAATTCATTTTTATCAGATAAGACTTTTGCCTTATGAAAAACAAAACTAGTAAAAATTAGTATTAAAGTGTTGATCCAAAGTAACCATGGTTCAGATAAACTTCTCCAATCATGAACTAACATCCTGTCAGAGTATGAAACAACAAATAAAGAAAAAATAACCGTGCTAACAACCATAATCGTTCTAACACCTAATTTTGCTTTACTTAAATCTAGAGTCCTACCATCATGCTGATTATCAATTTCAGCCTGAGATGCTTCCCAAGGTTTTTCTGACAACAGCTTAAAAATATTTAATTCTTTTTTACTCACGTAGTTTCAGCCTTTGCTGTTGGTACTTGACTAGGAGCTACATCCTGAGGAATGTATTCTTTATCTGATCCTGGTACGCTAAAATCGTACGGCCAACGATATACAACTGGTAATTCTTTACCAAAATTTCCATGCGTTGGAGGATAATCAGGAGTGTGCCATTCTAAAGAATTTGCTTTCCAAGGGTTTCTTTCTGATTTTTCCCCTTTGTACCAACTTGTAAAAATATTATATAAAAATAAAAATTGCGTAAAGCCCACAATTAATGCCGCTACAGTAATAAATTGGTTTAAGCCTACTCCAGAAGTCATATATGGACTATCATACATTTCAAAATATCTACGTGGCACTCCTATAAAACCTAGATAGTGCATTGGAAAGTATATTGCATACGCTCCAACAAAAGTTACCCAAAAATGAATTTTTCCTAAAGTTTGATTTAAGTGTCTGCCTGTAATTAGAGGGTACCAATGATATATTGCTCCAAACACAACCATTAAAGGTGCAATTCCCATTACCATATGAAAGTGTGCTACAACAAAATAAGTATCTGAAAGCGGTACATCAATTATAACGTTTCCTAAAAACAATCCTGTAATTCCTCCGTTAACGAAAGTAACAATAAAACCAAGAGAAAATAACATTGGAATGGTAAGGTGAATATTTCCTCTCCAAAGAGTTAATACCCAGTTGTAAACTTTGATAGCGGTAGGAACTGCAATAATTAACGTGGTTGTTGCAAAAAAGAAACCAAACCATGGATTCATTCCACTTACATACATATGGTGTGCCCAAACAATAAAACTTAGAGCTCCAATAATAACTATAGCCCAAACCATCATTCTATAACCAAAAATATTTTTTCTTGCATGAACTGAAATTAAATCAGAAACAATTCCAAATGCCGGTAGGGCAACTATATAAACTTCTGGATGTCCAAAAAACCAAAATAAATGTTGAAATAAAATTGGACTACCTCCGCCGTATTCTAATTTTTCACCCATTGAAAATATTTCTGGCATAAAGAAACTTGTTCCTAATAAATTATCGAGCGTCATCATTATGCAAGCAACGAAAAGAGCTGGAAAAGCTAAAAGAGCAAGTACTGTTGCAGTAAATATACCCCAAATAGTTAAAGGCATACGCATTAAAGTCATTCCTCTTGTTCTCGCTTGTAAAACTGTAATTACATAATTTAATCCACCCATAGTAAAACCAATAACAAATAACGACAATGAAATTAGCATAAGCACTATTCCCATTTCTGATCCTGGTGTCCCGGGCAATATTGCTTGAGGAGGATACAAAGTCCAACCTGCTCCCGTTGGTCCTCCAGGTACAAAAAAACTAGCAATCAAAACAAGAACTGCAATTAAAAACATCCAATAGCTGACCATATTTACATACGGAAACACCATGTCTCGGGCTCCAACCATTAATGGAATAAGATAATTACCAAACCCTCCTAAAAATAATGCGGTGAGAAGATAGATTACCATAATCATGCCATGCATGGTAACCGACTGATAGTATGTTGCTGGTCCTAGAAAAGAAAATGTTTCTGGAAAACCTAATTGCAATCTCATTCCCCATGATAAAATTAATCCTATAAAACCAATTGCGGTCGCTGTTAGAGCATATTGAACACCTATTACTTTTGCGTCTTGAGAAAAAACCCATTTAGTCCAAAAACTTTTAGCATGATATAGCTCTTGATCTGGAGATTCTTTTGCTGGAACTGTTTCAGCAGTAGGAGCATAACTTCCTGATGAAGAATCTGCTGCTTTTGCTTCTAATTTATTTTCTGTATATTCATCACTCATATATATTCTCCTAATTTTGTTTTTCTGCTATTAATTTATTTTTAATATTGTTTTTCGCTAACATTTTTTCGTAGCTAATTTGCTTTGCTAGCCAATTCGAATAGTCCTGCTCTTCATCAACTTGGACGTATCCTCTCATTGCATAGTGCCCTGTTCCACAATATTCGGCACAAAGAATTTCGTATTCGCCTTTTTTTTCAGGTGTAAACCAGTAATAAGTAATTATTCCAGGAAGAGTATCCATCTTTGCTCTAAACTGAGGAATATAGAAGTTATGAAGCACATCTAAAGAACGAAGTTCTATTTTTACAGGTTGATTAATTTTTAAATGCAAATCTGCATCCATTACTAAAATATCATCTGCGCTATTTGGATCATTTGAGTCTAGACCGAATGGATTTTCATCACTAATTAATCCAACGCTCGTTTTTCCTAGAATGCCATCGTTTCCTGGTAATCTATAATTCCAGCCCCATTGGTATGCAACTACTTCAATTTTAAAAGCATTTTCAGGAACTGAAATATATTTATTCCAAACTATTAATCCTGGAGCAAGTAGAGCTATTACCCCCAAAGCTGTAAGCCAGGTTAATCTAAATTCTAATTTTTTATCTTCAGGTTTGTATTCTGCTTTTCTATCAGGTCTATAACGGTATGCCCAAACGCAGTAAGCCATAAATAAACAAACAGCAACAAATACAGCTCCTGTTACCCAAAAAGTTAAAATAATTGTATCATCAATATTTCCCCAATTTGAAGCTACGGGCGTCCACCACCAAGGACTCCAAAAATGGAAAATGATTGATCCCAAAATAATTAATACAAATATTACTGCTACAAACACTTAGTACCTTACCTTTATATTTATGGTTTATTTTTACAACTTTTGTTGTTTTAAAACAACTTTCTATAATTGATATAGTTTTTTTTTCCACAAAAACTATTAGTCATTTTGGGCAATAACTGTGTCAACTTGATGCAGTTTTGGATTAATTAAAATTTAAGTGATAATTTACAATCGTTATAGCTGCAATTGCTGCTGTCTCTGCTCTTAAAAGATTGTTAGCCAAAGATAGAGAAAAAATTTCTTTTTTTTCAATTATTAATTGTCTCTCTCTTTCTGAAAAATCACCCTCAGGTCCTATAAGTATACAAACTGGCCCCTCTTTTTTTTTCGATAAAATATTTTTTAAATTATTTTTATCACTATTAATATCACAAAAAATTAAACATCCATCTTTAGGAAATTCATCTAAAAAAGATTTCAAAGGTCTTAAATTTTTTATTTCTGGAACTGAAATTCGATTTGATTGCTCGCTGGCCTCAACTATAATTTTTTTCAACCTTTTAGTATTAATTTCTTTAACAATTGTTCTTTCTGACAATATTGGAATAAATCTCTGAACTCCTAATTCAGTTGATTTTTGTATCATCATGTCCAAAGGATTTTTCTTGATTGGGGAAAAAGCTAACCATATGTCATTTTCTAATTTTTTACTTATAATTAACTTATCAACTTTAATCTCTGTATTTTCTTTATTGTGATTAACTATTTTTGCACTCCATTCTCCGTTGATTGAGTTAAATAGCGAAATTGTGTCACCTGGCTTTAATCTCATTACATTTTTAATATAGTGTGATTGTTCAATAGAAAGGTTAGATAGTAAATTTGCTTTTAATTCTTTGGAAAAAAAAAGTCTTATTTTAGATGGCATGAAAAATTTCTATAAATTAAAATTAATAATAATTATTTTAGTCATTAATATTAGTTATAATGGTTTTGCAGAAAATATGAAAGATACACCTTATCATCATTTACCGAATGGAACATTTAGAAATCCTGAAGGAAGTCCATTAAGAGATCCTAATTTTAAATGGGACATGTCAAAATGGAACGAGGAAAAGAAAAAAATTAAAATAAATATTCCCTCTGATCATGTTATAGATAAAAAAAAAGTAATAGAAAATCTAAAAAAATACAAAAATGATGACTATGTTGCCTGGATTGGGCACGCAACATTTTTAATTAAACTTGGAGATACGACAATAATTACCGATCCTGTTTTTTCAAAAAATATGGGTCCATTAATTTTTGGCCCCAAAAGATATGTTGATCCTGCTATTGATTTAAAAGAAATACCAAAGGTAAATTTGTTTTTGTTAACACATAATCATTATGATCATCTAGATTATAGAACAATAAAAAAATTTCCTTATAAAGAAGCTAACGTCCTAGCTCCTCTTAAGCTTGGAAGATATTTTACTAAAAACAAATTTAAAAAAGTTAAAGAAATGGATTGGTATGAACAAACAACAGTTAATGATTTAAAAATTACTTTTGTTCCTGCCGTGCATTGGTCAAAAAGAACATTAACTGATACTGACAAAACTTTGTGGGGAAGTTTTTTAATAGAATATAAAGATAAAAAAATTTTCTTCGCTTGCGATACCGGTTATGGAAATATTTATAAAGAACTTGGAAAAAAATATGGACCTATTGATTTAACTTTTATTAATATAGGAGCATATAATTTTTACCCGATGGCACCAAAGAAAGATAAGTCTATTTTTCACGCAAATCCTGAAGAAGCATTAAATATTGGTCAAGATTTAAAAAGCAAAAAAGTTTTGGGAATGCATTGGGGAACTGTAGTGCTTTCTCTTGAGGATCCATTTGAGCCTCCAGTAAGATTTAAAAATGCAACCAACATGTATGGTTATCATAAAGATGATGCTATTATATTTAAAATTGGTGAAGTACAAAAATTGGAAAATTTATTATGAAAATAGAAAATATCAAAGCTTGTGTATTTGATGCATATGGAACTTTATTTGACGTAAATTCTGCTGCTGCAAAATGTAAAGAAAAACTTGGAAGCAAATGGGAAGGTTTTGCTAACGCTTGGAGAACTACTCAACTTGAGTATACCTGGTTAAGAAGTCTTCTAAAAAAACACAAAAATTTTTGGGAAATTACTGAAGATTCTTTAGATCATACTATGGAAACTTTTAAAATAAAAAAAGAAATGAGAAATGAATTGTTAGATTTGTACAAAAAACTTAGCCCTTACCCTGAAGTTCAAGAATGCTTGGAAGGACTAAAAGCTAAAAAAGTTAAAATTTCTATTCTTTCGAATGGAACACCGGATCTTTTAAAGGGATTAGTAGAAAGTAACAAAATTCAAAATTATTTTGATGATATTTTTTCTATTGAAACTGTAGGAATATACAAACCAGATTCACAAGTTTACGAAATACCAATTAAAAATTACAGTTGTAAACCTGAAAATATTTGTTTTATGAGTTCAAATACTTGGGATGTTTCAGGTGGAGGTCTTTTTGGTTATAACGCTGTATGGGTAAACCGCTTTAACAAGGTTTTTGATAAATTGAGTTATAAACCAAAGTTTGTAATTAATAATTTGAAAGAACTACTCACGATTATTTAAAATGAAAAATGTTGAGGTAAGTAAGATTATAGATGCAACACCTGCTTCTGATGGGGCTGGTGTTAAACTAAAAAGAAGTATTGGGGTTGATCCTAATTATTTTGATCCATTTTTAATGTTAGATGAATTTGGGTCTGAAAATAAAGAGGATTACATTGGAGGTTTTCCACCTCATCCGCACAGAGGAATTGAAACCGTAACCTACATGCTTGATGGTGAATTTGAGCATGAAGACAGTACGGGTGCTAAAGGAAAAATGTCAGCTGGCGATGTACAATGGATGAAAACAGGTGGTGGTATTATCCACTCTGAAATGCCTTCCATGAGCGAGGGAAAGCTGCATGGATTTCAATTATGGATAAATATGCCCGCAAAATTAAAAATGAGTAAACCAGAATATATCTACATAGATTCTAAAAAAATGAAGATTCACAAAGATGAAAATAAAAGAATAAAAATTATAGCTGGCAAATTTGATAATACCGAAGGTCCTGTTGTAGGTCATAATATTGAACCAATATATTTCGATATTGAACTTAAAAAAAATAAAGATTTTAATTTTACGCTTCCTTTAACTCATAACTCTTTTGTTTACCTTGTAGAGGGTGAAATTAAAATTGGAGGAAAAAACCATGATAAAGTTAATGAATCCACTTTAATACTTCTTACAAAAGGCGAAAAATTAAAAGTAAAAGCTATAACTAAGTCAAAATTTTTACTAATATCTGGAAAACCGATTGGAGAACCCATTGCTAGAGGAGGGCCTTTTGTTATGAATACTAAAGAAGAAATTCTTAAAGCTTTGGATGATTATCAAAATGGAAATTTTGTTAAAAAATGACAAGAGTAGTTAGTGTTAAAAAAAATGGCGGACCTGAAGTTCTTGAAATAAAGAATATTGATCTTAAAGATCCTCTTCCGGATCAGGTATTGATAGAACAAAAGGCAATAGGATTGAATTACATTGATGTGTATCACAGGACAGGAATGTATCCTTTGCCATTACCTACTGGAATTGGATTAGAAGGATCGGGTATAATTAAAAAAATCGGATCAAAAGTAAAAAATTTTAGTGTAGGAGACTTGGTTGCCTACGCTGGTGCACCTATTGGAGCTTATGCAGATGAAAGAGTTTATTCAGCTGAAAAATTAGTAAAATTGGCCGATGGAATTACTCCGGAAATAGCAGCATGTATAATGACAAAAGGTTTAACCACATATTATCTTTTGTACAAAACTTTTGCTGTAAGATCTAATGACACTGTACTATTTCATGCTGCAGCAGGTGGAGTTGGACAAATTTTTTGTCAATGGGCCAAAAGTTTAGGTTGTAAAGTTATAGGTACGGTTGGTTCAGAAGAAAAAGTCAACATAGCAAAAAAAAATGGTTGTGATTTAGTAATTAATTATTCTAAAGAAAATTTTGTAGAAAAAGTTAAAGATTTTACCAAAGGAAAAGGAGTTCCTGTAGTTTATGATGGTGTAGGAGAAAAAACATTTGAAGACTCCGTTGCGTGCTTAGCTAATACCGGAATGATGGTTTCTTTTGGAAATTCTTCAGGACCAGTAAAGAATATAGACATAAAAAAACATATTATGCCAAAAAGTTTATTTTTTACTCGACCTACCTTGGGTCATTATTTTCCTAATAAAGAGTTGCTTAATGAGGCTGCGGGAAAACTATTCGAACAAATAAAGTATGGAAAAGTAAAAATAGAAATATTTAAAAAATATAAACTAGAAGAAGTTGTTCAAGCTCACAAAGATTTAGAAGCAAGAAAAATTATTGGACCAGCTGTTATTATTCCTTAATGGGTAAAATCCAAATATTTATTCAATTAACAAGATTAAATAAACCAATCGGTTTTATGCTTTTGTTTTGGCCGTGTGCATGGGGACTTACACTTGCATATTATTTAGATCCTTTTTTTGGGTTCTATTTTGATTGGGGAAAATTATTATATTTTAAATATTTAATTTTGTTTTTTTTAGGATCCGTTTTGATGAGAAGCGCAGGATGTATTTTTAATGATATTGTTGATAGAGATCTTGATAAAAAAGTTGGGCGAACAAAAAAAAGACCTATTGCGTCTGGGAAAATTTCAGTATCTGAATCTTTATTATATGTAATCATACTTTGCTCAATAGCTTTCTTAATATTATTACAATTTAATTTGAGAACAATAGTTCTTGGTTTGGGGTCAATGCTTTTAGCATTTGCTTATCCGTTTATGAAAAGAATTACTTACTGGCCTCAACTTTTTTTAGGACTTACTTTTAATTGGGGAATTATTATGTCTTGGACCGCAGTAACAAATTCCATATGGATCGAACCAATAATTTTGTACATTGCAGCCATATTTTGGACACTCGGTTATGACACCATTTATGGGCTTCAGGACATACATGATGATGAAATTATTGGCGTAAAATCTACATCAATTAAGTTTAAAAATAACCCTAAAGTCTTTGTTGCGAGTTGTTATTGTTTATGTGTTTTATTTATTTTAATAATGTTTTTTATGATGGATATAAATAAATATATTTTATTTTTCTCTATACCTTTTATCGCCTCTTTGTTTTACCAAATAAAAATATTTGATATAAATAATTCAAACTCATGCTTAAAAGCATTTAAGTTTAATAATTTTTCTGGATTTTTAAATTTTATATTTATTTTTTTAATTAGTGTTTTATGAGCTTCTCTGAAATAAAAAAAATTTTATTAAGATTACTTAGCCAATATGTAAAAAAACATCTTAAAAAAATAATACTATCGCTTGTGCTTTCTCTTATAGTTGCCGGTTCAACTGGCGCTATAGCATGGTTATTAGATCCGGCTATAAAAAAGATTTTTGTTGAACAGGACCAAACTATGATGTTGCTAATACCGATTGCTATTGCTCTTTCATTTTCAATAAAAGGTGCATCCTTATATGCTGCAAGATCAATATTAATTAATGTAAGCAATAATGTTGTGAAAACTATGCAGACTCAGCTGGCCTCATGTATTCTAAAATCCGATATTAATACTATAGAATCAAAACATTCAGGAAAATATATTGCACATTTTTTTTATGATGTGGGGCAAGTAAGTCAATTAGTAGGTTCGGGAATACTAAATCTGATGAAAGACTCATTTACCTTAGTGGTTTTGGTAGGTTTAATGTTTTATCAAAATTGGAATTTAGCTCTATTTGCAATAATCATGATGCCTTTAGCAGCTATTGTCGCAAAATCTTTGGGGAAAAGAATAAATAAAGCAGTGTCTGAAAGTACAAAAATAGAGGGAGGTTTAACATCTTACTTGTCTGAAGTAATTAAAGGTTCAAGAATGATAAAAATATACCAGCAAGAAAATTTTGAATTTAATAGATCTGAAAAAAAAATTGACGAGAGGGCAAATATCCAAATTAAAATCGGTAAAATTCTTATTAGAGCTACTCCAATTATGGAAGTTTTAACAGGTATAATGATCGCTGGTTTTATTTATTATTCAGGATTTATGATTGCTAACGGAACAATGGAAATAAATAATTTTTTTTCCTTTCTGACGGCCATGATGCTGGCTTACCAACCTATTAGATCTTTAGCAACTATTAACATGCTATTTAATCAAGGTGCTGTAGGAGCAAATAGAGTGTTTAATATTCTTGATGCTGAACCTAGTATTAAGGAAGTTAGCACAGATCAAAATTTAAAAGTTACAAAAGGTAATGTGCTGTTTGAAAAAGTAAGTTTTTCTTATCCTAATACACAGGAAGAGGCTATAAAAAATATAAATATTTCTGTTGATGGTGGTGCTACTGCTGCTTTAGTAGGGCATAGTGGAGCTGGAAAAAGTACAATAATAAATTTACTTCCACGATTTTATGATCCAAAAGACGGAAAAATTTTAATTGATGGACAAAATATTCGTTCAATCACACTTTCTTCACTAAGAAAAAATATATCAATGGTTAGCCAAGACATTATACTATTTGATGATACGGTCCATGCAAACATAGCTTACGCAAACATGAATGCTTCTGAAAAAGAAATTAAAGAGGCTTGTGATTTTGCCGCTGCTACAGAATTTATTGATAAATTGCCTAAAAAGTTTGATACAATTATTGGAGAAAACGGCATTAGGTTATCAGGTGGGCAAAAGCAAAGAATTTCTATTGCTAGGGCAGTTTTAAAAAATTCTCCTATAATTCTTCTAGATGAAGCCACTTCTTCATTAGACGCAGAATCTGAAGAAAAAGTTCAAAATGCAGTTATGAACTTAACAAAAAATAAAACTACTTTGGTCATTGCCCACAGATTATCAACTATAATTAGAGCCGATAAAATAATTGTTATGAATCAAGGTACAATAACTGATGTCGGAACACATAAAGAGCTTTTAGAAAATTCTATGATATATAAAAATTTATATAGCAAACAGTTAAGTGCATAATTTATGTATTTTTGGTATAGATTTTTTACATACCTGTTTTACCCGTTTGCTCCGATATATTTATATTTTAGAAAAATTAGGAAAAAAGAAGACCCAGTAAGATACAAAGAAAAATTATCAAAAATAAATATAGAAAGAGGTCAAGGTTTTTTAGTTTGGTTTCATGTTGCAAGCGTTGGAGAAGCGATGAGCATTCTTCCTTTGATAGATAGTTGTATAAGAGAGGAAAAAATTAATAGAATCCTTATCACATCAATAACTTTAAGTTCAGGAAAAATATTAGAGAAAAGATTTAGCGGTAATTCTAAAATAAATCATCAGTTTTTACCTTTGGATATAAATTTATTAATAAATAGATTTTTAAATCACTGGAAGCCAAATTTATCCATCTTTATTGACTCTGAGATATGGCCCAATCTAATTTTAAATATAAAAGAAAAAAAAATTCCTTTAATACTTCTTAATGCAAGAATAACAGAAAAAAGTTTTAATAGGTGGAAACTTGTTAAAAGTTTTTCAAAAAAAATATTTGAAAAATTTGATTTATGCATAACATCTAACAGGGAAAGCGAAAATTTTTTAAAAGCATTGGGCTCAAAAAATATAAAAAATTATGGGAATCTTAAATTTTCAAATATTAAGGATAATATAAAAAATTTAGATGTTAATTTTTTAGATAAGATAAAAAATAGAAAAATTTGGTGCGCAGCTAGCACACATCCCACTGAAGAAGTAGTATGTGCAAAAGCGCATGTGGAGATTAAAAAAAATTATAATAATATTTTAACTATTATTATTCCAAGACATATAGATAGAGTTAAAGCAATAAAAGAAGAATTGCTTAAATTGAATATGAATGTTCTTTTAGCAACAGAAATAAATAGCTTTAGCGATAATACAGATATTTTATTGGTAAATTCTTATGGTGAGGCTGTTAAATTTTATAATATTTCAAAATATGTTTTTCTTGGAAAGTCATTGATAAAATCTTTAATGAAAAATAGCGGACAAAACCCTATTGAGCCGGCAAGGCTAGGATGTAAAATTTTCCACGGACCGTATGTTGCTAATTTCTTAGAAACGTATGATTACTTACAAAAACTGGGAGTTACTAAAAAAATAAACACCTCAAATGAGTTAGGCCTATCTTTAATTGAAGAATTTAAGAGTGACAAACCTAAAAATAAAGACATTGTAACAAAAATTGAAAATCATGGACAAAACATACTTAATAACGTGATGATGGAATTGAAAAAATATATATAAATAATCGTAAATGAATTTTCTTAAACCAAAATTTTGGGATGAAGATAAAATTTCATTATTTTCTATTCTGCTTTTTCCAATTGCTTTAATAATAAAATTATTATCTTTTTTAAAAAATATCTTTGTTAAAAAAAAACAATTTAAAATTCCAATAATTTGTGTTGGAAATATTTACATAGGTGGAACTGGCAAAACCCCTGCGTCTATTGAAATATATTCAATTTTAAAAAGTTTAAATATGAATCCTGCCTTCATAAGAAAAGAATACGAATCTTATAAAGATGAAGTAGAACTAGAAAAAGCAATAGGCTTTGTATACCAGAACAAAAAAAGAGTTGAGGCTGTAAAAAATGCTATTCAAAATAATATTGACGTTGCTATTCTAGATGATGGTTTTCAAGATTTTTCTATAAATAAAAGTCTTTCTATTGTTTGTTTTAATGAGAAACAATGGATTGGAAATGGATTTACTATTCCTTCCGGCCCTTTAAGAGAAGGTCTCAGCTCTTTGAAGAGAGCAAATTGTGCTTTAATAAATGGTGAAAAAAATACCAGTATTGAAAAAAAAATATATAATGAAAATAAAGAAATAAAAATTTTTTATACAGAGTATAAAGCAAAAAATATTGATAAATTTAAAAATAAAAAAATAATAGCTTTTGCAGGAATTGGTAATCCTATTAATTTTTTCGACTTGTTGGTAAAAAATGGTGTAGAATTAAGTGAAAAAATAATTTTTCCAGATCATTATAATTATTCTAAAGAAGAATTAGATAAATTAGTAAATAATGCACAGGAAAAAAACGCAATTTTACTAACAACAGAAAAAGATTATTTTAGAATTAATCAAAACTTTAAAAAAGTTATAAATTATTTAAAAATAGAAGTTGAAATAAAAAATAAAAATAAATTCATTGAAGAATTAAAGAAAGTTATATGAAACTAATAAAATATTTTTTTCAATTTATAATAATAATATCCTTATATACTTTATTTAAAATTATAGGTCTTCGTAATGCGTCTTATATTGGAAGTTTGCTAGGAAAATTATTTGGTCCATTATTTAGGTCGAGTCAAATCACAAAAAAAAATATAAAAATTGGTTTAGGGGAACTAGATCAATATAAGGAAAATCAAATTATTCAATCTATGTGGTCAAATATAGGTAGAACCTTTGCTGAGTATGTTTTTTTAAAAGATTTTAGATTAAATAAAACAAACCCAAAACATATTATAATAAATGGAGCTCATTATTTAGATCAAATTAAAAAAAATCATGAGAGTGTAATTTTTTATTCTGCGCATTTTGCAAACTTTGAACTTATGGCTATGGAGTTAGATAAATACGGAATTAAATGTGCTGCAATTTATAGACCTCTTAATAATTTTTTTTTAAATCCTGTGATGGAATATTTGCGAATGAAATATATTTGCCCCAATCAAATACCTAAGGGGCGCAAAGGTATGAAAGAAGTAGTTAATAAAATTAAAAATGGCTATAGTATTGCCTTAATGGTAGACCAACGTCTCAGTGAAGGCCCCAGAATACCTTTTTTCGGTAAGCCAGCTCATACAACAACAATTCCTGCTCAAATTGCAATAAAATATAATTGTAAATTAGTTCCTATTTTTATTGAAAGAAAAAATAGTATAAATTTTGAAATGACAATTTATGAACCGTATAAAATTGAAAAAACTGAAAGTGATGAAGAAGATATAAAAAATATAACACTTAAAATTAATAAAATTATAGAAAAAATGATAATTAAAAATCCAATGCAATGGATTTGGTCACATAATCGCTGGAAGTAAATATGGAAAATTTAGATTTAATTAAAAGTATTGAAGAAAAATATCAATTTAAAATAAGCCCAAACAAAAATATCAGGAAAGAATATTTTTATAGAGTTAAAAAAAAATATTATAAAATCTTTGGAAAAGAAAAAAAATTTTTAAGTTCAAATACAATTTTTAAAAATCTAGATAAAGATGAATATAATACTATAAAAATTTTATCAGAAATAGACAATATGTCTTCTATAGCCGTTGGTTTTATAATTAATCAAATAGCAAAAAAATTAGGCAGAAATGATATTTATTTAAATATAGGAATTTTTCGTGGTTTTAGTTTATTGGCGGGCATATTAAATACTGAATGTAAAGTATATGGTATAGACAACTTTTCACATAACTATCATTTTGGTAATAAATTGCTAAAACCAGAAGATGATTCACAAGAAAATCTTAAATCAAAAGAATATTTTCTCTCTTATTTTAATAAGCATAAATCAGAAAATAAGCACAAGTTTTTTGAAATTGATTACAAAAAATTTTTTTCAAATTTTAACGAATATATAAATTTTTATTATTATGACGCTGATCATTCTTATGAGAATCAACTAGAAAACCTTGAAATAGCTAACCAATTTTTAAAGAAAAATTCTATTATACTTGTAGATGATTATAATGAAGAACCTGTTGAAAGAGCCACTTTAGATTTCATTTCAAAAAATTCAAATAAGTTCAAAATACTAAAAGAATTTAAAACTGCAAATAGATTTATACATCCAACTTATGCAAATGGAATAATTTTATTTGAAAAACATTCTTAAATTAAATTTAAAAAAGTTGAGAAGAAATCATGAATCAAGAAAAATACTTTAAAATTAATCCTAGTAGTGTTGATTATGCTTTAAAATGTAAAAGATGTCTTTGGCTATCTCACAGAGGAATTAAACTTGATGCTTTTTTTCCACCAATATTTAATGCCTTCGATTTAATTCAAAAAAAATTTTTACTTTCACAATCGGTAAAAATTATGTCAAAAAATCTTTTGGAGGGACGTATTATGAAAGAATTAAATGGATTCATTGCCTCTTCAGTTTTAAAAGATAACAAGGGAAGATATTTTATAATAAACGGAAAAACTGATGTTGTAGTTGAATTCGACACTAACCCAAAAAAATATGGAATAATTGATTTAAAAACTACAAACATTAACCTTTCAAAAATCCAAAATTATAAACTTCAATTAGAAAGTTATGCAACAATTTTTGAAAATCCTAACTCAAAAACACCAAAATTTTCTAATATAGAAGAAATAGGTTTATATCTTTTTGAGCCTAAGGAAATTACTAATATTTTAAATAAAAACTGTAATATGAAATTCGAAACTTTATACTTAAAAGGAAACAGGTGTCACGATCAACTATTAAAAAGGATAACAGATATTATTGACATCTACCTTATGAAACAGCCACCTGACTATAATCCAAACTGTAGTAGTTGCAAATTTGTTTTGTCTTTAATTAAGGAAAAATATGTTTAACCTGATTGTATTTTTTGTTAGACAAATTGATAAAAATGAATCTTAAAAAAATAAATATTATTTATATGCTGCCAGCACACAAAAGTGCATCTGGTGGATCCAAAGTTATCTATCAACATAGCGAGTTAATAAATAAACTTAAAATTGGCAATATAACTTCTAATATTTTGCATTTAAAAAAAAGGAAAATAGATAAAATTTTATTATCTTTAAAAAAAAGAGTATTTAATAAACCTTCAAAAAAGTACGGATGGCGAGGTAGCGAAATGGAGGTCGTAAAATCTTTTACACCTTCCTCATCTTGGACAAAAAATAAGATTCAAATTAAAAAAGATATGAATTTTAATCCTAAAACTGATTTTGTAGTTCTTCCAGAAATATGGGCTCATTTCGCAAATGATTTTTTGATAAAAAAAAAAATAAAATACTCAATTTTTGTTCAAGGTTTCTATCATATGAACTCATTTTATGACCATAAAAAACTTTTTGAGGCTTATAAAAAAGCTGAACTCATTATCACCACATCTAAAGAAACTCATAAATGCTTAGAATTTATTTTTCCAAACAAAAAAAATAAAATTTTAAAAATTAATTTATCTTTTAATTATAAAAAATTCAAAATTCCTCATAGAAAAGATAATTTAATTACATTTATGCCAAGAAAACTAATTGATCATTTTCATATACTTTCACTATTTTTGTTTAAAAAGTTGCCAAAAAAATGGAAAATGGAATCTTTGGGTAATTTAGATGAAAAAAAACTTTTTTTAAAACTTAGTAAATCAAAAATATTTTTATCTTTTTCTAATGCAGAAGGCTTTGGAATGCCTCCGCTTGAAGCAGCAATTGCAGGTAATAAAGTTATTGGCTATACAGGTGGAGGTGGTAAAGAATATTGGCAAAAACCAATATTTGAAGAAGTTCAGTCTGGTGACATTAGGAGTTTTTCTGAAAAAATATTAAATGCAGTAAATAGTTTGCCTAAAAATTGGCACAAAAAAACTTTAAATCACAGAAGAAAATTAGCTAAAAAATATTCTGAAATTAATGAAAAAAAACTAATTATAAAATTAGTTAAGAAAGTTTCTACCTTTTATTAATTTTTTATATTCAAAACTGTAGCTGGGTCTAGTCGGGTTTGAAACCAATTAAGCCTTACATCTAAATGTGCCCCTGTTGATCTCCCTGTCGAACCAACAGTTCCTATAACATCTCCTTGTTTAACTTTTTGACCTTTTTTAACAAGTAACTTTTGCATATGCATGTACAAAGTTGAAACACCATGCCCATGGTCAAATATTAAAGTGCCGCCAGTATAAAATAAATCTGGTTCAGCTAATGTAACAACTCCATCCAACATCGCTTTTATTTCTGTGCCTTCCTCAGCTGCAAAATCTATGCCGTAATGGGGCCATTTAGGTTTTCCGTTTAAAATTCTTTGACTTCCATAAACTCCGGTTACAATTGCGTTTTCTAATGGATTAATGAATTTATTTTTAAAAAAAGTTAAGTTGCTGTTAATAGCTCTGGCCTCTCCTATCCATTTATTTTCCCTTTTAATTCTCTCATAAACTTCTTCTGGGGGAGTGACTTTTTTTTCTTCCAGCCCGTCAATTCTTTGAATTTTATATTCTCTTTTAAAAACTTTTTTAACAATTTTTTTTTCATTTATCTTTATTACAACATCATTTTTTCTATCTCTGCCTAGCCCAAAAGCAAAATATCCATCGGGTGTAACTTTTACTTTTTTTTTATCAATAAAAACTTCGGAACCTGGTTCTGTTTTTCCGAGAATAAATGAACCTTGAATAAATTTGCCATCGAAAGTAGTTGCAAAACTTGAGGTTGTAATTAACAAAAAAAATAAACTTAATAGTATTCTCATTTATTATTTAATTCCTCATATCTCTGTTGTGCTTCTTTTGCAGAAAAATAAGCTTCCTGCAGTTCAACATTCCAATAAGTTAGCTTGTTAAGCGGAATATTTTTTCCAGAAACAGCGCAAACCACGTAGTCCCCTCTCTCGATAATCTCAAAATCGTTTGGATTAAATTTAAGTTTTGCTTTATTTCCAATCATATATATTTAAATATCAGAATATCTATAATATATGAATTTAGCTGTCATAGGAAGTGGTGGGCGAGAACATTCAATTTGTTATAAACTAAAACAGTCAACGAAAATTAAAAATTTATTTTGTATACCTGGTAATGCAGGAACTAATAAAATAGCCAAAAATATCAAAGAGGATATTTTAAATTTTGATAATCTTTATAAAATTATAAAGGAAAATAACATTGATTTAGTCATTGTTGGCCCAGAAGAGCCTTTGGTCAAAGGTTTGGTGGACTTTTTAAAAGAAAAAAAAATTAAAGTATTTGGTCCAGATAAATATGCATCTCAATTAGAAGGTTCAAAAGCATTTATGAAAAATTTGTGCAAAGAAAAAAATATTCCAACTGCAAATTTTGGTGTTTTTGATAATTATGAAAGTGCTTGCCAATTTATAAAAAAAAGCAAAACTCCAATAGTGGTGAAAGCTGATGGACTCGCTGCAGGAAAAGGAGTATCGATATGCAGCACTCTGGAAGAAGCTTTTAAAAATACAAAAGAAATATTAGAAGGAAAATTTAAATCTTCAAATAAAGTAATATTAGAAGAATTTTTAGAAGGAGAAGAGTTAAGTTATTTTGTAATTGTTGATGAAAATTCTTACCAATTTTTTGGGTCAGCGCAAGACCATAAACGTGTTGGAGAAAATGATACTGGTCCGAATACTGGTGGTATGGGAGCCTATTCTCCTTCTCCGCTGCTTTCAGGTCAGCTCGAAAAAAAAATAAAAAAAAAAATTATCGAACCTACTCTTAAAGCCCTTAAAGATTCTGGCCACCCTTATAAAGGTTTTTTGTATGCAGGTTTAATGGTATGCAAAGGCGAACCCCATCTAATAGAATATAATATTAGAATGGGTGATCCTGAATGCCAAGCTTTAATGATGAGATTAGAAACTGATTTGGTAAAAATTATAGATTTAGCATTAGTGAATCAGATAAACAATATTGAAATTAAATGGTCAAAAAAAAATGCTTTAACAATTGTTTTGTGCGCAAATGGATATCCTTTTAAATATATTAAAGATAGCGAAATAAAAAATTTATCTAATGTTTTGATAAACAAAGAAAATCAAATATTTCATGCTGGAACATATGAAAAAAATAATAAAATTTACTCGAATGGTGGAAGAGTACTAAATGTAGTTTCTTTATCAAAAAATTTGATTGACGCCAGAAAAAAGTCTATTGCAAACATAAATATTGTAAATTGGTCAGATGGTTTTTATAGAAAAGATATTGGTTGGAAGGCAACAAATAATAAAAAATAATTATGAGAATAATATCTGGAAAACATAAAGGATTTTCTCTCTACTTGGCCGAAAAAGAAAAAACAAGGCCACTTAAAGACCGTGTCAGGCAAAGTGTATTTAATATGTTAGAACATTCAAATAAAATTTTATTTCAATTAGAGGGGGCTAAGATTTTAGATTTATATGCTGGAACAGGATCATTTGGTTTAGAATGTTTATCTAGAAAATCTAAATTCGTATATTTTGTAGAAAATGAAAAAAATACACGTAAAATTTTAGAAAAAAATATAAGAAAATTAAAATTAGATAATAAAGCTAAAATTTTTTTTAAAAATGTTTTTGAACTAATAGAAAAAAAATTTATTTTAAAAGAAAAATTTGATTTAATTTTTTGTGATCCTCCTTTTAAAGATATGAATATTGAAAAATTAATTGAATTAATTTTTGAAAGAAAAATTCTTAACCAAAACGGTGTAATTATTTTACATAGAAATAAAAACAGTAATGACAAAATGATAAAAAAATTTAATATTCTAGATGAAAGAATTTATGGAATATCTAAAATAGTTTTTGGTAATTTTTTAAACTAAAAACTTTTTTGTTTCAGTTTTAATCTGTTCGACAGCTGGCTGATTAAAAGGATTAACACCCATTAATCTGGATAAAAGAATTGTTTCTAAAACAAAAAAAGTGATTATTTTTCCTAATTCCTCTTCATTATTTTTATTAAACAGAACATGTCTATAAGGAATTTTTTTTAATTTAAAAACGCTCTTTGTAGCTTTGTATTGTGCTCTAATTACAAAATCTATACTTTTATTCTTTAAAAAATTCATTTGGCTAGGAATAATATCTTTGGAAATTTTATATTTTTTTTCATTTTGTGAAGAATTAAAAAATGTAAAAAATTTATCTCTACGACCGTCCAAATAAAGTTGCAAAAGGCTGTGATGGTCTTTGGGACCAAAGGAAAGAGACGGATTAATACCTTTTTTATTTTTACCTAAACTTTCGGCAACAAGTTGTTGGTACCAATAACCAAGATCATTTAAATTTGAATCGTAATTTAATACAACAGAATTATTAATACCGTTTTGGTTTAATGTGTAAATAGTTGCTACGTTTTGAATTAGAGATGAAACGAAATCTTTATTTTTAATTAAAACTTTTAAATTTTTGAACTTTTTTATATTTAAACCCATAAGAGCAGATGGAAACATACCAGCTTCTGAAAAGATTGAATATCTTCCTCCGATAAACTCTTTATGCTCTATAATTTCAGCATTATATTTATTTGCAATTTCCATTAAATAATTGTCATTAATCTCAGTTATAATAATTAATTTATTTTTGATGATAGACTTTTGAAGTATTGAGCTTGCATTAATTATTGTTTCAAGCGTGTTGCCTGACTTTGAAATAACTATAAAGCAGGAATTTTTTATGTTTTTTATGTTTCTATATTTAAAATTTAAATTCGAATCCAAATTATCGAAGAAAAATACATTTTTTTTTATTTTTTTTTTAAAGAATGAATAAATGCATTTGGTTCCTAAAATTGAACCTCCCATGCCAATAATAATAATATTTTTATATTTGGAATATTTTTTTACAGTATTGGATGAAAAATCTAATTCATAATCTTTTTCATAAGAAGTTAACATAGGAATCTTAAAGCTTTTTAAATCTGACTTTAAAGAATTAAATATTTTTTTTGTTTTTTTTATATTTGCTGAAAATTTCTTGGAGTTAGAAAAGTAATTTTTAAATAAATTATCTTTTTTAAACATTTATTTTGATTGAATTTTTTTTAAAATGGATGTTTCTACTGATCCAGATGCTTCTGAATTATTTTCTGTGTTATTTTCCAAAGTATTTTCAAAAAGTAAATTTTCGTCTACTTTTTGAATTTCTTCATCAGGAGTTGGTAAATTTTCAAAATCCGGTGGTAATACAAGAGGATCTTTTTTCTTAACCAAAAATTCCTCTGCGCTATTTGCTTTTTCCCCTGTTAATCCTCTTTTAACAGAATCAAATGTATTTGCGCACGAAGTTAAAAATAGTAATAAAAGTGCATAATTTATTTTTTTAATCATTTTCGGAAATTTTTTCTTTCTTCATTAACTCAACAAATATTAGACCAATTATACCAGCTGAAATAAAAATATCAGCAACATTAAATATAAACCAATGATAGTTTCCTAGATGTAAATCTATAAAGTCAGGCACAGCGTAATAATATATCCTATCGAACAAATTGCCTAGTGACCCACCAATGATTATTGAAAATAGATAGATATAAACACCTTTAGCTTTAATTAGAAAATATATAAGAACAATATTTATTATTAGAATTATGAAAGTTAAAATATGGTAATAAATTCCTGTTTCCATTGAAGCTAAGCCAAAACCGATACCAGTATTCCAAACTAGATAAAAATTTAGAAATGAATTTATATAAAAATCAATGTCTGTACCATTTTCTTGCAAATTCAACAAATAAACTTTTGTTAACCTGTCAAAAAAAAATATAGTTAAAATAATAATAATTTTTTTCATCTATTTTTAATTTTTTAATACAGCGTTACATCTTTCACATAAATTTCCTAAAATTTTCCAACATCTTGAACACTTCTCACCTTCGGCTTTTTTAACAAAAACACCTACGTTCGATATATCATCTAATTTGAAAATTTTATCATCACTGGTCATATTTTTCGCTTTTGCCTTTGAAGTAATAAAATATTCAGACAAATTTATGTCCTTTACAAGTTCCAAATATTCATTTCCAAGATAAACTTCTATATCTGCCTCTAAACTAGAGCCTATATCTTTATTGCTCCTTTTAACTTCAATTCCAGCATTTACTACATTTCTAATTATCTTTAATTTTTCCCATTTTTCGTGCAGTTTTTTATTTTCCCAATTTGCTGGGATTTTAGGAAAACTTTCAAGATGTATGCTAGATTTTTTTTCTGTATTAATAATTTGAAAAATCTCCTCCGTCGTAAAAGATAGAATTGGAGCAAACCATTTTAATAAAGTATCTAATGTTAATGATAATAAATTAGTACAAATTTTTCTTTTTGTAGAGTTTAAATCATCACAGTAAAGCACATCTTTTCTGATATCAAAATAAAACGCTGATAAATCCAATGAGCAAAAATTTAATAACTCTTTGTAAAGTTTATGAAAATTGTATTCTTTAAAATATTTTTCAAAAGCTTTATTAAGCATAAATATTTGATGAAGAATATAACGTTCTAACTCTGGCCAATTTTCTACTTCTTTGGAGTTTAATTTAAATTCTATTTTTTTATCTTTTAAATTTCCTAATAAAAATCTAAATGTATTTCTAATTTTCCGATATGACTCTGCATGTTGTTCTAAAATTGAATAATCAAGTCTTAAATCTTCAGCATAATCAGATGCTGCCACCCACGTGCGCAGAATATCAGCTCCATATTTTTTAAGTACATCTTCTGGTGCTATAATATTTCCTGTAGATTTTGACATTTTTAAACCTTTGCCATCAACTACAAAACCGTGGGTAAGAATACTTTGGAATGGAGCTTTGCCTCTAGTTCCGCATGATTCTAGCAAAGAAGAGTGGAACCAGCCTCTATGTTGATCTGAACCTTCTAAATACATAGAGGCAGGCCAACTTAAATCTTTTCTTTTTTCAAGAACATAACTATGTGTAGCACCACTATCAAACCAAACCTCCACTATGTCATTAGATTTAATATAATCATTTTTATTATATTTTTTTCCTAAAAATTTTTGAGGATCGTCAGTGAACCAACAGTCAGCACCTTCTTTTTCAAAAATTTTAGCTATATTTTCTATTACGATAGGGTCTTTTAAGGGTTCTTTGGTTTTTTTAGAAACAAATAAGGGCAAAGGAACCCCCCATATTCTTTGACGAGAAATACACCAATCTGGCCTTGTTTCAATCATTGATCGAATTCTATCTCTTCCTCTTTCGGGGTAAAAAGCAGTTTCGTCTATGGCTTTAAGTGCTTTTTTTCTTAACTCTTTCGTTTCCATAGAAATAAACCATTGGGACGTAGCTCTATGAACTAAAGGTGCTTTAGATCTCCAAGAATGTGGATAGCTATGAATAAGCTTTCCATTTGCCAATAATTTTTTAGATTCTTTAAGATTTTCAATTACAACCTGATCTGCTTTAAAAATATGAATTCCTTCAAATTTTTTTATATGCTTGGTGTATCTGCCATCATCATCTATTGTGTCTAACGATTTAATTCCATGTTTTAAGCACAAATTAAAATCATCTGGTCCATGGCTTGGGGCACAGTGAACAATACCTGTTCCTTGCTCAAGTGTTACAAAGTTCGCTTCAAGCATTGGTACATCATACTGGTAACCTAAATTTTCAAAAGGGTGCGAACAAATTGTCCCCTCAAAATCATTTCCTTTAATTTTTTTAATTAATTTATAATTTTCTATCTCACACTCTTTCAAAGCTACATCAAGAAGTTTTGTAGCAATAACAATTTTTTTATTATCAAAATTTTTTAAAGTAGAATTAACTTCAATAATTGAATAATCAAGATTTTTATTATATGCCAAAGCTTTGTTTGCGGGTATAGTCCAGGGTGTTGTGGTCCATATAATAATTTCTGTGTCTTTTAACAAATCAATTTTTGCTGACTTAACTTTAAAACCTACATATATTGTATTGGAAGTGTGGTCTTTATACTCAACCTCGGCATCAGCTAAAGCAGTTTTTTCAACCGTAGACCATAGAACAGGTTTGTAACCTTGATACAAACTGCCATCTAGAAGAAATTTTCCAAGTTCTCTTACAATTTGTGCTTCAGCATCATAACTCATTGTAGAGTAATAGTTTTTCCAATCTCCTTCGACTCCCAATCTTTTGAACTCTCCTATATGTATTTGAATCCATTTTTCGGCAAATTCTCTGCATTCTTTTCTAAAATCTTTTATTGGAACTTGATCTTTATCTTTTTTATTTTTTTTATATTGCTCTTCAATTTTCCATTCAATAGGCAATCCATGGCAATCCCATCCAGGTACATAAACTGAGTCCTTGCCGTCCATTTGATGAAATCTAGTAATTATATCTTTTAAAATTTTATTTAACGCCGTTCCCATATGTATATGACCGTTTGCATATGGAGGTCCATCGTGCAAAACAAATTTTTCTTTTCCTCGATTAGATTCTCTTAATTTTTTATAAAGATTTAACTTTTCCCAGCTTTTTAAAATTTCAGGTTCTTTGTTAGGTAAATTTGCCTTCATAGAAAATGAAGTTTTGGGTAAATTTATGTTTTCTTTACTCATCTTAATAATTTTGTTTTTAAAGCTCTTTTTGCAGAAATAACATCTTTGCTCATTTGTCTTATTAATTGATTAGAATTTATAAATTTTTTATCCTTGCGTATAAATTTAAAAAAATAAACCCTTAATCTTTTCTTATACAGATTTTTTTTGAAATTAAATATGTTTGTTTCAAGAAAAATTTTCTTACCACCAAATGTTGGCCTAGATCCAAAATAAGCAACACCATTATATGCTTTTTTTTCACTACCTATTAAAACTTTCACAGAGTAAATGCCTATTTTTGGCAAAATGTAATTCTTAATTAAAATATTACACGTGCGATACCCAAGTTTTCTTCCTAACTTTTTACCTTGGCCAACCTTCCCATCTATAAACCAATTTCTTGATAAAAGTTTGTTTGCTAAATTAATTTTTCCTTTCTCCAAGCATTTTCTTATTCTTGTTGAAGAAACTACTTTTCCCAGATACTTGAAGGCACTAATATTTAACAATTTATAATCATACTTAATACAAAATCTTTTTAATAAATTTATATTACCTTTTCTTCGCCTTCCAAATTTGAAATTACTACTTACTGAAAGTGATTTTGGATTTATTTTTTTATAAATAATCTCTTTAATAAATTTTTCTGCTATTATCTTAGAAAAAACTTTATTAAATTTTATATTTATAACAAAATCTGCTCCATATTTTTTAAAAAGTTCAAACTTTTGATTTTCAGAAACCAACCTATGATTCTTTAATTTTTTATTAAAAAACATGACGGGTAATGGTCTAAAAGTTAGAACACCAAATTTTATTTTATTTTTTTTAGCAAAACTTTTAGTTATGTTAAAAACTTTCTGGTGCCCTATATGCATACCATCAAAATTTCCAACGGCAACTGCAGACCTTTTATAATTTTTTGGAATGTTTAAATTTTTAAAAATCTTCATAATTTACCATGTTAGTTTTTCTTGATAGTAATTAGTTTTAGCATCATATTTATTTAAAATTTTGTCATAATTTTGTAAAGAAGTATTTAAAAATTCATCTCGATGAATTCCACCAGTTACAAATAGAGAGTCAAAGTTCATTTTATTTGCTCCCTTAATATCTGTTCTAATATTATCACCAATAGCTAGGATTGTTTCTTTTTCCTTTAAACAAAAATTATAAATTTCAGGATAAGGTTTTCCAAAATAAATTACTTCTCCACCTAATTTTTCAAAAATATCAGCTACAGATCCAGCGCAATATTCTATTCTGGCTCCTCGATGCACAATTAAATCTGGGTTTGTACAAATCATCTTTAAATTTGTTTTTTGCTTTAATAAATTTTTATAATAATCTAAAGAACTTTCCTTGTCTTCAAAAAGACCTGTGCACAATATAAAATCACATTTTTCTATACTTGTTTTATTTTTTTGCAAACCTTCTATTAAATCATAGTCCCTTTTTGGACCAATATGATAAAACTTTTCTCCGTAAGTATTTTTTTTTAATGTCTGTAAAGCAGCTTCTCCTGAGGTAAAAATGTTTTTAATTAAAATTTTATCCATTTTTAAATTTAATAAATATTTTTCGACACTCTTCGAAGGACGAGGAGCGTTAGATATTAAAACAAATCTTTTGTTTAGTTTATTTAAGTTTTCCATAACACTTATAGCTCCGGGATAAACTTGTATTCCATTATGAACAACTCCCCACAAATCTATGAAAAAAGCATCATATTTGCTTTGTATTTGACTTAACCCCTTTATTAATTTTGCCTTCATGATATTAAATGATTAGCTTAACCGAGATTAAAAATACACTATTTTGCGTCATTTGTGTTATAAAGTCTGGTTTTTTAAGGGGTATTGAAATTTTTATATCCCTTATTATATAACTGCTATAAAAAAATTAGGAGTAAATATGAAATTTAGACCCTTGCATGATCGTGTTCTGATAGAAGTTTTAGATAGTGAAGAAAAAACATCTGGAGGAATAATTATACCTGATACAGCAAAAGAAAAACCACAAGAAGGAAAGGTTGTTGCTGTCGGCTCAGGATCTAGAACAGAAGATGGTAAAGTTATACCAATGGATGTTAAGATTGGAGATTTAGTTTTATTCGGTAAATGGTCGGGTACCGAAGTAAAAATTGATGGAAAAGAGTATAGTATAATGAAAGAATCTGACATTATGGGAATTTCGAAAGGAAAAAAATAAAATGGCAAAAGTTGTAAAGTTTGACACAGAAGCAAGAAATAAAATGTTAAAGGGAGTTGATACTCTTGCTAATACAGTAAAAGTAACATTAGGGCCTAAAGGAAGAAATGTAGTTTTAGATAAATCTTATGGTGCTCCGCGTACAACAAAAGATGGCGTGACGGTCGCTAAAGAAATTGAACTACAGGATAAATTTGAGAACATGGGAGCTCAAATGGTTAAAGAGGTAGCTAGCAAAACAAATGATGAAGCTGGAGACGGAACTACCACTGCAACAATATTAGCTCAATCAATAGTTAGGGAAGGAATTAAATATGTAACAGCTGGCATGAATCCTATGGATGTAAAAAGAGGACTGGATAACGCTGTAGCGACTGTAATAGAAAAATTAAAATCTACTTCGAAAAAAGTTAAAACTAATGATGAAGTAGCTCAAGTAGGAACAATTTCAGCTAATGGAGAAAAAGAGATAGGAGACATGATCTCAAAAGCTATGCAAAAAGTTGGGAATGAAGGTGTGATTACTGTTGAAGAAGCTAAAGGACTTGAAACAGAGTTAGATGTCGTTGAAGGAATGCAATTTGATAGAGGTTACTTATCACCATATTTTATTACCAACGCCGATAAGATGACAACAGAGTTGGAGAATCCGCTTATTCTATTACATGAAAAAAAATTAGCCAACTTACAAGCAATGGTTCCATTATTAGAATCTGTTGTGCAAGCTGGACGTCCATTAATGATAATTTCAGAAGATGTTGAAGGAGAAGCTTTAGCAACGCTTGTGGTAAATAAGTTAAGAGGAGGTTTAAAAGTAGTTGCTGTTAAAGCTCCAGGCTTTGGCGACAGAAGAAAATCTATGTTGGAAGATATTGCTATATTAACTGGTGGCCAAGTAATATCAGATGATTTGGGAATTAAATTAGAAAATGTAAAAATTAATGATCTTGGCTCATGCAAAAAAGTAAAAATTGATAAAGATAATAGTACTATAGTAGCGGGAAGTGGAAAAAAATCTGACATTGAAGCAAGATGTAAACAAATTAGACAACAGATTGAAGAAACTACTTCAGATTACGATAAAGAAAAACTTCAAGAAAGACTAGCTAAATTAGCTGGAGGAGTTGCTGTAATTAAAGTTGGTGGAGCAACAGAAGTTGAGGTTAAAGAAAGAAAAGATAGAGTGGAGGATGCACTTAACGCGACAAGAGCTGCTGTAGAAGAAGGAGTTGTTGTTGGAGGTGGTTGTGCTTTGCTTTATGCTGCTCAAGATTTGGATAAAGTTAAATCTAAAGGTCCTGATCAAAAAGCTGGTGTTGATATTGTCAAAAAAGCTTTGGAAGCTCCAATAAGACAAATAACTACAAATGCAGGTGTTGACGGTTCAGTTGTAGTTGGAAAACTTTTGGAAGCGAAAAAAACAACACAAGGTTATGATGCACAAAACGAAGAATATTGCGATATGTTTGCTAAAGGAATTATAGACCCAACTAAAGTTGTAAGAACGGCATTACAAGATGCTGCTTCAATTGCTGGATTATTAATTACAACAGAAGCTATGGTGGCCGATAAACCAGAAGAAAAAGATTCTGGACCTGCTATGCCTCCTGGAGGAATGGGCGGTATGGGAGGTATGGGTGGAATGGGAATGTAACCCACCTAAATTAATGAATTTAGAAAAGGCCGCAAAATTGCGGCCTTTTTTTTTGAAATCAATAAACAAGCTTCGGAATTTAAAATACATCCATCTTTGAGAACTCTAAGGTTATTATCTTTTAAAGTTTTTCCTGTCGAAGTTATATCTGTAATAATTTCAGATGAACCAATAAATGGATAAGTTTCTGTTGCTCCAAGACTTGGTACAAGTTTGTATTGTGTAATGCCTTTTGAGGCTAAAAAATTATTAGTTAAATTTGGATACTTTGTTGCAACTCGCAGCCTAGTGTTCTTTTTATCTCTAAAATCAAAAGAAACTTCCTCTAAATCTGCCACTGTTTGAACATCTATCCAATCATTAGGAATAGCGATTACTACGTCAGCTATACCAAAATCTAGTTTTTTTTTAATTTCAATTTTTTTTTGGAGATTGATAGACGACTCTTGTAATAGATCTAGACCAGATATCCCTATGTCAATTGTTCCATCAGCAAGTCTTTGGATTATCTCTTTGGCGTGCAAATAAATAATTTTTGAGTTAGGTAAATTCTCTATTTCGGCAAAGTAATTTCTTTCACCCCCATTGGATGTTGGTTTAAAATTATTTTTTTCAAAGAAACTTATTGAATCTTCTTTTAGTCTTCCTTTGCTTGGTAAACCTATAGTTATTAAATTTTTCATATTTATAAGTTATTTAAATTAATTGCCGCCCCGACTGCTGAAATATTTTTTTTAGATCCTAAACTTTTCAATAAACCATCGTATCTTCCGCCTCGCGCTATCTCTTTTTTTGATGAGTTATATACCTCAAAAACTATTCCAGTATAATATTCTATATTTCTGCCAAAATTTGTTGAAAAAACAGTTTTTGAATTTATTTTTGATAAATTCTTTATAGTTGATAAATCTTTGAAAACGCTATCATTTAATTTATTTTTTTTAACAAAATTTTTTAATGTTTTGTCTAATTCATTTATAGGGCAATTAATTTTTAAAAATTCTCTAATAATTTTTACAATTTTTTTATTTTCTGAAAACGATCTTGGATCTTTTATTTTTCTATCAAATCTGGACAAAATTTCAGAAACTTTACGACCTGCAATTTCTTTGCTTTGATCAAGATTTTTCATTTCAATAAATCTTTTTTTATCTAACTCAACTGCCGCCGGATCTACATCAGAGTTAGTTTCAAGTCTTTTAAGCAAATCTTCAAAATATTGAGGCCGCCAAAAGTGTCTTTTCAGCCTCACTTTCCATCTTTCTGGAATTGTTAAAGACTCTATTAACTTTTGAAATAAACTTACATCGCTCATTTTAATCGATGTATTTTTTATTTTTATTTTTTTAATTGAACTTGCAATTGTTTTTAAAACTTTTAAATCGTCAGTAGATTTATTTTTAGAACCTAAAATCTCGATTCCCAACTGATCATTGACAACTTTATCTTTTAAGTTATTTGATCTTCTATAAGCTTGTCCAGAGTAAAAAATTTTTGAATTTTCTTTAGAATTATCTTTTAAATATTTTATACAAGAAGCAACGGTCAAATCTGGACGTAGACAAACACTTTTCCCGGTGTCATCCTCAAAAGTAAGCATTAACTTTCTAAAATTTTCTCCTGATCTTTGAATAATATAATTTGAATCTAAAAGAACATCTGGTTCTGATAAAACAAAACCATCTTTCTTAAAAACTTTTATTATATTTTCAGAGTATTTTTTTGATTTCATTTACTAGATCCTCAATTTTAACCAGGTTTTCTTTACCACTTTCAAGATTTTTTAATGTTGCTTTTCCAGATTTTATTTCGTCATCGCCATACAAAATAACAGCAGGAGATCCAATCTTATTTGCATACTCCATTTGCTTTTTTAACTTACCTTCCCCTGGATAAATCTCAGAACTGATATTTGACATTCTAAGTTTATTTAATATCCCAACATATTCTTTGTTTTTGTTTTGATCAAAAACACATATGACTACAGGTCGAGTATTCTTTATTTTAAAATCTTTTTTTTGCATTAAAGCAAACACTAGCCTATCAAGACCGATTGATATTCCGGTTGCGGGACAATCATAATTTCCAAAATTGCTTACAAGATTATCGTATCTTCCGCCTCCCCCTATTGAACCAAATTGAATAGCTTGTCCTTTTGAATTCTTTACTTCAAAATTTAAATTAACCTCAAAAATAGGTCCTGTATAATATTCCAAACCTCTTATCACCGATGGATCAAATTTATAATTTTCAAAATTATAATCTTTAAATATTTTAATAATCTCTAAAACGTCTTCACTGTCAGATGTTTTGCTTTTTAAAGCATTTTCAATTATTTTTATCTGATCACTATTAAGATTTGCACCCTTTGTATAATCTCCAGATTTATCTTTTCTGCCTTCTCCAAGAAGCTTCTTTGCCTCTCCCCATCCAAGTCTATCAATCTTATCAAGAGCACGTAAAGCACTTGATATTTGTTCTTTTGATTTAATTTTTAATTGTTCAAAGAGTTTATCTGTGAATTTTCTAGAAGAAATCTTCACTGTATAATCTTTTTTATCTAGTCCACACTTTTCTAATATCTCAGATATTAATACACAAAGTTCAGCGTCAGCTTGTAAATTCTTTGTTCCTACATAATCTGCATCAAATTGTAAAAACTCCCTAAATCTACCAGGTCCTGGTTTTTCATTTCTCCATACCGTTCCTAATTGATAACGTTTAAATGGTTTGGGAATCTCAAGATAATTTTTTGCAACATATCTTGCTAAGGGGGCAGTAAGATCATATCGAAGTGATAGCCATTTTTTTTCATCTTTAAAAGAAAATACTCCAGCGTCAGGTCTTTCCTTGTCAGGCAAAAATTTTCCAATACTATCCGTGTACTCGAAACTTGGTGTCTCGAGATATTGAAATCCGTACTTAGTCATAACTTCTTTAATATTAGAAATTATAAAATCTCGGATTAATAATTCTTTCTCTTGTCTATCTACAAAACCTAAAGGTAATTCCTTAGAGGGTTTTAGATTTTTTTCCTTACTCATTTTTTTGGTACAGCAGGGTGGATTCGAACCACCGACCCCTAGTTCCACAAACTAGTGCTCTAACCAACTGAGCTACTGCTGCATAACTCCTTTTTATATTATTTGTTAATAAATTTATATTTTAAATATGTAATGATTTAGCTAAGCAATAGCTTAGCGTGTGCAAAATGATGTTTTGCATTTAAAGTGTATATGATTTTTAAATTTTCAATCATTGCTGCAAAGTAGCATAATTTTTCTACTTTGCAACAATAGATTGTATGCAATTAAATTTTTTGTAAATTAACTGCTGAAGGACCTTTTTGACCATTCTCAACTTCAAATGTTAGTTCATCACCTTCATTCAACTCTAAGCTTGCTGCTTGAGCTGCAGAAGAATGAACAAAAACATCTTTTTCTTTGTCTTCTCTTTCAATAAAACCGTAACCCTTTTGTGGATTAAACCATTTTACTTTTCCTTTTATACTCATGTTGTTTCCTTTCTTTACTTATTTTAAATTTATTGATAGCCAATCTAACAACAAATTTTATTGGGGCAGTTCAAATTAGTTATTAATAAGCTCTGCCCCAAATTTTATGAAATTTATTGAAATACGATTAAGCTTTTTGCAGTTTTACTGCGGAAGGACCTTTTTCGCCGTTCTCAACTTCAAATGTTAGTTCATCGCCTTCATTAAGATATTTTAAACCAGCTTCTCTTACAGCTGTATGATGAACAAAAACATCTTTTTCTTTATCTTCTCTTTCAATGAAACCATAACCTTTTTTTCCATTGAACCATTTTACTTTACCTTTTAGACTCATTTACTTTTCCTTACTTGTTAATAAATACTGTAGATTAACTACAGCAAAACTTCTTTAATAGATTGTAAGTAGGTATGTCAAGTTCAAATATAACTTTAATGTGGTGGCCAGGGACGGAATCGAACCGCCGACACAAGCCTTTTCAGGGCTCTGCTCTACCGACTGAGCTACCTGGCCTAATTAGAACCTATAAATTATTCTACCTTTAGTGAGATCATAAGGAGTAACCTCGACCAAAACACTATCTCCTGTAAGTATTCTTATTCTATTTTTTTTTAATTTTCCAGCTGTATGTGCTAAAACTTCATGGTTATTTTCAAGCTTTACTCTAAACATAGCGTTTGGTAATAGCTCTTTAACTTCACCTTTAAATTCTAAAAAATCTTGTTTTGCCAATTAAATCTCCTTTTCTATTTTTAATTAAAATTAATAAATAAATCAACATTCAAATTTTATGTTTTGGAAAATGTTTTACACTCCATGCTTTGCCTAAATCCTGCATAAAAACTTCTATAAACTCTACAATTAAAGTAATAATGCTACCACCTGAGAAAAAAATTTTGATTTGATGATTTTCATTTTCTGTTTTATCACATTTAATTGCTAAACATTCCAATGCTCTACTTTTATTACTTTGTTTAATTTTTTTTGATTTTACTTCTAAAACTTCATCAAATTTTATTGCACATCTTATTCTCTTATTTTTTCTAAAAGCTCCTTTTTCTAAATCTTCCCACATAAATCTATTTACTATCATTATAAAAGTTTTATTTTTTTTTAAAAAAACCATATCTTTAACTGTAACTATACTGTCCTGACAATATGCAGATATTACTTTTAAGTCTTCTATATTTTTGCCAATTAATTTTAGATTATTTATTGCATTTATACTCATTGCAATCTTCTAACTTTTGCTCCACATTGAGATAATTTTTTTTCAATTTTTTCATATCCTCGATCCAAGTGATAGATTCTATTTATAACTGTTTTGCTTGACGGTATTAGTCCAGCTAAAACTAAACATACTGAAGCTCTTAAATCTGTTGCCATTAATTCAGCTCCATTTAATTTACTTTTCCCAAAAACTTTTGCTTTATTTCCTTTAATTTCAATTTTTGCGCCCATTCTTCTTAATTCAGAAACGTGCATAAATCTATTTTCAAAAATATTTTCTTGTATTGTTGAAACGCCTTCAGCTTTGGTCATTAAAATCATAATTTGAGCTTGCAAATCAGTTGGAAAACCAGGATATGGTCTAGTTACAATATTTATACTTTTTAATTTTTTTGGTCGGCTCACAATTATATGATCTTTTTTTATAACTACCTTGACACCCATTTTATTCAATAATTTAATTTCGGTTGAAATAATTTTTGGAATAATATTTTTTATTTTTAAATTTCCTTTAGTTAGGGCTGCAGCTATTATGTATGTGCAGGTCTCTATTCTATCAAATATTATCTTATGTTTTGCAGGTTTTAACTTTTTAATTCCAAAAACGTTAATGCTACGCTTGCCTATTTTTTCAATTCTGCAACCAATTTTTTTAAGAAAAATTATTAAATCTTCTACTTCGGGCTCTATAGCGCAATTTCTTAGCTTTGTCTCTCCTTTAGCAAAACAAGCTGCGATTAAAATATTTTCTGTAGCACCTACTGATATTTTTGGAAATTTTATTATACCTCCTTTTAAACCTTTTTTTGCAGATGCGTGAATATAACCATTTTTTATTTTAATTTTTGCGCCCATTTTTTTTAAAGCATTAAGATGGAGATCAATTGGTCTTGAACCTATGGCGCAGCCTCCTGGTAAAGATACTTTTGCTATTCTATATTTTGTTAGCATGGCACCAAGAACTAAAACTCCTGCACGCATTGTTTTGAGTAAGTTGTAAGGAGCAAAGGTTTTTAAAGATTTTTTGTTATGTATTAGTATTTTTTTTTTCTTTTTGTTAAATTTAATTGACGAACCTATAGTCTTTAAAAGTTCTGCCATAGTCTCTACATCTCGTACTACAGGCACATTGTTAATAATAACCTTTTTATTTGTTAAAATAGTTGATGCTAATATTGGTAATGTTGCATTTTTTGCACCAGAAATTATTACTGTCCCGGATATTTTTTTACCTCCAATAACTTCCAATTTTTGCATTAATTTTAAATTTATACTTTTGGCAAAGTAACACCAGTCTGTTTCATATATCTTCCATTTCTTTTGTCGTATGTTATCTCTGGTTCCTCATTGCCCTTTAAAAAAACAAACTGAGCTGCTCCCTCATTAGCATAAATTTTTGCTGGCAACGGGGAAGTGTTAGAAAATTCTAATGTAACATGACCTTCCCACCCAGGTTCAAGAGGCGTTACGTTAACAATTATTCCACATCTTGCATAAGTAGATTTTCCTAGACATATGACCAAAATATCTTTTGGAATTTTAAAATATTCAACTGTACTAGCAAGAACGAAGGAATTTGGAGGTATAATGCACTCGTCAGCCTTTCTTGAAACAAAACTATTGTTTTTAAAATTTTTTGGATCAACTATAGCAGAATCTACGTCTGTAAAGATTTTAAATTCATTAGAAACTCTTGCATCATAACCAAATGAAGAAAGACCATATGAAATTACGTTATTTTTTTTTTGCTCATCTATAAATGGTTTAATCATTTCTTTTTCAATAGCCATTTTCTTAATCCAACGATCTGATAAAACGCTCATTTGTTTTCTATTTTTTTGATTTTTTTTTGAAAGACTTTTCTTTTTTTGAGATTAATTTTTAATAATTTCTCAATTCTTTGTCGTCTTAAATCTTTTTTTAAATTTATCTGCATCCATTTTACTTCTGGCTTGGGTTTGTCAGATCGTCTAATGTGATTGTTTTTTTAATATCGTGTGTTTTAATTTCTTCTTTTTCTACTGGAGATGAATTTGAAGAAAGCATTCTTTTTGCTCTTCGCTGAGCCAATCGGGCTTTTCTTTTAGCTTCTTTTAGCATCGCCCTTTCACCACGCTTCGATTTATAATCGTAATGTATGCCCATAAATCTACCATTTATTTAAGTTACTTTTTACTTTGTTGATTAGAGTTATGTCAAGTTACATAAATAATATGGCAATTTGTTGTTAATTAATCTGTGTGTATTTTCCAGTTCTAACACCACGAGAACCTACATTGTTCAGAAACACTTGAAAATTCGATTCAATTAATGAAAAAAATTGTCCTTCAATTTTTGTATTTCTAAATTTGTTGAGAAATTCAGTTTTTCCGAAATAGTTTGCAAAAGCCTAATATGACCAAATATTAGCATTAGACTAATAAATTCTTTTTCTCTTGATAAAATAATTTTTTTTCCAAATTCAGTAAAATAATTTGGAATAAAAATCATGTCCATTTCTGCTGGTGTCCGAGTCAAATGTTTTCCTATTTCTATCCATTCACATATCATAAAGTTCATTTCATAAAGATAATTCAATAATTGGCTCCAATTTGGGACATTTTCATACATTGGAATGATTTGGGCTTCTATTTTTATTATTAATGGAAAATATTCTCCAAGACCCTTTAAAACTTCTAGTTCAGAGCCTTGTGTATCTACCTTTAAAAAATCAAGATTTTGTATTTTAAAATCACTTAAACTTTCTTTTATCGTTGTACAATTAACCTCAATTTCATCTGTTACTTTAAATTGTGAAAAATTTTCTTTTTTAAAACCATAAATATTAAGTGATTCTTTATTGGGCCTGTACATTGAAGAACTTCCCGGTCTGCTTCCCAGTATATATAGTTTCTTTTTACATTTTGTGCTCCAAATTCCATTTTTTATAACTTTGTAATTTTGATTAACTAATTTTTCAGCCTCACTTGGTATAGGCTCAACTACTACAGGATCAAAAAAAGAATTGTATTTCTTAGAAAAAATACTTCCATTAAAAAATCCGCCCTGAGCTCCCACATCTAATGCGATTAACCTTTGTTTGCCCAATAGTTTAGAAATAAAGTTGCTATGATCTTGATTTTTATGAGATTCAGAACGTAATTTATTAAATTGATTTATTACCCTGGAGCGTATTTTTAATACGACTAGGATTTTTGAAATCATTTCTATTATTTTTGAAAGTAAAACCTTGATCATTTCTTAATATTATAAACAGTTTATTTTTTAGTAAAAGTAGTTAAGCCTAATTTCTTGTGGTTGATTCTTGAAGAGGCGCAATGAATATGGCTTCTGTCTACAATAAGAGTTTCTCCAACTTTCCATTCATATATAAATTCCACCTCCATTCCTTTAAGATTGTTAATATCAATATGAGTCAAATATTTTGTATGAATTTCTTCATTAAATTCTTTATCTCCCAGGTGTTTATTTGATCTATCATTTTGATCAGCTTTAGGTTTAAATTTTAATTCTTCAGGATCAATAGTAAAAGTAGTTGATCTACCATACCATCTTTTTTTAAAAAAAATTGTATCTCCTACAGGAGCTAAAGGTGTAACGACTTGTTTATAAATAATATCTTCTTCATCAAATCCAGAGTCAACATGAATAGGGAGCGGCGAAAAACTCTCGTGGAAAAGTCCATACAGATCATCTCCTTTTTCTGATTTTAAATTGTCCATTTTAAAATCTCCCAGAATTTCCTTTAGTTTGCTAAAATATATTTTATCTAATTCAGTATTATAATTTTGTTCCCAAGCTTTTTTTCTAACTTTTTGTTTTTTGTTAAAAGTTCTTTCAGGAAGATCATTGTAAAGTTCTTGTATCATTTTTATTTCTTTATCTGAAAAGATATTTACTTTTTTGGGTGGGCCTTCTAAACTTTTAATCTTGTCTAAATATTTATGTTTCATAAAATAATAAAATTCGACACTAAACTTTCTGGTTATAAATACAACATTTTAAAAAAATTTAAATTTAAATCAATAATCTATTCTTTGAAGTAATACTTTTTAATTAAAACTGCGACAATTAAAAGAATAAAAAAACCTATTATAGGTAAATAAATTTCTGGAGATAGAAGTACGGTAAAAATATCCAATGATGCATTTTGGTCAATAACATTTTCAATTCCGCTGCCAAGTGAAACAGTAACAAACATTGAAGGCATGCATCCTATAAATGTAGCTATTACATAATTTTTAACTGACATATCAAATAAAATTGGTAAAACATTTTGAATTGCATACGGAGCTCCTCCGCCTCCTATAAATCTAAAACTTGTAAAATAAAGTATATCATTTTTTACAAAAAATTCTTTTAGCTTAGAAAATTTTGTAGCTAATTTATTTTTTATTGCTTCTCTGAAAAAAAAGCCAACTAACAGGTACAACAGTGTTGCTCCCATCGTTGTTGCGGTTAGTACAATTACTATCCCCCACCATTTGCCAAATACGAAACCTGAAAATATTAAAAGTGGCATTGCAAATCCTAGAAGCAAAACCCATACAATTGAAAAAATAAAAAAAATTATGGTTAATAATAAGAAATTTTCATTTTTATATTTAAGAATGATATCCTTATTTTCTCTGATAAATTCATAACTCATCAAATCTTTGATATCGATAGCTGAAAATAAAAAATATAAACCTGTTGAAATTATTAACAAATATATTGCTCCAAAAATGAGCTTTAGGTTTAGTGAATTTAAATTCATAATTTAATTTTTAACTGTACTTATAAGAACTTATTACCTATAAATATCAAAAAATTTTAACAAGAACTAAATAAATTTTATGAAAAGAACCTATCAACCAAGCCGAATTGTAAGAAAAAGAAGACATGGTTTCAGGTCGCGAATGAAAAAAAAAGGCGGTAGAAAGACTTTAGCAAGAAGAAGAGCAAAGGGTAGAAAAAGAATATCTTTATAAATCTAAGTGCCCAAATGATCAAATTCAAAAGCCTTAATAAAAGTAAAGATTTTATAAAAATTTTGAAAAAAGAAAAATTAAATACAAAATATTTTACAATTTATTTTAACAAAAATTTAAAAAAAACTGAAAAATATTTAAATGTAAGTTTTGTCATGAAAAAAAATGTTGGAAATGCAGTAATCAGAAACAAAATTAAAAGAAAGCTAAAGTATGCTGTTCAGAAAATTTTAAAAGAAAGGCAGCTAATAGACTTAAACTACACTTATGTAATTTTTGGAAAAAATAATGTATACAAAGATGAATTTGCAAATGTATTAAATGTTTTAAATGAAACTTTTAAAAAAATAAAAATAGCTAATAGCAACTTATGAAAATATTAAATCAACTATTAATTGGTATAATTAAATTTTATAAATATTTTATTTCACCATATCTTCCTGCAAGCTGCAGATACCTACCAACTTGTTCTGAATACTTTATAGAATCTTTAAAACTTAATGGAATATTCTTAGGTTCTTTTTTAGGAATAAAAAGAGTTTTTAGATGCCATCCAATTAAGATCTTGGGGGGGCGTAGCGGGTATGATCCGGTTCCTAATTTAAAAAAAGGAAAAAAATAAATGGAAGGTAGAAATGTATTATTAGCAGTCGCGCTCTCAACAATAGTTTTAATATTTTGGGCAACTTTTTTTGAAGCTCCTATTGTTGAGCAGCCATCTGAAGACAAGCAAATAACAAAAAATGAAGATGCCTCTTCTCCTTCAATCGATGAAGATCAAAAAAATTTAGTAAATGAAATTACAAGAGATGAACTGGTAGGTGATACAAAAAGAATAAAAGTTGAAAACGAAAATATTAAAGGGTCAATATCATTACAAGGTGCAATTATAGATGATATTATTTTCAAAAATTACAAAGAAACTTTAAATAGTGAAAACAAAGTAATTTTTTTAAATCCAAAAAATTCTTCAGAAGAATATTTTATTGAAACAGGTTGGGCATCAGGTGGAAATGAAAAGATAAAATTACCACTAGGAGATACAATTTGGAAGGTTAAAGGTAATAGTACTCTAACACCAAATAATCCAGTTACAATCGAGTGGGACAATGGTGAAGGTTTGATTTTTACAAAAAAAATTGAATTAGATGAAAAGTTTTTATTTAAAATTACACAAGGTATAAAAAATAATTCAAATAAATCCTTTCAATTCTATCCATACGCACAAATTACTCGAGGGGGCAAGCCTGAGGGAATGCAAATATATATTTTACATGAAGGTTTCCTTGGAGTATTTGGAGAAGAGCTTGTAGAAGAAGATTATGATGATGTTGAAAAAGAAAAATTTACTATCAATAGCTCAAAAGGTTGGTTGGGTATTACAGATAAATATTGGCTAACTGCAATAGTTCCAGAAAAGGGAAATGAATTTAAAGCCGAGTTTGTTTTTAAAAATGAAAAATATAGAGCCAATTATATAATAAAAAATCCAAAAGTTCTTAATCCTGGCAATTCTATTGCTAACAATATAAATGCATTTGTAGCAGCTAAGGAAGTTGCTGTTATTGATGGTTATGCTGAACAATTAAAAATAGATAAATTTGATTTAGCTATTGATTGGGGTTGGTTTTATTTCTTTACTAAACCTTTATTTTTTATAATTGACTACTTTTTTAAATTAACTGGCAATTTTGGGTGGGCAATAGTTATTATAACTGCTTTGGTTAGGCTTATATTTTTCCCGCTCGCTAATTATTCTTTTAAATCAATGGCAAAAATGAAAATACTGCAGCCAGAAATGATTAGGCTTAAAGAGTTGCATAAAGAAGATAAGGTCAAACTACAACAAGAAATGATGGCTTTATACAAAAGAGAAAAAGTAAATCCGATTTCAGGTTGTTTACCAGTTTTAATACAAATCCCATTTTTCTTTGCAATTTACAAAATGTTATATGTTACTTTAGAAATGAGACACCAGCCTTTCTTCGGTTGGATTAAAGATTTATCAGAAAGAGACCCTACTTCTATTTTTAATTTATTTGGATTAATTCCTTGGGATCCTCCTACTTTTTTAATGATTGGGGCGTGGCCAATATTAATGGGGGTTAGCATGTACGTTCAGCAAAAATTAAATCCAACTCCACCTGATCCGGTTCAAGCAAAAATATTTATGTTCTTTCCTCTTTTTTTAACAATAATATTAGCTCCTTTTCCTTCAGGGTTGGTCGTGTATTGGACTGTTAACAATATACTAACTATAGCTCAGCAATGGGTAATAATGCGTGGAACTAAAGTTAAAACAGTCTAGATAATGCTTTCAACTGAAAATTTAGATAATAAAATAAAAGAAATTTGGCCCAAAGATGGTCCCCCCGCGCAAGCTATAAATAAATATGTAAAAAAATATGCTAAGGAAAAAATTGTTATAAAATGTGGTGGTAGAGTGCTTTTAGATCCTGATCTTTTTAACAACTTCATCAATGATATTACAATACTAAAAAACCTTGGATTGACACCCATTGTAGTTCATGGTGGCGGGCCAAGAATTAAAAAAAAATTAGATGAATTAAATGTTCAAACTAAATTTATCATGGGACTAAGAGTAACTGATGACAAGGTTATTAAAGTTGTTGAAGAAGTGATGATAAAATTTAATACAGAAATAGTTAATGCCTTAGAAAAAAAAGGTTGCCCAGCAAAATCTATAACTATTAAAGAAAATAATATAATTAATGTTGAACAAAAAAATATAGAATTAGGTTATGTTGGTAAGCCCACAAAAATTAATGATCAAATCATAAAAAAATTTATAAAAGAAAATTTAATACCAGTAGTTTCTCCCATGGGCCTGGATGTTAATAATCAAGCTTACAACATTAATGCCGATACTGCTGCGGGAGCTATAGCTAGAAGCATTAAATCAAGAAGATTAATGTTGATGACAGATGTTGAGGGTGTTTATGATAAAAACAAAAAATTAATTTCAGAAATAAAATCAACAGATGCAGAAAAATTAATTTACGATCAAACAATTAGTGAAGGTATGATACCAAAAATAAGAACTTGTATTAAAGCTCTTAACGATGGTGTTAGAGGTGTTGTTATTATTGATGGAAGAAAGCCACACTCAATTCTCTATGAATTATTTTCTGACGAAGGAGCTGGGACACTTATAAGAAAATGAAAATGCTAGAATCTATAAAATTTTGGATATTTGATTTGGATAATACTTTATATTCTGGCAAAACCAAAGTCTTTGAACAGGTAGATAAAAAAATGTCAAAATATATATCAAAAAAACTTAATGTAACTATTGAAGAAGCTAGAAAAATCCAAAAAAACTATTTTCATGAATATAACACAACTTTAAACGGCATGATTAAAAACCATAAAATTGATGCAAATGAATTCTTGGACTTTGTGCATGATATAAATATAGATTTTTTAAAAAAAGATCTAGAGCTTGGTGAAGAGTTAAAAAAACTTGAAGGAAAAAAAATAATATTTACAAATGGATCAAAAAAACACGCAATGAATGTAACCCAAAAAATTGGAATTGATCAGTATTTTGATGACGTTTTTGATATTGTAGATTCAGAATTTATTCCAAAACCCGCTATTGATCCCTATAATAAACTAGTGAAAAAACATAAAATTGACCCAAAATTATGTGTATTTATTGAAGATATTGCAAGAAATTTAAAACCGGCATATGAAATGGGTATGAAAACTGTTTGGATTAAAAATGATGAACCTTGGGCAAGTAAATTTTCGGATAGTAATTTTATTAACTATAGAATCGACAATCTATCTGATTTTTTAAAAAAAATTAATTTATTGAAGGCTGCATAATGAACACAACATCTTTTGAAAATATTATTAACAAAGCTTGGGATAATAAAAGTAAAATTAATTCCAAATCTGATAAAAAAATAATCAGCGCTATCAATAAAACAATAGACTTATTAGATTCTGGAAAAATACGTGTTGCTGAAAAAAATGATAACAATTGGTCAGTTAACCAATGGATTAAAAAGGCAATTCTATTAAGCTTCAAAGTAAATAAAATGAAAATTTCTAAAGGTCCTTATGCTGCTTGGTACGACAAAGTAGAGGGTAAAACTCATAAGTGGAATGAAAAAAGATTTATAAAAGAAGGTTTTAGATATGTTCCAAATGGAGTAGTAAGAAAAGGTGCTTACATTGCAAAAAACGTTGTCTTAATGCCTTCGTTTGTAAACATTGGAGCTTATGTAGACCAAGGAAGTATGATTGACACGTGGGCATCCGTTGGGTCTTGCGCTCAAGTCGGAAAAAATTGTCATATTTCGGGTGGAGCTGGAATTGGTGGAGTATTGGAACCTATGCAGGCAAACCCTACGATAGTTGAAGATAACTGTTTTATAGGAGCTAGAGCAGAAATAGCAGAAGGGGTTGTTGTTGGAAAAGGTTCAGTACTATCTATGGGAGTTTATGTAGGTGCTTCAACACGGATTTTTGACAGGTCAACTGGTGAAATATATTACGGAAAAGTTCCAAATTATTCTGTGGTAGTGCCTGGATCTATGCCGAGCAAAAATAATCCTGATGGACCCTCATTATATTGTGTAGTTATCGTAAAAAAAGTAGACGAAAAAACAAGAAGTAAAACTTCAATTAACGATTTATTGAGAGACTAAAAGCTCATGACAATCAGTGAACTAAAGTTAGCAAAAGAATTGATTCGTAGACCAAGTGTTACACCAAAAGATGCTGGGGCAATAAATATTTTAGCAAAAAACTTAAGATCTCTTGGCTTTAAATGCCAATTAATAAATTTCAAAAATGTAAAAAATCTATACGCAAAGTTAGGAAAATCATCTCCTAACTTTTGCTATGCTGGGCATACGGACGTTGTTCCTCCAGGAAATATAAAAGATTGGAGTGTTAATCCCTTCAAACCAGCTATTAAAAATAATAAATTAATTGGTCGAGGAGCTAATGACATGAAAGCTTCGATTGCTTGCTTTGTGGCTGCAGTAAGTAAATTCAAAGCAAAAAATAAAAAATTTAATGGTTCTATAAGCCTTTTAATTACTGGAGACGAAGAAGGAATAGCAATTAATGGAACGAAAAGAGTCATAAAATATTTAAAAAAAAAAAGAGAAAAAATCAATTTTTGTTTAGTTGGAGAACCAACTAATCCAAGTAAACTTGGGGAAATGATAAAAATTGGAAGAAGAGGAAGCATAACAGGTCGACTTACTGTAATTGGCACGCAGGGTCATGTAGCCTATCCAAATAGAGCAAATAATCCATCAATTACAATGATTAAAATCTTGCAAAAAATAAAAGAAATAAAATTAGATAAAGGTACAAAAAATTTCCAACCATCAAACTTGGAAATAACTAAAATTAATATAGATAATCATGCTGACAATGTAATTCCGGGATCGGCAAATGCTGTGTTTAATATTAGATTTAACGATAAACATTCTTCTAGCTCACTAAAAAGAAAGTTAAATACCTTATTTAGATCAATAGCTAAAAAAGCTAAGTGTAATTTTAAAGTAAAATACGAAGTTTCTGGTGAAGCTTTTTTAACAAAGCCAAATAAAACAACTTATATGATTCAAAATACGATAAAAAAAATTACTGGAATTAAACCTAAATTATCAACTTCAGGAGGAACTTCCGATGCAAGATTTATCAGAAAAATAACACCTTGCTTGGAATTTGGATTAGTTGGAAAAACCATGCATAAAATTGATGAATCTGTTCCTTTGTCAGATCTAAAGAAATTAACTAAAATATATTTAAATATTTTAGAAAATTACTTTAAATGAAAACTGGATTAGTAACTACTGACACCTACTTAAATCATAATACAGGTCAAGGGCATCCTGAAAGAGCGGACCGTGTAACAGTAGTTATAGATCACTTAAAAAAATTAAAATTAAAAAATTTAATTTGGAAGAAGCCTGCAAAATTTGATCTTAAATATTTAGAGTATGCTCATGATAAAAACTACTTGAATATCGTGACTGAATCTTTTCCTAAACAAGGTTTAAATTTTTTAGATGGAGATACAATAGTATCCCCGGGTAGCAAGGAAGCTACTAAAGATGCCGTAGGTTCAATTTTAACCGCAATAGATGGTGTGATGAAAAAAGATTTTAGTAATGCTTTCTGTGCTGTAAGACCACCAGGACATCATGCGGAAAAACAAAAGGCGATGGGGTTTTGCGTTTATAATAATGTAGCAGTTGGAGCTTATTATTTACTAGAAAAATACAAATTAAAGAAAGTAGCCATTATTGATTTTGATGTGCATCATGGTAACGGAACACAAGATATATTTTATGATAATGAAAAAGTTTTATACATTTCTTCTCATCAATACCCCTATTATCCTGGTTCTGGAGCCGCAAATGAAAAGGGCAATAAAGATAATGTGCTAAATGTTCCGCTAAATGCTGGAACTCAACCGCATGAATTTTTAAATGCTTACGACAGTATTTTTAAAAAACTTAAAACATTTAAACCTGAATTTATTCTACTATCTGCAGGATTTGATGCTCACAAAGATGATCCCCTTGCACAAATTAATTTGGAATCGAAAGACTATTATACCCTAACAAAAAGAATATTGACGGTCGCAAAAGAACTTTGTGATGGAAAAGTTGTTTCCATTTTAGAAGGTGGTTATGATTTAAATGCTTTAAAAGAAAGCGTTGATTATCACGTAAAATCATTAATGGAGCAAAAATAGAAATTAATAAATAATATTTTTTAAATAAAGGCCACAAGCAGGAGCGGGGGGCGCGCATTTGGACCGTTTTTTTGACTTAAATGCTTTTTGAAATGTATCAATGCTCCACTTCCCTTCTCCCAAATACTTAATGCAGCCAACCATAGATCTAACTTGCTGTTGTAAAAATGACCTTGAAGTAAACTGTAAAGAAATTTTATCTTTGTTTTTTTTTATAAAAATTTTTTCCATAGTTTTAACCGGAGATTTGGCTCCACAGGATGCAGCTCTATAAGTTGAAAAATCATGTGTGCCTAATAAAAATTTTGCTCCTTTTTTCATAGCTTGTATGTCTAACTTTTTTCTTATGTGCCACGCTTTATTCTTTTGAAGTGTTAAGGGAGACTGTCTGTTAACAATTAAATATTCATAAGTTCTTTTTTGAGCATCATGTCTAGCATGAAAGTTTTTACTTACCCTATTTATTTTCAAAACCGTTACCGATTTATTAGAAATATTTTGGTTAATAGCAGGTAAAAGATTTTTTTTTTGTATTTTTTTTTTTAAATCAAAATGAGCGATTTGCGACAAGGCGTGAACTCCTGAATCTGTTCTTCCTGCACCTGTCACGACTACCCTTTCTTTTGAAAAATTAAATATTGCTTTTTGCAATACTTCTTGAACAGATTGCCCATTTTTTTGAAACTGCCACCCCACAAAAGGTGTGCCTTCATATTCTATTTTAATTTTATACCTTTGCATTAAGCCAAAACCATACCTTTATTAATTTTCTTACCGAGTAAAAATTCTTTGGTAGATTGCCTGCTTTTTCCTTGGCGTTGTATTTCTAAAATTTGAATGGAATTTAATCCACATCCTATAGTTAAATGTTCATCAAGAACATGGCCAAACTTTCCATCTTTTAATGATATTTTTGCCTTTAAAACTTTAAATCGCTCTTTTTCAAACTCAAACCATGCTCCAGGACTTGGGCTTAAGCCATGAATAAGTGCTAGAACTTTATTGGCATCCAAATTCCAATTAATTTTTGCTTCACTTTTATTTATTTTTTTAGCGTAAGTAGCCTGAGAATGATTCTGTTCTACAAATTTTGACTTACCAGATTCAATATTTTTCAGACTTTTAATTAATAAGTCTGCTCCCTCTAAAGAAAGTTTTTCCTCAATTTCACCATGTGTGCTATTTTTATCTAATTCAAATTCTTTTGAAATTAAAATAGGACCACTGTCCAATTTTTCCTCAATCTTCATAATACTAATACCAATTTTTTTATCTCCATTAATTATAGCTCTTTGAATTGGTGCGGCCCCTCTCCATCTAGGTAATAAAGAGGCATGAATGTTAATAAATCCCAATTTTGCAATTTTTAAAAAATTTTTTGGAATTATTTTTCCATAAGCGACAACAACAACCAAATTTGCTGACAAATTTTTAAAATTTTCCAATTCATCTTTGCTGTCTAAGTTTGTAGGATTCCTAAAATTTAATTTATTTTTTTTACAATACTCCTCAATTGGTGATGGATTAATTTTTTGGCCCCTTTTTGATTTTCTTGGTGGTTGAGTGTAAACTTCTACAACATTAAATTTATTTTTTATTAATAAGTTTAAAGTGGGAACTGAGAACTTTGGGGTTCCCATAAAAACTATTTTAAGCGGCATCAAACTATTATTGAATTTAAACCACAATCCTTTCAACTGTTTTCTTTTGCTTAGAAAGTTTTTTTATAATCATTGATTTTTTTAGTTTGGATAAATAGTCAATAAAAAGAATACCTTCTAAATGATCCATTTCATGTTGAATGCAAGTGGCAAGCATACCTTCTGCTTTGATTTCTTTAGGTTGACCATAATAATCTAAATATTTTACATGACATTTGTCGGGTCTATCAATTTCAGCGAACTGGCCTGGAACTGATAAACACCCTTCTTCATATGTTGAATTATTTTCAGATTTCTCAATAATTTCCGGATTTACAAAATATATTGGTTTTTTTGGTTTATCCTTATGATCTAAATCAAGCACAATAACTCTTTTGGGTACACCTACTTGAATTGCTGCCAAACCAATCCCTGGTGCTGCATACATTGTTTCCAGCATATCATCCATAAGTTTTTGTAAATCTTTATCTACTTTCTCAACTTTTAAAGATTTCTGTCTTAAAACTTCATTTGGTTCTGTTAAAATTTTCCTTAATGCCATTTAAATATGATTAAATTATAAGACTATTATAGTCAAGCAGTTGGAAAGTAATTAGACTCTTACCGGAAGAGCTTCGCTTAAGATATTGTTTCTAATCTTTTTTAAATTTAGTTCATTTAGTATTTTATTTAAGAAGTATATGGTCTCTGGATCTAAATTTCTAATATTGTCTTCACCAATTATTTCTACAATTTTAAGCATAACCAAACCAATTTGATTTTGATTGGCTAAATCATACAAGTTTTTTGGAACAGTCAATTCTGCAGACAGCTTTGAATAGTCAAGATCATCAGGTAAACTTACGCCATCAGCAGCGAGAGAATCAAGAACAACTATGTCTTTTATAGAAATAAAATATTTTTTGTTTCTTTTAATTTTTTTATATACTGATTTAAAATCTTTTTCTGTTCTACTTAAAACTTCTTGATCATTTAAAAAATGTCGTATGACTTTTGATCTATGCAATATATCATTATTAAATTTTATTTTTGTTGTCTCTTTTTGATCTATATGATCTTTTACCAATTCATCATATTCCGCGGGGATTTGGCTGGGATTAAATGATTTTAAAATATTGGATAACTCTGCTTTATAAACATTTAAAATTTTATCTTTAACAAACAATTCTTTTAATAAAAAAGCTAAATAGAGTTTTTTTTCAACATTATCGCTTAACAATATACTTTGATAGATTAAGCCTCTTGCTTTGTAGTTGGGTAAATTTTTATAAATTTCTTGGGCATTAACTAATTGGTTAAAATTAAAATTCATTTTTAAATAAATCTGGAAGATTTCATCACTGTCAAAAGAATCTTGAGAAGCAGCTTGCTCATAGGATAATATTGTTTCTTCATCTTCAAAATCATTAACTTGAATTAAATTTGCTGCTGATAAATATCTCCATATGTATGTGTTTGTTTTATCAGTAGGCTCATATTTAAAATTATCACTTGTAACATATGATAAATAAAAATTTAAAAGATCGTTGTCTAAAATTTTTTGAGTAGTTTTGTCATTTATTCCAAGTAAAAAATTAATTTTATCCTCAAAAAATTTATCTTTAAGACCTCTTTCAATTAAAAGGTCTAAAACTATTTGGGCTTCTTCTTTCCGATCATTATTGATTAGACAATAAATGGTAAATTTTTCTAAATAATTGTTTTGAACTTTTGAATCTATAAAGCTAACTTTTTCACAAGCTGACTTAATATCAGCTGAAGAAAGATATTCATTAACTAAAAATTTTATGGCTTTAGAATTTTTTCCTACTTCAGGATTAGTATTTAATAAAGTTTCTAAATCTCTAATTCTCTTTTTATTTATCAGCCAATCTATTTTTATTTTTAAAAATTCTTCTGATGACAAATTTTTTTGAGGAGGGTAAGCGTTTGTAAACAAAACTTGAAAAAGTAAATCTTCAGAAAGTTTTGAAAGTTTTAGCTTGTCTATTCTTTTTAAAATTTTTTTAATTTCTAGGCCATCTGTTTCTGACCACATATTTAAATTAAAATTATTTTCTTCTGGGTCAAATATTCCTATAACTGATTCGCTTTCTTTTTCAATCTCATCTTCATCAATCTTAATAATTATTTTTTCAACACTGTCGGAAAGAATTGGACTTTCAATTGTTATATCTTTTTTATCTTCCTTGCCATTTTGTTCACTTTGTTCATCATTATCTTCCCATATATCTGCAGGCTCATCAGTGCCGAGCACAGGGCCAAGGGTTAAAAAAACAAAAAAGACTGTAAATATTATTAATTTATTTAAGTGTAATAAGCTTATCATTATTGATTTCTTGTTTGATAAATTTTGTTGGTGCTGGAAAATCTATTTTATCAAGCAAAAATATTCCTAGGAAGAAAACTACTAAAATTAAAATAATTTTAATTGCCAAATTTCTTCTCTCTACGTTTTTATTGATGCTAGGTCTTAATCTAAGTTGCATAATCTTTAAATTATATTTAAACTCGAAAAATAAGACATAATTGTGAAAAATCAAATTTAAAATTTCTGGAAACAGTGAAAAAGAACCTTATTTTGTTGGGAATGATGGGTGTTGGAAAATCAACATTAGGTAAAATTGTAGCCAAAAGACAGAATTTAAAATTTATTGATACTGACTTAAATATCGAGAAAAAATGCTCAATGAAAATTTATGAAATTTTTAAAAAAAAAGGTGAAGAATTTTTTAGAGAAGAAGAAAAAAAAGAGGTGCTAGAAACACTAAAAAAAAATGGCTGTGTTATTGCATTAGGTGGCGGAGCATTTCTTGATAAAGAAATTAGAAATGAGGTACTAAAAAACTCTTTATCTATATGGTTAGATATAAACTTAAAAACTTTAAATAGAAGAGTGAGTTGGAATAAAAAAAGACCTTTACTTGATGGAGAAAATAATCAAACTAAAATTAATAAGTTGTATATGGAAAGAAAAAATATTTATAAATTAGCAAAATGCAAGATTAACTGTAACAATTTAAGTAAACAAAGTGTTGTAAAAAAAATTATAGCTTTATATGAAAAACACTAAGCTAATAGTAAAAACAAAAAGTAAATCTTATCCAATATATTTCGGAAAAAATATTTTAGAACAAATGGATAAGTTGATGAAAAAAAATATCCCTGGTGTAAAAAAAATATGCATAATTAGTGACAATAAATTATCTAAAATATTGTTAAATAAGTTAGTAAGAAAATTAAAAAAATATGATTTGAAAATTTATAAACTTTCCGCTAGTGAAAAAAATAAAAGTCTTAAAGTTGCAAATAAAATAATTGAACAACTTCTTAAATATAACTTTAACAGAACAGACTGTATAATTTCATTAGGAGGCGGTGTTGTGGGTGACTTGTCAGCATTCATTTCAAATTTAACAAAGCGAGGGTTAAAATTTGTTAATATCCCTACGACATTACTATCTCAAGTCGACGCTTCAATAGGTGGAAAAACAGGAATTAATACAAACCAAGGAAAAAATCTTATAGGAACTTATTATCAGCCCGATTTTGTGCTCAGCGATGTAGCAATCTTGAAAAGTTTACCTCAAAGAGAAATGATTGCAGGTTATGGAGAAATATTAAAACACTCATTAATTTTAGATAAACTATTTTTTTTATGGCTTTCAAAAAAAGGAAAAAAAATAATATATGAAAGAAATGACAGACTATTAGTAGAAGCAATTATTAAAAGCTGTAAAATTAAAAGCAAAATAGTAGCTAAAGATGAAAAGGAAAAAAACCTGAGAATGATTTTAAACTTCGGTCATACCTTCGCTCATGGATTTGAAAAAGCAAAAAATTTTTCTAAAAAACTTAATCATGGCGAAGCAGTGCTTTTAGGCATGATGATTGCAAGCGAATTATCATACCAAAAAAAATTATTAACTTTGCATGAACTATTTTTGATTAAAAACCACTATATTAAATTTAATTTACCAAGAAAAATAAATAAAATATTTAAGCAAAATGAAGTAAATAAAATTATTACTTATATGAAAAAAGATAAAAAAAATATTAATGAAAAAATTAACTTGATTTTATTGAAAAAAATAGGAAAAACTACTAAGCCTAAAACAATTTCATTAAAAGCAAAAGAAATTAAAAAATTTTTAAACTCTTATTATTCATAAAAACTATATTATTTCAATTTCCAAAGCATGAATTTTACTATTCATTTCCTCTTTTAAAATTGAAAAAATTTTTTTATGAACTTCGATTTGATTCATTTTTTTTAATTCTGCAGATTTTATAATAACTTTGAGATGATATTTTTTTGGATCAAAAAATTTGTGTTTCGAATGTAGACTGGAATTGTCTATTAATGTCACGCTTTCTGGATTAATTTGTTTAATTATTTTTTCTTTTATTTTGTCTAAAAAATTCATCATTTTACTTCTAAAAGCTTAAAACATATAATAATTATAAACAATGGAAAATATTTGCGATTGGGAAAACTGTAAAAAAATTGGAGAGTTCAAGGCTCCTTTGGAAAAGGATAATAGTAAAAATCACAGATGGTTATGTGAGGAACATATTAAACTGTTTAATAAAAGCTGGAATTACTTTGAAGGGATGAATCAAAATCAAATTGAGAAATTTTTAAAATCAGATGTTACCTGGCATCGACCAACTCAAGAATTTGGTTCTTCTGATAATTATTTTAATATTCTGTGGAATAATGCGTTAAATGATAAGTTAAGTTTCTTTAGCAAAGATTCAAATATGCAGAATCTAAATGGAAGGCAACTAAATGAAAAAGATAAAGATGCGTTTAGGATTATGGGACTTGATTTTAATGCTAGCTGGCCAATTATTAAAAAACAATTTAAAACTCTTGTAAAAAAGTTTCATCCTGATAGAAACGCAGGAAATAAACAGTTTGAAGATAAATTGAAAAAAATAACACTGGCCTATAGCCACTTAAAAATTATAATGATTAGAAAGTAAGTAACATGACAAGCTTAACAGAACTAGCTCCTGATATAAAAATTTCGGTAAACCAAATTTTTGGAATAGATACAGAAATGAAAGTTGATGGATTTTCAAAGAAAAGCGAGTATGTTCCAGAAATTGATAGTAACTATAAATTTGACCGTGATACTACATTAGCTATCATTTCTGGTTTTGCATTTAATAAACGTGTTTTAATTCAAGGTTACCATGGAACAGGAAAGTCAACTCATATAGAGCAAGTTGCTGCTAGACTGAATTGGCCTTGTTTAAGAGTAAACTTAGATAGTCATATAAGCCGAATAGATTTAATAGGTAAAGATGCAATTGTAATTAAAGATGATAAACAAATTACAGAATTTAAAGAAGGTATACTTCCATGGTCTATACAAAATCCTGTAGCTTTAGTTTTTGATGAATATGATGCGGGACGACCAGATGTCATGTTCGTAATACAAAGAGTGCTTGAAAAAGAAGGGAGTTTTACTTTATTAGATCAAAACAAAGTTTTAAAACAACATCCTTTCTTTAGATTGTTTGCAACAACTAATACTATAGGATTGGGAGACACAACTGGTCTTTACCAGGGCACACAACAAATAAATCAAGGTCAGTTAGATAGATGGAATATTATAACGACTTTAAATTACCTAAAATTTGAAAAAGAATTAGAAATTATTCTTGCTAAATCTAAAAGTTTTAATACGAAAGAGGGAAAAGAAATTATCTCGAATATGATTAAAGTTGCTGACCTAACAAGAAAAGGATTTGTTAGTGGTGATATTTCTACAGTTATGAGCCCGAGAACAGTTCTTCATTGGGCAGAAAATTCAGAAATATTTAAAGATGTTGGTTATGCATTTAGAGTTACATTTTTAAACAAATGTGATGATTTAGAAAAAAATATAATAGCAGAATATTATCAAAGATGTTTTGGTGATGATTTGCCAGAATCTTCGATAAATATAAAAATTTAAAATTCTAAAATGGATGAGCAGGAACTTTTAAAAGAAAGATTTAAATCTGCAGTATCTTCTGCGGTTAAAGCTATTTCTGAAAACTTTGACCTTGATATAAAATTTGGTGGCAATTCACCTGAAAAAAAAAATTCTTTATCTTTGCCGGAGATAGTGAATCTAAAAAAACTTCAAGATTTTACTAATTTAAGAGCTTTTGCCGACTCTGAGGCTCTTAAGATAAAATATACAGATAAAAAAATTTATACCGAAAATGAACCGGAAGGATCAATGGCTAAAGCTTTATACGCTATTGCAGAAAAAATTAGATACGAAAAAATAGGTTCGAATAAATTAAAAGGTGTTAAAAATAATATAATTAATTGTTATGAAAACAAATTTAAAGGTAAAAAAATTGAAGAAATTAAAACAGAGGCAGATGTTCCTGTTACTGAAGCTTTTGAATTGTATTTAAGAAGCCATTTTTTTAAAATAAAACAAAATAATATAACAAAAAAAATATTAAGTTATTGGAAAGATTTGTTTGATAAAAATTTAAAACAAAAATTGAAAGATTTAGATTATAATATCGAAAACCAAAAAGAATTTAGCCAACTAGTTTCTGAATTGATTAAAAATTTAAATTTTGAAGACCCAAACTCGAATGAAAGAAATGAAAAAAATGAAACAGCTAAAGACGATTCAAGCTCTTCTGATGAAAATCAAGAAAATGATAGTTCGACGCAAAAAAATGATGCAGATAGTGAAGAATCTGATTTAAATGTAGTTGAAAGCAGTCTCGAATCATTTAGTGAAAAGCAAGACTCTTCTGATAAAGAATCTAAAGAAATTGAAGCCGATACGGCTCTGCTAAGGAAAAATAAAAAAAATGTATTAAAAGATAAATATAAAATATATACGAACGAATATGATGAAGTTAAGAATGCGGAAGAATTAGAAAAAGAAGAGGATATTTTAAGACTAAGAAAAAATTTAGACCAACAACTTACAAGTTTACAAAGCTTAGTTTCTAAACTTGCAAATAAATTGCAAAGACAACTTTTGGCTAAACAAAATAGATCATGGGAATTTGATTTAGAAGAAGGAATGCTTGATGCTTCAAAATTATCAAGAGTAATTGTTAATCCTCTTCACTCTCTATCTCACAAAATGGAAAAGGAAACAGAATTTAAAGATACAGTAGTATCACTTCTTATAGATAACTCAGGGTCTATGAGGGGAAGACCTATTTCTGTTGCTGCGATTTGTGCCGATATTTTATCGAGGACTTTGGAACGATGTTCAGTAAAAGTTGAAATTTTAGGTTTCACGACTAAAAATTGGAAGGGAGGTAAAAGCAGAGAAAAATGGAATGCAGAAAATAAACCCTCAAACCCTGGTAGATTAAATGATTTAAGACATATAGTTTATAAATCTGCCGATAAACCTTGGAGACAATCAAAAAAAAATCTTGGATTAATGCTTAAAGAAGGCTTGTTGAAAGAAAATATCGATGGGGAAGCGTTGCTGTGGGCATTTAAAAGAATAGTTTCAAGAAAAGAAGAGAGAAAAATATTAATGGTAATTTCAGATGGTGCACCTGTCGATGACTCAACTTTATCTGTTAATTCTGGAGACTATTTGGAAAAACATCTAAAACAAACTGTTAAATGGATTGAGGAAAACTCAAAAGTTGAGGTTTTAGCTGTGGGGATAGGACACGATGTTACAAGATATTACAAAAAAGCTATTAAAATTGCAGATGTACAAGAACTTGGCGATGTAATGATAAATCAATTAACAAAACTTTTCTCTGAAAAAAGTAACAAAACTATACATTAATTTTTTTTTCTATAATAGAAACATCTTTAATGCGTGAAAGTAAAATTCTAAATGGAATAAGCATTATCAAAGAAACAAATATTTTAACGAACAAGTCACCAAAAGATAATGTTATCCAATTAATTCCGGTTCCATAAAAAGATATAAAAAAGAATAAAAAAGTATCTACACAAGAACCTATAAATGAAGATACTAATGGAGCAAGAAACCAAACTTTTTTTCTTAGTTTATCGAATATCTGTACGTCAAGTAATTGTGCAGTTAAAAAAGCTACCCCTGACCCAAAGGCAATTCTTTTTGATATTAAATTTGAAAAATCTGTAGAAAAATATAGGGTTAAAACCACACCTAAAACAAACCCAATATAAACAATTTTTTTAGCTATTTTTTTACCATATTTCCTATTGGCCAAATCAGTAATTAAAAATGCTACTGGATAAGTAAAAGCCCCATAAGTAAATATATCTTGAAGATTAAAATAATTAACAGGAAATTGTACAAGATAGTTAGAAAGAGCAACTATCAAAGCCATTAAAAAAGCTAAAATAAAAAATAAACGATTTTCTGCCTCAATCATTAAAGACTAGGTTTTGGCGAGTATTCTACTTTTTAATTTTTTTGCTTTTGAAGATAGTTTAAACGATCTAACGCTTTTCAAATAAAAATCTAAACCACCTTTATAGTCCACGGTTCTTAAAGCTGAATTACTAACGTTGAGCCTTATGTTTCTCTTTAATATGTCACTTTTAAAAGTCACTTTTTTTAAATTTGGCATAAATTTTCTTTTAGCCTTATTGTTAGCATGACTAACTTTATGACCTTTTAAAGAAGACTTTCCTGTAAGTTCACATTTTCTGGACATTTCAATTTTCCCTAAGGGTATATAGATGTAGACGCTAATGAAATCAAGTTAATATATTGACAACTTTAGCGTCGAGGATTAGTTATGTTTATAGATTTCAAATGGATGTTTACTTACCTGTAGCTTTTTTTGCCGGATTAATTAGTTTTCTATCACCTTGTGTGCTGCCTATAATTCCAGGATATATTGCTTATATCTCTGGAAACTCCCTTGATACGCTTGTTAAAAAAAAAGATAGTTTAGTTGTAATAAAAACTATTTTTTTTACTTTAGGCTTTTCTCTTGTTTTTATAGCGCTAGGTTCAACAGCATCTTTTATTGGAAATTTTTTTTTAACAAATTCTAATATTTTAAGAATTACAGCTGGTACAATTATAATATTCTTTTCTCTACAACTAATGCAGATTATTAATTTTAATTTTATGAATAAAGATGTAAGATTTTTTACTAGTAAATATAATAACAATTTAGCTTTTCCATTTATTGTTGGAGCTGCTTTTGGGTTTGGATGGACGCCTTGTATAGGTCCTATTCTGGGATCAATTATAACTTTGGCTGCATTAGAAGAAAATATGAGTAGAGGAATTTTGTTATTATCATTTTACTCTTTAGGCTTAGCCATACCTTTCATTATATCTGGTTTTTTAATTGACAAATTTTTATTATTTTCAAAAAATTTTAAAAAATATATTTCAATTATTTCAAAGGTGGGGGGATTTATTTTATTATTAACTGGGATAGCTATTTTAACTAATCAGTTACAAATTTTAGGTTTCTTTTTACTGGAATACTTTCCTGCTCTTGGGAATATTGGCTAATTAGATTCCCAGGCCTACGGCTTCTTTTATATTTTTTATTCCTTCTGTTTTTAAAATTTGAATTAGTTCTTTTTTAATATCTCTCGCAGCAGTAGGTCCTCTATAAACAAAACTAGTGTAGAGTTGTAACAATGATGCACCGGAAATAATTTTTTCATACGCAGATCTGCCTGAGTCAACTCCACCAACACCAATAATAGGAACTTTTCTATTTAATTCTTTGTAAAACTTTTTAATCATATTAGTTGATATTTTTTTTAAAGGTTCTCCTGAAAGACCACCCTCTTCTTTCTTCATTTCGCTTATTAAATTATTTTTATTGGCATTTGTAGTATTTGTAAGAATAATTGCAGAAATATTATTTTTTATTGCGGTCTCTGCTATTTCTGGTATGTGGTCGCTGCTAATATCTGGGGAGATTTTTAGTAGTAAAGGAATATTGGTTTTATTATCTTTTTTTATTTTATTAAGAGCATTTATAAGATCTACAAGTTTTTTTTGGTCATGAAAATCTCTCAGGCCCTCAGTATTTGGTGAAGAAATATTTACTGTAATATAATCTGCTACGTCAAAAAAATTTTTTAATCCTAAACAAAAATCATTTTTTTGATCATTTGTTTCTTTGTTTGGCCCAATATTAACTCCTAATATACCTTTCTTTTTCTCTGAGATAATTCTAGCTTTTATCTCCTCCATTCCATCATTGTTAAATCCTAACCTATTTATTAAAGCTTGGTCATCTTCAAGCCTAAATATTCTAGGCTTGGGATTTCCATACTGTTTCAATGGTGTAACAGTTCCAACTTCTATAAATCCAAATCCTAGTTTTAAAAGTGAATTATAAGCTTCTGCACTTTTATCAAAGCCTGCTGCTAGCCCAATAGGATTGGGAAAATTTTTCCCTAATAAATCAATATTTAACATTTGTTCATCATCGACTTCGAATATTTTTCTAGGCAATGGGTTATATTTCAGTGATTTAATAGCCAAATCGTGTGCGGTTTCTGGGTCTAAATTAAATAAAAAAGGTCTTAAGATTGAAAACATTATTTAATATATTTATTAATCAGTTCTATACTTTCTTTAATACCATAAAAACTTATAAAAAATCCCATTCTTGGTCCATCTTGATCACCAAAAATTATTTCATAAATTGTTTTAAACCATTCTCTTAAATTTTCTTTATAACCATTATCTTTACCTACAGAATAAACAATTGTTTGTATAGCTTCTGGATCAGTTTGTTCTTTGCAATTTTTTAATCTTTCAACCAAATCTAAAAGAGCTTTTTTTTCTTTTTCATTTGCTTTTCTATATTTTTTTTTTGGTTTAACTATATCAGCAAAATATTTTAAAGCATAAATAGTTAAACTATCCAAAATAGGATGATCTGAAATTTTTATATCTTTTTTATATTTTTTAATAAATTTCCATAATACATCTTTATCAGTTGCATTGCTTGTGCCAACCAGGTTCAATAAAACTGAAAATGGCATAATTGATTTTTCTTTTGGAGGTTTTCCATTGTGAATATGCCAAACTGGATTAAGTATTTTTTGTTTTTCATCTTGTTCCATAAATTTATCTATGTTGCTTAAATACTCATCAACAGCCTTGGGTACTACATCTGCATATAATTTTTTTGCTCTTTTTGGATTTTGATACATGTATAATGAAAGACTTTCAGGTGAAGCATATTTTAACCACTGGTCTATGGTTATTCCATTTCCTTTAGATTTAGAAATTTTTTCTCCTTTTTCATCTAAAAACATTTCATAAGCAAAACCATTGGGGCTTCTTTTTCCTAATATCTGACAAATTTTACTTGAAAGAATTGCGCTCTCAATTAAATCTTTTCCGTACATTTCGTAATCAACGTCAAAAGCAAACCATCTCATTGCCCAATCTACTTTCCACTGTAATTTACATTTTCCGTTTGTAATTTCTGTCTCAATTTTCTTGTCACCATTTTTATATATAATTTTTCCTTCCTTTTTTTTAATTTCAAGAACTGGAACTTCTAAAACTTGACCTGTTTTTGGGCAAACTGGTAAAAATGGACTATAGGTTTTTTGTCTCTCTTTACCCAAAGTGGGAAGAATTATTTCATTAATTTGTTCATATTTTTCAAGAACTAAAAGCAAAGAAGAATTAAAAAATCCATTTTTATATGTGTCCGTAGAACTTTTAAAAGTATATTTAAATTTAAATTCATTTAAAAATTTTTTTAGCATTTCATTGTTATGTTCTCCAAAACTTTTATATTTTTTAAATGGATCAGGAATACTAGTAAGAGGTTTATGTAAATTTTTTTCTAAAATTTCTTTATTAGGAATGTTGTCTGGTATTTTTCTCAGCCCATCCATATCATCTGAAAAAGTAATTATTTCAGTTGGAATATCAATAATTTGTCTAATAGCATTTACCATCATAGTTGTTCTAGCCACTTCTGCAAATGTTCCGATGTGAGGCAATCCGCTGGGACCATAACCAGTCTGTAAAGTAATTTTACCTTTTTTGTCTAAAATTTTTTGGCGCTCTTTAACTAACTTTCTTGCTTCCACGAAAGGCCAAGAACTAGTTGTTTGAATTATTGATTTATCAATCACGATATAAAAGATTTATTAAATTTCATAAGGAAAATACACATATAATAAGTTCTTATTATGTTGAATTTCAATTATTTTTAAATAACCTCCAACTTCAAAAATGAATAACAGCAAAACCGTTTTCTTTGCAATTGGTGTGCTTCTAATAATTTTAGGAGCATTTATGCTTATACCATTTTTTGTACAATTTATATATGACGAGAAAAATACAACTTTTTTGTCTTCATTCTCTCTCACTACGTTTATAGGAATCCTTCTTGTTCTTACAAATTTAGAGGAAAATAGAAAATTAAATTTACAGGAGGCTTTTCTTTTAACTACTTTATCTTGGATTAGTATAGCAATTTTTGGATCTTTGCCTTTTATACTTTCTGATCTCAATCTATCAGTAGTTGATGCTTTTTTTGAAAGTATGTCAGGTATTACAACTACTGGTTCAACAATTATTACTAATTTAGAAAACGTCCCAAAAAGTATTTTGATTTGGAGATCTATATTACAATGGTTAGGTGGCATAGGTGTAATTGTAATGGCAATAACTATACTTCCGTTATTAAGTGTGGGAGGCATGCAATTATTCAAACAGGACCGGTTGTCAGATACAACTGAAAAAATTTTACCAAGAACGCGAGAAATTACTTTGATAATTTCATTAATATATCTTTCTTTAACTTTAATTTGTGCAGCTGCTTATTGGTCGGTTGGAATGAACATATTTGATAGTATTGCACATTCAATGACTACCATTGCAACAGGTGGTTTTTCAACATATAGCGATTCAATAGGTTACTTTCAAAATCCAAAAATTGAAATTGTTTCAATAATATTTATAATTTTAGGCAGCTTACCTTTTATAGCTTACCTAAAATTTATAAAAGGTGATTCAAAAATATTTTTTAAAGATTCTCAAATCAAAGGTCTTGTTTATATCTTGATTGTTTCTGTTATGTTGATGTTTCTTTATTTAATACTAATTAATCAAGATTATACTTTGTTAGAAAATTTAAGAGTATCTGCTTTTAATGTTGTCTCTATTCTATCTGGAACCGGATACGTTACCTCAGACTTTAGTATGTGGGGAAAGTTTCCATTAATTTTCTTTCTTTTTTTAATGTTTGTTGGTGGTTGCGCAGGTTCAACAACTTGCGGTATAAAAATTTTTAGATTCCAGATATTAGGTAGCTTTATTATTAATCAAATTAAAAAATTAATTTACCCTCGTGGAATATTTTCTTTAAAATATAATAATGAAAAAATCAGCAATACATTTATATATTCAATAATGACTTTTGTTTTTCTTTATTTCTTTATTTTTTTTATTTTAGCAGTTCTTTTATCAATAAATGGATTGGATTTTATAACTGCTGTCTCTGGTTCTGCCTCAGCAATATCAAATGTAGGCCCGGGATTAGGTGACATAATTGGTCCTAGTGGTAACTTTAGTAACTTGCCTGACTTTTCCAAATTAAGTTTGAGTTTTGGAATGCTTCTTGGTAGGCTAGAATTGTTTGCTGTATTAGTTTTATTTTTTCCTTCATTTTGGAAAAATTAAAATTTTTTGGTGATATATGGAAATTCAAAAAAAACAAACGTTGTCTGAAACTTTTTCAATTTATTTTGAAAGAAGAATGGCAAGAATATTATTGCTGGGAATTATAAGTGGTTTTCCTTGGGTGCTTATTGGTAGCAGTTTAAGTTTATGGTTAAAAGAAGATGGTTTAAGTCGAAGCACAATTGGTTGGGCAGGATTAATTTTTGCAGTTTATGCTTTTAATTATTTATGGGCACCAATAATAGACAGAATACGTGTCCCTTGGCTGACAAACAAAATTGGTCACAGACGTGGTTGGATTGTAATAATGCAACTTATTATTTTGATAAGCTTAATATGTTGGAGCGTAGTTGACCCCACAGCAAATTTAGCATTGGTAATAACGATTGGTTTAATAATTGCTATAGCATCGGCAACTCAAGATATCACTGTAGATGCCCTAAGAATTGAACAAATAGGTAAAGATGAAGGAAAGTCAATGCAGGCTGGTGCTGCAATGGCGGTTGTTGGCTGGTGGACCGGTTACAAATTAGGAGGAGTTATAGCATTAAACGCTGCTGATTATTTTCAACAAGCGGGATTTGATAATTATTGGCAAATTACTTTTTTAATACTTGGTGTAGTTATCATTGCTTGTAATATTGGTCTAATGTTTGTCCATGAGCCTCAGCCAACCGAAAGACAAGAATCTCAAAGAAAAACTGATCAAATGATTGAAGAAAAATTAGGAGCATCTAATGTTGCCACAAAATCATTTGCATGGATAAGTGGAACAGTAGCTGGACCAGTAATTAGTTTTTTTCAAAAAAATGGATTTAAAATTGCTTTAGGTATTTTAGGATTTGTTTTCCTTTTTAAAATTGGTGAAGCTTTTCTTGGACGTATGTCCATTATATTTTATAAAGAAATAGGTTTTTCTAAATCAGATATAGCTCTTTATTCCAAAGGTTTAGGTTGGATAACCACAGTTGTGTTTACACTTTTGGGTGGTTTATTTGCAATACGGTCAGGTGTGATTAAAGCAATGTTTGTTTCTGGAATATTAATGGCTTCAACAAATCTTCTTTTTTCCATATTGGCATGGACAGGAAAATCTGAGTGGTTGTTTGCTTTTGCTGTTATTTTTGATGATATGGCTGCAGCATTTGCTACTGTAGCTTTTGTTGCATTTATTTCATTACTAGTAGATAGAACTTATACAGCAACTCAGTATGCGCTACTTGCATCAATTGGAACTGCTGGAAGAACCACACTAGCAGCTTCTTCGGGCGCATTGGTTGATTGGTTAAATGGCGACTGGGGTATATTTTTTGTTTTAACTGCTATAATGGTCATACCATCTTTAATTTGTCTTTGGTTTATTAGAAACAAACTTAAACTGCAGTGAGAAATATACAATCTGTCATAAATGTATATGAAACTAAAAGTAAAAAATCTAAAGTTGCTACACAACTTTTATATGGGGATACATTTAAAATAATACAAAACTATGGATCGTGGATAAAAATCAAAAATGATTTTGATAAATATAAAGGTTTTATAAAGAAAAAAAAATTTTCTGATAATAAAATAAACACTCATAAAGTTTCAAGCTTATCTGCAAAATTGTACTCTAAACCCAATTCGGAAATTAAAAAGAGGCTTAGCTTTGGATCTAAAATTAAAGTAATAAAAAAACAAAAGAATTTTTATAAATTTGACAATCTGTGGATAAAAAAAAAAGATTTAAAAAAAATAAATTATAGAACAAAAAATATATTTAAAAATATTAATAAATTTATAAATGTAAAATATAAGTGGGGAGGAAAACACTATTCTGGAATTGATTGTTCTGCTCTCGTTCAATTGCTTTTTAGCTTCAACAATAAATTTTGTCCAAGAGACACAAAAGATCAAATCAAATATTTTAAAAAAAAAATTTATATTAAAGATATTAAAAAGAACGATTTAATTTTTTGGAAAGGCCATGTGGCCATAGCAATATCGAGAAAAAAACTTGCACATGCTTACGGTCCGGTAAAAAGGACAGTAACCATGCCTATCAAAAAAACTATTGATAAAATTTACAAAACTGCGAATTTAAAAGTAATCGGAATAAGAAGAGTATCTTAACTACTTATTCATATACCAAATAACAACTACTGCTGCTGCAACCCAAACCATGATATTTCTCCTATTAGTTAAACTTCGAATCAGATTCAATTATAAACCATTAAAAACCCTTTTAAAATCAACTATTAGTTTAAAACAAAACCCCTTATATAATAGAATTATTTTAAATGAGAAAAATATTAACCATAGCCATATTTAGCTGTTTGTTTTGCGGTAGCAGTTTCGCTGAATCTTACTTTTTTAAAGGGTGTGAAATAAGTAGCGTGGTAACCGGAAGTTACGTAATCAATATTAAAAAGAATGTAATTGAAGTTGAATTAAAAAGCGCAGATGGCCTAATTCAAAATTTTTCGGACAAAATTAAATCTATTAAAGCTGGTAAGATTATTAGCGAAAAAATAAAAAGTGGTAAAGGAGAAAACATTTACTATCAGTATTTTTTAAATTCTAAAGCTAAGTCTGTAATAAAGTTAGAATTTATTAAAGAAGGTGGAGCAGAAATGAGTGTATTTAAATTAAACTCAAAAAGAGTAAGTTATTGTTCAGATATTAAAGGAGGATGGGATAAGCAAAAAATAGAAAAAGCTAAGATTGAAAAAGAACAAGAAGAAATATTAAAAGCCCAAGAAGAGTTAAGAAAAGAACAAGAGAAAATATTTGAGTGTCAGGGAAAAGATGTTAAAGAATGGGAAAATTGTAAGGGCTCTTATAAATCAGAAACTGGACTTGTTTACAAAGGAATGTTTAAAAACGGTAAAATCGTTAAAGGAATTTCAATATATCCAGGAGGTTCAAAATATGTTGGGGAATTTATAAATTTTAAACCTGAAGGATATGGAACCTTTCTTTGGGATAATGGTGATAGATATTATGGTAATTGGAAAAATGGTAAGGCGCATGGAAAAGGAACAAAACTTTGGAGTGATGGAAGAGAATACGACGGAACATTTAAAAATGATAAGTTAGATGGAGAAGGCAGTCTTTACTACCCTGATGGAAAAAAATATGAAGGAGGATTCTTAAATGGAAAACGTCACGGTGAGGGAATTTTTACATATCCTGATGGTACTGCATATATAGGAAAATTTTTAGCTGGAAAAGAACAGGGTATTGGAGATTGTGTTGCTGTAGATGGATCTGTTGTTAAATGTAAAAGCAAAATAGAAACTCAGGCTAAAAAATTTACTGGAAAAGATACCCGTGATATTTCAATAGTTGCAAGAAGATGGGTTAGAATTAGTCAATATGAAGCTAATTCGAAAAAAGGAAAAAAAATTATGGATAAATTAAAAGCTGACTTTGAAGTTAAAGCAAAAGAAGCTTGCATGCCTAAATCATATAACACACTGGAAAAGAAAATTGATGTATTGGAAATTGACGAAACGCCAGCTTACGGTTTAGAAACTAAACTTAAAATTGGTATTAACGGTGTTGTTGAGTGTATTTAAATGAAAAAATTATCCTTACCCAACGTTACACTTTTGGCGGCTACCTCGGTTGAAATAGATCAAGCTCAAATTTCAATGAGAATTTCACTACACAATATAAAATTCGGAGCGGTTAAACTATTGTCTTCCTCTGCTCCAAAAAAAAAATATCCAGACATAGAATATGTATCTATACCTAATATGGATTTCTTAGGTTATAACCGATTAATTCTAGAAGATTTGCATAAATATTTTGAAACATCTCATTGTTTAATTATTCAAGCTGATAGTTTTGTTGTTAATTCTAGTTTGTGGAAAGATGAATTTTTAAACTTTGACTATATAGGCGCACCTTGGTCAGAAAAAGTTCAGATTAAACCTGAACTTACTTTACATATGAAAAAAAACTGTGTAGGAAATGGCGGTTTTTCTTTAAGAAGTCGTAAATTAGTTGAGAGAACTGCAAAAATAAAGTTTAGTTCATTAGATCTTCCTATCTATCATGAAGATGTCATTATATGTCATTATCTATACGAAAAAATGATAGAAAGTGGCATAAACTTTGCCCCTCCAAAACTTGCGTCTGAATTTTCAATAGAAAATGTTAATCATCTTTACGGACAAGATGTAAATACTGTATTTGGCTTCCACGGAAAGCACCTAAGAGCCCATTTTTTAAAAAAATATGCACTACGTGCACCAATAGGAGAGTGGTAAATTTATAAAAAAAAATATAGTATTTAACAAATGTTAAAAAAATATAACCTTACAAATCTTAAAAAAGTATTAAATTATAATAATAATAAAGTTGTTTTAAGGGGAGCGGGCTCACTTGGTAAACTGGCTATAAATGCTTTGCAAAAATTAGATATCAAAGTAGATTATTTTTGGGACAAAAATCCAAGAAAACAAGGATTAAAATATTGTAATGTTGAAGTTGTTGGTGATAAAAAAATTATAGAGCTTGGAAAAGAAATAAATATTTTTATCTGCAGCAATTACTTTTCTTTAGTAATACCCGAGCTTGAAAAATTAGGACTAAAAAATGTTTTTGACTGTTGTGAATTAATAGAAAATACTGATTATTCAAAAATTGCATTTAAAACAAATCAAGAAATACATGATTTTGGTAATATATTTAATAATTCTCCCTTTAACCAAAATCCTATAGAAGTAAAAAGAGTTTTAGATTTACACAGAACTGGTTTGGAAACTCAAAATAGCCAAAATTATAAAAATAATATTTCTAAAAAATTAAATATAAAATATATAGATATAGTAATTACAGAAAAATGTTCAATGAAATGCGTAGATTGCTCAAATTTAATGCAATATTACGTAGAACCAAAAGATAGTAGCTTAGAAATTCTTTTTGAAACTATAAAAAAGACTATGTCTTCAATAGATCACTTGTCAGAATTTAGAGTGATTGGTGGCGAGCCGTTTATGAATAGAAATATAGGAAAAATATTAGATTACTTAAAAACATTTGAAAACTTTTCAAGAATAATTATTTATACAAATGCAACAATAATTCCTAAAAATAATAATTTAAAAGCTTTAAAACATCCAAAAGTATCACTGGATATTACACACTATAAAGATTACAAATATTCTTTTAAAAATCATCCAAAGCTTATTAAAGTCTTAGAAGAAAATAAAATTAACTATGTGAGTCATACAGCGGATAGATGGACTGACAGTGGAAGAATAAAAAAATATCACAGGACTGATGATCAGTTAAAAGATATTTTTTTAAACTGTTGTGTAGGAGATGTATTGACAATATTAAACGGAAAAATGTATAGATGCCCTTTTTCTGCTAACGCTCACAATATAAATGCCATACCATTTAATAAAGATGATATAATAAACGTGCTTGATAAGGACTTAGATCAAATAAAATTAAGGGAAAAAATAACAAAATTATATACAAGAAAAGATAGAAAAGAATATTTATCTGCCTGCAAATATTGCAAAGGTAGAGATTTTAATACAACAGAAATACCTGCTGGAATACAAACAAAAGAAATATTAAAAAATCCCAAATTTAATTAATTAATAAAAATTGGTAGTTTTCTAAAAAGATGAAAGAAAAACCTTTAATTTCAATTATAATACCAGTTTATAATACGGAATTTAAACTTTTAAAGAGATGCTTAAATTCAATTATAAATCAAAAGGTTTCTTTTGTTGAAATTATCATTGTAAATGACGGGTCAACTACAAAAGTAAAAAAATTTTTATTCAATTATAAAAGAAAATGTAAATTCATAAGAATTGTAGATAGTAAAAAAAATTGCGGCACTTCAATATCAAAAAATAAGGGTCTTAAAAAAGCCAAGGGCGATTATATAAATTTTGTAGACTCGGATGATTGTATTTATAAAAATACATTAAAGAAAATAAAACATAATATTATCAAGGAAAACTTTCCTGATATGATTATCGCGAAATATAACACAAATTTAAGTGAAATGAGGGGGGAAAAAAAATTCAAAGATGGAAGTTTCACTTATAAAAATTATGATAAAAAATATATTTTTAATAATAAAATAAATTTTACTTATAAAATTGATTGTTTGTGGAGATACTTTATTCGAAGAAAATTAGTAATAAAAAATAATATATCCTTTGAACCTACAGCCTATAAAAATGAAGATAAAGAATTTATGGTTAAAACTTTTTTAAGCGCCAAAAGTTTTTTCTTTGTGAATTTAATTTATTACTACTACTTTTTACACAACAAGAATTTAAGTTGGACAGATAGATACTCTTTTTACAAAGTATGTCTTGGTAATTATAATTGCATTAAAAATATTATTTTTTTCCTTAAAGAAAATAAAATAAATGATGAAAAAAAGCTTGAATTTGCTTTCATTTTTTTAAATGATCTTGTTTTAATGTTAAATTTGAATATTTTAAATTTAGATTTCAACCAAGTTAAAATTTTTCAAAATAAAATAAACAAACAAAGAAAAATATTTAATTTTTATCATAAATACTTTTTCTTTGAATTTCTTAAAGCATCTTTAAAAGAAAATATTGACAGAATTAATAATATATTTTTATCAAAATTGTACTTTTTAGATCAAGAAAGGAAGAGGAAAATTTATGTTTATGGTGCTAGTGAATATGCATTGCCGCTTTTGAAAGTCCTTAGAAAAAAACATTACCCAATATTAGGTTTTTTGGACTCAAATTTTTATAGATTCGATAAAAAAACATACAAACTGAAAATTTTTTCTACTAAAGATATGCTTATAAAACTTAAAAAGTATAAAAATGATATGATAATTATTGTTTGTCATCCTCATATACAAACATGCAAAAGAATTGAGAGACGACTTATCCGACTTGGTGTAAATAAAAAAAATATGATCAGGTTAGATGAAAATATATTAGGTTTATTTAGTTCATTTACCAAAATATCAAGCAACTATAAATTTTTAAGATAAATGGTGGACTGTGTGAGGATCGAACTCACGACCTAATGATTAAGAGTCATCCGCTCTACCAACTGAGCTAACAGTCCACAATCAATTAGTTTAAAATCAAATACATTGCTATTAAAACCAAAACCATTAAGACAATTGATCCACTTGTATAATATTTTTGACGTTCTAATGCTTTCATTTTTTTATAGATAGGAGTTTGTAATTCCTCTGTATAATATTCTTTTATAGGCAGACCGTTTTTATCGTATTTCATAATAATTAGTTTACTAAAAAGTATTTTTTAAGAAAATAAAAAAAATGACGGAGAGAGTGGGATTCGAATCCGCGGTACCTTTGACAGTACACAAGCTTTCCAAGCCTGCGCCGAGAACTTTGGTATATATGCCTGAATTACGAAACCCAAAGTGAACTCTTTGGTACCTTTTTAGTGGCTAAAATAGGTGTACAATAATTCTTTGTTTGAGAGGGATTATGGGGAAAAAATCTAAAAAGAGAGTTAAAAAAAGAAAAACCAAAAAATATAATAAAAATAAAGTTAATGGAGCGGGTATAGATCTACAAAAAGCTGTAGATCTTAAATTTAAAACTCTAGGCAAAATTTATAAAAATTTTACAGAAAAACGCGAAAGAGAAAAAAAAGAAAAAGTAAAATTAAAAGAAAAAAATAGAGAAAAACAAATTAAAGAAGAACAAAAGCAGTTAAAAGAAGATGAAAAACGGTTAAAAAAAGAGGAAGAAAGTAGATTAAAAGAAATTAGCTTTATAAGAATTGAACAAGAGAGAAAGACAAAAGAAGAACAAGAAGAGCGAGAAAAAATTGATCCAATTTATAAGGAGGGTATAGCAAAAGCAGAACAAGAAAAGCTGGAAGAACTTGAAAGGATTTCTCGATTAAAAGAAAAGCGAATAATAGATGAGCAACAAAAATTAGAAGAGATGAACCAAACTTACACTGAAAAATTAGAAAAAATAGAAAATGAAAACATAATAGCTCTTGAGGAAATCAATAAATTAAAAGAAAAAAGAATAGAAGAAGAACAGAAAGAAAAGGAGAAATTAGATCAACATTATAAGGAAAAAATAGAAAACGAAAAACAAAGAAGAATCGCAAAAAAGGAATTAAAAAAAGCTAAAGCTGAAGAAGCAAAAAGATTAGAATTAGAAGAACTATCAAAAATAAAAGAAGAAAACAGAATACTAAAAGAAAAAGAAGAGAATAATTTAAAAAAAGAAAAAGAAAGAAGGTTAAAAGCTGAAGAAAAAAGAAGATCAAATGATGAGACCATAAGAAAAATAAGAGATGAACAAATATTACTAAAGGAAAAAGAAAAAAGCTTAGAAGAAGAATCTATAAGAATATTGGAAGAGGAAGAAAATATAAGATTTAAAGAGGAAGAAAAAAGAAGATTACTAGATGAAACTAGAAGATTGAAAGAAGAAGAAAGGAAAATTAAAAAAGAAAAAAAAATAAAATTAGAAGAAGATGAAGAAAGAAGATTACTAGAAGAAGAGGAAAGAAAAATAAAAGCAGATGAAGATGAAACTTCAGAAAAATTAAATTTAATAAAAATAAAAAAAGAAAAAGGAATTGAAGAAGAGAGGAAATTAATTGAAAAAACGGAACAAACTTACAAAAATAAATTGGATGACGCTGAAGAAAAAAAACTCTCACACCTTGAGGAAATAAATAAATTAAAAGAAAAAAGAATATCAGATGAAAATGAAGCTAGAAGAAAATTGGATAAAATTCATAAAAATAAAATAGAAGAAATAGAAAAAGATAAATCAAACCGTCTTGAAGAGGCAAAAAGAATAATAGAAAAAAAATTAAAAGAAGAAGAGAAAAACAGGAGATTAAAAGAAGAACAAGAAAGAAAACAAAGGGCAGAAGAAGCTAGAAAAATACAAATTAAAGAAGTAGAAACAGCAAAAGAGATTGAAAGGAAAAATTTAAGAAAAATTGAAGAAAGAAGGTTAGGTCTACCTCTCGAACAGGAAAATTCAGAACAAGAAAAAAAGGATCAGAGTTAATGGCGGAGAGAGTGGGATTCGAACCCACGGTACCTTTGACAGTACACAAGCTTTCCAAGCCTGCGCCTTAAACCGCTCGGCCATCTCTCCTTAATCATCTAGTTATTATTTTACTCTAGCACGTTTTTTAATTAAACAAACTTATAGTTGGTAAATCAAAATTTTGTTTAATATATATTAAATACATGTATAAAAATTATCGTCCAGAAATTGATGGTCTTCGAGCTTTAGCTGTTTTGCCTGTCATACTATATCACGCTGGCATCGAAATTTTTAAAGGTGGTTTTGTTGGGGTCGATATTTTTTTCGTAATTAGTGGTTATCTAATTACAACTATAATTTTAAAAGATATCGAAAAAAATAATTTTAGACTAACTTATTTTTATCAAAGAAGAGCAAGAAGAATATTACCCGCATTAATAACTGTCATAGCATTAAGCTTGCCTGTTGCCATTTTTTTATTACCCCCAGAAGACTTAATGAATTTCTCAAAAAGTGTTATTTCATCTCTAACTTTTTGGTCAAATTTCCAATTTTCATCTGAAACTGGATACTTTAATACACCCGGAGAATACAAGCCTTTGCTACATACGTGGAGTTTATCAATAGAAGAACAATTTTATATTTTTTATCCATTATTTTTTATTTTGCTATTTAAATTTAAAAAAAAATTTTTTAATTTATCTCTAATTTTAATTTTTATTTTAAGTTTATTTTTTGCCCAATGGAGTGGGAATTTTAATCGTACTTATCCGTTTATAGATACAAACCTACAATTTTATTCGCAGTCTGCCTTCTCTGAATTTATGATGCCGTTTGGTCGAATCTGGGAATTAGCACTTGGTGCAATTTGTGCCATGACAATAAACTATAAAAATAATTATTTTAGTTTTGCTCGAATTAAAGAAAAAGAAAATTTTTTGTTTAATATTTTTTCTCTAGTAGGTTTTCTTTTAATATTTTTTTCAATTTTTTATCTATCAACAAGTCATCCATATCCAAGCTTTTATACATTAATTCCAACTTTAGGAACGGCTTTAATTATCCTTTTTTCCAGAGAAAATACGTTAATTCAAAAAATATTGTCCAATAAAATTTTAGTTTTTTGTGGTCTTATTTCTTATAGTGCTTATTTATTTCATTATCCTATTTTTTCATTTATTAAATATTTAAATGTAGAAATAAAAATTTATTCTTACTTTTATTTAATTCCTCTAATTTTGCTCATTTCATTTTTGAATTGGAAATGGGTAGAAAAGCCATTTAGAAAAAAAGATGCGTCAGTTAGTAAACTAATAAAATTTATTGTTTTTTCATATCTCATAATAATTCCTGTGTGCTTTTTTATCTATAGTGGCAATGGTTTAGATAAAAGGCAAAAATTTGAATTACCAAAAAATATTTCAAATTCATTTGTTTTTGAAAAAGATGGTAAAAACTGTTTTGATATTAATTATATTCATCAAAAACAAAATGAAGAAAAAATTTGCAAAATAGGAAAAATAGAAAATAAAAAAATTGACTTTATTGCTTTCGGAGATAGCCATTTAATTAATTTTTATCCATTGCTTGATGTTTTGGCAATAAAACATAACAAAAAAGGATTATTTTTAGGTTATCACGGATGCCCACCTTTAATTGGTGTTTACCCATTAAGGCCTGATCAAAATGAAAAAAATTGTTATGAATTAAACAAATTGGTTTTAGAAATTGCTAAAGAAAATAATATTAAAAATTTAATCCTTGTATCCAGATGGACTTATTACACCGGTGGAGACGCCCAAGGTGATAATATTCAATACTTAAATTTAAAACCTGCTCGAAGTTCAAATAAAATACTTTCAAGAGAGGCATTTGAAAAAGGATTAGATGATACGCTAAAAAATTATGCAAATCAAAATACTACAATTCATCTAGTTGAACAGTTGCCTTTCCAAAAAATTGATGCAAAGAAAATTTATTACAGGTCTTTTGATAATAATTCAAAAATATTTAGAAATAACCTAATTAAATATTCTGTCGATGTAAAAGAACACAACCAATTACAACTATTTGTTAATAAAATATTTAAAAAAATTGCTACTAAATATAGTAATTTAAATTTAGTTAATTTTGATGATATATTTTGTGATAAAAAAATTAAAAAATGTTTAATAGGAAATGAAAATTATTCTTTTTACGTTGATAAAGGGCATTTAACAGTTGAAGGTGCAAATTTGACTCACGAAAAAATTAGCATTTTATTTAGAAAATTTTAAACGTCTCTATTTATTTTTAAAACTCCAATGAAAGCTTCTTGTGGAATTTCAACCTTTCCAAATTGTTTTGCTCTAGCTTTCCCTTTTTTTTGTTTATCTAATAATTTTCTTTTCCTATCTCTTGCTCCTCCACCATGGATTTTGGTAAGTACATCTTTTTTAAATCCTTTAATAGTTTCTCTAGCAATAATTTTTCCTCCTATAGCTGCCTGGATAGGAATTTGAAAGTTATGTCGTGGAATTAATTCTTTAAGTTTTTCGCAAACTTGCCTACCTTGGGACTGAGCAAAATCTTTGTAAATAATCATAGATAAAGCATCTACAGGTTCTGCATTAACAAGTATTCCCATTTTAACTAAATCACCTTCCTTATAACCTGTAATTTCATAATCAAAACTAGCATATCCGCTCGATAAGGACTTTAGTCGATCATAAAAATCAAAAACAACTTCATTTAATGGTAATTCATAACTTAATACTGCGCGGTTCCCTGAATAGGTTAAATTATTTTGAGTGCCTCTTTTATCTTGGCATATTTTAATTATTGAGCCTAAATATTGATCTGGAGTAATAATCGTAGCTTTAATCCAAGGTTCTTCTATGGATAAAATTTGGGTTGGATCTGGCATATCAGTTGGGTTTTGTAATTCTTTAATAGATCCATCTCTTTTATTAATTTTATAAATTACACCTGGCGTTGTTGTAATTAGATTTATATCAAATTCTCTTTCTAACCTTTGTGTTACGATTTCTAAATGAAGCAAACCTAAAAAACCGCAACGAAAACCTAACCCCAAAGCGCTTGATGCCTCTGGTTCATATGAAAAACTTGAATCGTTAAGTTTTAATTTTGCAATTCCATCTTTAAGTTTTTGATATTCAGAATTATCAACAGGAAATAAACCGCAGAAAACTACTGGTTTACTTGGTTTAAATCCTGGCAATGGCTTATCTATAGGATTTTGCACATCACATATTGTATCTCCAACTTTGGTATCGGATAAATTTTTTATTCCAGTAATAATAAAACCAATTTCTCCTGATGAAATTTTATCAACATCTTTTGGTTTGGGAGTAAACACTCCTACTTTCTCAATTGTATGCTCAGTGTTATTCGACATCATTCTAATTTTCATTCCTTTTTTCAAACTTCCATCAATAGTCCTTACTAAAATTACAACTCCCAAGTAGCTGTCATACCAACTGTCTACAAGCAAACACTTTAGTGGATTTTCTAAATTTCCTTTGGGTGGAGGTAAAATTTTTACTATAGATTCTAAAATATCATCTACTCCTTCTCCTGTTTTTCCAGAACAATTTATTGTTTTACTAGTATCTATTCCAATCACATCCTCGATCTGTTTTTTTACTTTCTCAGTGTCTGAAGCAGGTAAATCAATTTTGTTTAGCACGGGAATAATTTCATGATTATTATCAAGCGCTTGATATACATTTGCTAGAGTTTGCGCTTCGACACCTTGTGAACTATCAACGATCAAAATAGAACCTTCGCATGCTGATAATGATCTACTTACCTCATAACTAAAATCAACATGTCCCGGGGTATCAATAATATTAAGAATATAATCTTTTCCGTCTTTTGATTTATAGTTCAACCGAACCGTTTGTGCCTTTATTGTAATACCTCTTTCTCTTTCTATGTCCATTGAATCTAAAACTTGTTCTTTCATTTCTCTTTCTGTAAGACCTCCACATTTATGAATTAATCTATCAGCTAATGTAGACTTTCCGTGATCGATGTGCGCAATTATTGAAAAATTGCGAATATTTTCATTGTTTGACATTAGGACCTTAAAGTAGCGCCCGTTGTTTCTTGAACAATTGATATAATTTTTTTGCTTACTTCATCAATATCTTTTTCGCTTAAAGTTTTATCTTTAGGTTCTAAAATTACACTAAAGGCTATAGATTTTTTACCTGAAGTAATATTTTCTCCCTGATAAACATCAAAAATTTTTACATTTTTTATCAATTCCTTATCAATTTTTTTAACAAGGTTAATAATTTCTCCAGAGCTATATTTTTCATCAATAACAAAAGCAAAATCTCTAACCACTTTTTGGTAATCTGAAACAGTAAATTGAGGTTTTGACTCTCTAATTTTCTTTCTAGACTCAGGTATGTTATCTAAAAAAATTTCAAAACCTAAAATATTATCTGTTTTTAGGTCTAATTTTTTAATAATTGATGGATGAATTTCTCCAAAGTATGCTAGTTCTGGACCACTTGCTGATCCCAATGATAACAAGCCTGATCTTCCTGGATGGTACCACTTTTTTGATTTATTACTCACCGTAATCTTTGAACTATCAATTCCAATCTCGTTTAAAGTTCTTAAAGCATCATTTTTAATATCAAAAACATCAAAGTTTCTTTCTTTTTCAATCCAATTTTTTCTTGAATATTTTCCAGTTTTCATTGCCCCAATCATAGTTGACTGCTCACCTGGTTTGCTACCCTTAAAAACAGGCCCTATCTCAAACAACATTAAATCCTCAAAATTTCTATGAATATTTTTTTTTACTCCAATAATTAAATTTGAATAAAGAGATGATCTTAATACATCTAAATCAGTCGAAATAGGATTAGATAATTTAATCTCATTTTTTAATTCCGAGAATAGAATATTTGTTTTTGAATCTGTAAACGACCATGTAACTGCTTCTGTATAACCTTTTGAGGCAACAGATCTTTGTGTAAAATGAAAAAGTTTTTGTCTAAAATTTAATGTATCTTTAACATTTTCTTTTTCTGGATTAATTAAAGGTACTTTATCGTAACCTTTAATTCTTGTTAACTCTTCTATAAGATCTACATCCTCTTTTATATCTGGTCTCCAAGTAGGAGGAAGAACTTTAATTTTTTTTCCACTCATTTTTAAAGAACAGCCTAAAGACATTAAAATTTTTTTTATTTCTGCGCTCGTAATTGTAAATCCAGCAACTTTTGAAAATTTTTCTGGTTCCAAATCAATTTTTTTTCTTTCATCTTTTAATTTACCTACTATTGAAAACTTGCTTGGCTCACCGCCACACATATCCAATATCATGCACATTCCAAGCTCTAAACCTAATTTTACAGAATCGGGATCTATACCTCTTTCAAACCTATATTTTGCATCAGTATCAATATTTAATATTTTGGAAGTTTTTCTAGTTGAAGGTGGAAAAAAATATGCAGATTCCAATAAAATATTTTTTGTAGAAAGTTCTGTGCCGGACCTAGTGCCGCCAATAATTCCGCCAAGACCTAAAATACCTGATCTGTCACTTATTGCACACATATTATTTTCAAGTGTATATTTTTTATTGTCTAAAGCCTTAAATGATTCACCTTTTTTTGAATTTCTAACAATAATTTCCTGATCAATTTTATCTGCATCATAAGCATGTAAAGGTCGATTTAAATCAAACATTACATAATTAGTAGCATCTACGATTGCCGAAACCGGTTTCAAACCTAAAGAAATAATTCTTTTTTTTAGCCAATCGGGACTTTCTTTATTTTGAACATTTTTAATATAAACGCTCCCAAAAACACCGCAGCCTTGCCCTTTTTCTTTTTTTATTGAAACTTTAATTGGATTTTTAAATTTTTGATCTATTTTAATAGGAGGTTGTTTTTTTAGACGTCCAATGCCAGTAGATGCCAAATCTCTAGCAATACCTCTGACTCCTAGGCAATCAGGTCTATTTGGGGTAATGGCAATATCCATAGTTTTTTCTCCGGTATTTTTAAAATATTTTTCTCCAATATTTTTTTCTTTTTTATTTAATTCAATAATTCCTTCTTTGTCTGACGATTCACCAAGTTCATAACCTGAGCAAAGCATTCCGTGTGATTCTATTCCTCTTATTTTTGCTATTTTTAATTTCATATTATTTTTTGGAATAACTGCTCCAGGAGGTGCATAGACGGCAAATAGGCCGTCTCTGGCATTTTGCGCTCCACATACAACTTTAACCAAGGTTCCTGAACCTATATCTACATCACAAAGTTTTAATTTATCTGCGTTAGGATGTTTTTGTGCTTTTAGAATTTTGCAAATAATAAAATTATCTAAATTGCTATCTGATGATTTTATGCTTTCTACTTCAAGTCCTATTTCAGTTAATCGTTCAGCTACTTGATTTAAGTTTAATTTAGTTTCTAAATGATTTTTTAACCAACTCAAGGAAGTTATCATCTGCTTAAACCTCTATAATTTGTAGGAACATCAAGAGGGTCAAATCCGTAAAATTCTAACCATCTTATATCACTCTCAAAAAAAGCTCTAAGATCATTAATTCCATATTTCAACATGGCTAATCGATCAATTCCTACTCCAAAAGCGTATCCTTGATATTGTTTAGGGTTTACTTTTACATTTTTTAAAACATTAGGATGTACCATTCCACAACCAAGAATTTCTAACCACTTATCACCTTCTCCAATTTTTATTTTTCCATCTTCTATTTTATATCCAATATCTACTTCTGCTGATGGTTCAGTAAAAGGAAAATGGCTAGGTCTAAACCTTATTTTTACTTTTTCGACTTCAAAAAATTTCTTCACAAAATAATACAAACAGCCTTTAAGATGTCCCATATTAATATTTTTATCTATATGTAAACCTTCTAATTGATGGAACATTGGTGAGTGTGTTTGATCACTGTCATGTCTATAAGTTCTTCCTGGTGCGATTATTTTAAATGGAGGCTTGCTTTTAAGCATTGTCCTAATTTGAACTGGAGAAGTATGTGTTCTTAAAAGCAAATCTTTGGAATGGTCAAGATAAAAAGTATCATGCATATCCCTCGCTGGATGATTATCTGGGGTATTTAATGCTGAAAAATTATAATACTCATTTTCTACATCAGGTCCTTCTTCAACTGAAAATCCAATTTCAGAAAAAATAGAAGTAACTTCATCTATTACTTGAGAAACTGGGTGAATTTTTCCTGAAAAATAATTTCGCCCTGGTAAAGTTACATCTATTTTTTCATTTTTAAGTTTTTTATTGATTTCTGATTGATCAAAAGTTTCAAGTTTTTTATCTAGAATTTCTGTTACCTTTGTTTTCAAAGAATTTAAGTTTGAAGCATAATCTTTTCTTTGATCTTGATCTAAACTACCTATTTTTTTAAAAAGTTCAGTAATTACTCCTTTTTTTCCAAAAATTTCAGTTTTAATCGATTCGTAAGAACTTCGATCTTTTATATCTTTTATTTTATTTAAAATTTCAGATTCAATTTTATTAAAATTTTCCATATCAAATTTCGTTAATGATTCTCTGTTTTATTGAAGATACACTATCTCTTTTTCCTTTAAAATAGGGATGAAGCAGCTTCAAAATTTTAATTCTTTATATTAGTTAAGGGAAGATTGCGCTTTTTTTACAATAGATTTGAATACTTCTGGGTTATTATAGGCAATATCTGCTAATACTTTTCTATCAAGCTTAATTCCTGACTTGTTCAGACCATGGATGAACTTTGAATAAGTGATTCCCTCAGCTCTTACACCAGCATTTATTCTTTGTATCCATAGAGATCGAAATTCTCTTTTTTTAGATCGTCTATCTCTATAAGCGTACTGCATTGCTTTTTCTAGAGCCTGTTTTGCAACACGTATAGTATTTTTTCTTCTTCCAAACTGACCTTTAACTTGTTTTAAAACTTTTTTGTGTCGAGCATGACTTGTTGTTCCTCTTTTTACCCTTGCCATTTTATCCTCTTAAGCTGTAAGGCATGTACGACTTCACTATTTTTGAATCTTGTTTGGACATAATCGTAGTACCTCTTTGTTTTCTAATTTGCGAATTTGTTCTTTTAATCATACCATGTCTTTTGCCTGCTTGAGGCATTTTTACTTTACCTCTAGCAGTTAATCTAAATCTTTTTTTTGCTGAACTTTTAGTTTTTAATTTAGGCATAAAATCAACGGAGTTTATACAAACTTTATATTTATTTTACAATAAAATTATAAAGATTGAATTATCATTATTATTTGTTTTCCTTCAAACTTGGGGTTTACTTCAACTTTTCCATATTTAGAAGTGTCATTTATTATACGTTGCATAAGATCGTAGCCTAAACCTGTGTGCTGCATCTCTCTTCCTCGGAACTGAACTGTAAACTTTACTTTGTCGCCTTTTGTTAAAAATCTTTGTGCATTTTTAATTTTAAAATTGTAATCGTGTATTTCGGTAACTGGCCTCAATTTAATTTCCTTTAAATTAATTACCTTTTGTTTCTTTTTTGCTTTATTTGCTTTTTTTTGTAAATCATATTTATATTTTCCAATGTCAATAATTTTGCAAACAGGTGGATTTGCGTTTGGTGAAATTTCTATTAAATCTAAACCTTCTTGCTTTGCCATGTTAATTGCTTCCTGCGTATTAATGGTGCCAAGATTTTTACCATCACTACTTATCACTTGTACTTGTGGAGCCCTAATCCTTTCATTTGCTTTTGGGCCCTTAGGCTTAGTTCTTTTTTGAAAATAATTTTGTTTTTGAAATGACACTTAGTTTATTGGGAACTTGTTTTTTTCAGATATATTTTTAATTGCTTGATCAAGTGGAAGCGTTTCTTGCTTTTCAGATCCTAATTTTCTAATAGTTACACTATTATTATCAACTTCTTTCTGCCCACATATTAATAACAAGGGCACTTTAGATAACGAATGCTCTCTAATTTTGTAATTTATCTTTTGATTTTTTAAATCCACTTCGGTGTTTATACCTGCTTTAATACATTGTTTAAATATATTTTTTGCATAATTGTCAAATTCAGAAGCTATTGGTAAAACTACAACTTGTAACGGGGCAAGCCATAATGGTAATTTTCCAGCATAATGTTCAATCAAAATTCCGATGAATCTCTCCAATGAACCAAATAAGGCACGATGTAGCATTACAGGAACTTTTTTCGATCCATCGGTAGCAACATAGGATGCTCCTAACCTTGAAGGAAGATTTAAATCTACTTGTAAAGTTCCACACTGCCAGTCACGTCCAATAGTATCTCGAAGTACAAAATCTATTTTCGGCCCGTAAAATGCTCCCTCTCCCTTATTAATTTCGTACTTTAACTTTGATTCTTTAATTGCTTTTAATAACGCTGATTCAGCTTTATCCCAAATTTTATCATCTCCTACTCTTTTTTCTGGTCTATCAGAAAATTGCAGCAAAACATTTTCAAATCCAAGGTCTTTATAAATTTCCAATATTAAATTAGTTATACTTAAACATTCGTCTGTAATTTGATCCTCTGTACAAAAAATATGTGCATCGTCTTGGGTAAAGGCTCTGACTCTCAACAAGCCATGTAGAGCTCCGGAGGGTTCGTATCTGTGAACTTTACCAAACTCTGATAGCTTAAGAGGAAGATCTCTATAACTTTTAAGTCCTTGATTAAATACTTGAATACATCCGGGGCAGTTCATTGGTTTTATTGCAAATGTTTTTTCATCAGGTGTGTCTGAAGTAAACATATTTTCACCAAATTTTTCCCAATGTCCTGATTGTTCCCATAAAGTTTTATCTAATATTTCTGGAGTATTTATTTCTTTATAACCAGCTTTTTTTTGTTTTTTTCTCATATAATCAACTAGGGTTTGAAATAAAGTCCATCCTTTATGATGCCAAAACACTGCTCCGGGACTTTCTTCTCTAAAGTGAAATAAATCCATTTCTCTGCCTAATTTTCTGTGATCTCTTTTTTCTGCCTCTTCTAATCTTTGAAGATATTCGTCTAATTCTTTTTTACTGGCCCAACATGTACCATATATTCTTTGCAACATTTCATTTTTTGAATTACCTCTCCAGTATGCTCCTGAAACTTTTGTAAGTTTAAAAGCTTTGCCAATTTTTCCCGTAGACGCAAGATGAGGTCCTCTGCATAAATCATGCCATTTGCCATGATGATAGATAGAAACCTCTTCATTTTTTGGTATGTCCTTTATTATTTCAGCTTTGTAATGTTCTCCTATTTTTTTAAAATGTTTTATTGCTTCTTCCCTTTTCCAAACTTCTCTTTTAGTTTCTTCATCACGATCTACAATATCTCTCATTTTTTTTTCTATTTTTACCAAATCTTCATTAGTAAAAGGTGCTTTCCTAGCAAAATCGTAATAAAAACCATCTTCTATAACTGGACCGATGGTTACTTGTGTTCCAGGAAATAATTCTTGTACTGCCATAGCTAATACATGCGCAGCATCATGCCTAATAACTTCTAAACCTTCTTTATCTTTTAGTGTTATTATTCTTACCTCAGCATTTTTACTTATTGAAAAACTTAAATCTTTTAAGCTCCCATCAACACTCATAATACAAGCTTCTTTAGCTAGAGATTTGCTGATCTTACTTGCTATTTCAAACCCATTTATTTTTTTTGAAAATGGAATCTTTTTCCCATCTGACAATTTTATATCTGGCATTTATTGAGACAACTCTATCAATTTTTTATATTCAGTAAAGGTAGTCTGACACATTTTATCAACATCAAACTTTTTTAATACATTTTTTCTACCCTCAATACCAATAGATTTTAGTGAATTGTAGTCTTTTTGCATTACTGTAATAATTGCGTCGGCTAAAGCCTTTGGATCCTTATTTTTAAATAGATATCCAGTTTTGCCGTCAATTATAGTTTCTCTTGAACCTCCTATATCACTAGCAATTATTGGAATCTGCATTGATTGCGCTTCAACTGAAACTCTTCCGAATGCTTCTGGCTCATATGAAGTTGAACAAACCAAGTTAGCTACTCCATATGCAACTGGCATCTCTTCACAACCATCTATAAATTTAATAATTTTAGAAAGTCTGTATTGTTGAACTAGAACAAGTAATTGTTTCTTATAAACATTCCTTCCTTGATCGCCGCCAAGAATAATTGCCTCAAATGAAGATGCATCTTTATTTTCTGAAAGCAGTTTTATTGCCTCTATAAATATTTTTTGTCCTTTCCAGGCTGTTAATCTGCCAGGCAATAAAATAATAAATTTATTTCTATCTATATTATTTTGTTTAGAAAATTTATCTAACTTAATAGGTAAAATTTTTTGGGGATTAAAATAATTAGTATTTATTCCTCTGAAAACAACTAAAAGTTTTCTTTTAGAACTTTTAAAAAAATTTTCATAATTTTTATTTATATGAGAAAAAATAAAATTTGATCCTGCTATTACTAGGTGAGATCTGACCATTATTGAATTATAAAATTTTTTAACATTATTACTAAAATTATAAGTTCCATGAAATGTTGTTACAAATTTTCTAAAGGAAAGTTTTGAAGCCAAAAAACAAGACCAAGCTGGCGCTCTGCTTCTGGCATGAACAATATTAATATTGTAAATAAGTATTATAAAAAAGATTATTATTGTATTTAATAACATTAAAATTGGATTTTTTGAGTGAACTGGCAGTCTAAATACTTTTACTTTTTTTTTGTTAACAAATTTTAATAGTTCTCCTCCATTAGTTATGACAAAAGATTTTGCACCTTGCTCGTGCAAAAAATGTGCTAGATCAAAACAGCCTGTTTCTGCACCTCCATAACCTAGTCTAGGTATAACTTGTAAAACTTTGATTTTTTTTTTCATTGTTTTGAAATATTATAGTATGTCAAATGAGTTACAAAAGATCTAAATATTTTACAACTTTAAACAAAGAAAAAATTAAATATTTATTTATGAAAAAAAATAGCCAAATAATGGTTGTTTTTTTTCATGGTTTTATGTCAGATATGGTGGGAAAAAAGCCTACTGCTATCCAAAAGTTTTGTAGAAAGAAAAAGTTAAATTTTCTTAAATTTGAATATTCGGGTCATGGAAAATCTACAGGCAGCTTTGAAAAAGGCAATATAACAAAATGGACCGCCCAGGCTAAACAACTAATTAAATCAAAAATAAATAAAAATAGTAATTTAATTTTTATAGGATCGAGTATGGGCAGTTGGATAGCTTTAAATCTTTTCTCAACTTTTAAAAAAAAAATAAAAGGCTTTATTGGTATTGGGTCTGCCCCAGAATTTCTAGAAAATTTGATGTGGAAAAAGTTTAGTAAAAAAATAAAAGATACAATTATGAAAAAAAAAATATACCAACTTGAACATGGGAAATATATATATCCAATTACGAAACAGTTAATTTTTGATGGTAGAAAAAATAAAATACTAAGTAATAAAATTAATTTAAAAATTCCTATTGTTTTATTTCATGGAACAAAAGATGAGTCTGTACCATTTATTTATTCGAAAAAAATATTTAACATTTGCAAAAATTCAAAAAGAAAATTGATTAAAATTAAAAATGGAGATCATAGTCTTTCAAGTAAAGTACATATAAAAAAAATATGTAGAGAATTAAACTATATTATTAAAGAATTATAGGTTTTATTAAACAGCTTTTGAAACTTTTAATTTATATGTTAATGGATTTGACAATTTATTTAGCATCTCTTTTGGACAAACTTGTTTAAATTTTTTAACTTCATGACTAAAATTTATTAATATTTTTTCTGCAATTTTAGAATTTGTTTCTTTATGATGTTCATCAATTAAATTTTTTAAATAATTTTTCCAATATTCTGTTTCTGGTTTTTGCCAAACTACAGAATTATTATTTACATAATTTTCAAATTCTTCTGTTGGGTCATAAATAAAAGCCATTCCCCCGGTCATTCCAGCTGCAAAATTATCACCAACTTTTCCTAAAATAACAACACAGCCACCTGTCATGTATTCACATCCATTTGAGTCACAACCTTCTATTACAGCTTCTGCTCCAGAATTTCTGACAGCAAACCTTTCTCCTGATTGCCCAGCAGCAAAAAGTTTTCCAGATGTAGCTCCATATAGCACTGTATTTCCAATAATTGTATTTTCATAACTTACTAAATTACTTTCTGAGGAAGGTTTTACAATTATTGTTGCCCCCGAAAGACCTTTCCCCACGTAGTCATTGGCGTCACCTATAACATTTAGCTTTAAACCCTTTATAGCAAAAGCTCCGAGAGATTGGCCTGCAGAGCCTTGTAAATTAATTGTAATAAAATCTTTATGAATTTTTTCTTTTCCTAGCTTCTTATAAATATAATGAGATAGTCTAGTACCTACTGCTCTATGTACATTTTTAATTTCGTAATTTAAATTAATTTTATTTTTTTGATCAAGCAATTTTTTAATATCAATGTAAATTTTTTCATCTAAAGTTGGTGGAACTTCATTAATAAAGTTTGGTAAACCGTACCTGTTATTTTTTCCTGGATCAGCTTGAACTAATAGTGGGCTCAAATCTAAATCATCTAGATCTTTTGTTCCTCTACTTACTTGTTTTAAAAGATCTGTTCTTCCTACTATTTCGTTTAAAGTTCTAAATCCTAAACTAGCCAAAATTTCTCTTACTTCTTCGGCAATAAAAGAAAATAAATTAACAACTTTTTCTGGTGTCCCTGTAAATTTTTTCCTCAAACTATCATCTTGCGTGCAAACTCCAACTGGACATGTATTTGAATGACATTGTCTAACCATTATGCATCCCATGGCTACAAGCGATGTCGTTCCAATTCCAAACTCTTCCGCACCCATCATAGCTGCAATAACAACGTCCCTCCCTGTTTTTATTCCGCCATCTGTTCTTAGAGTAACTTTGTGTCTAAGACTATTAAGAGTTAAAATTTGATTTGCTTCTGTCAATCCCATCTCCCAAGGAATACCAACATACTTCACGCTAGTTTGAGGACTGGCGCCAGTACCTCCAGAATGCCCTGAAATTAAAATTACATCTGCTTTAGCTTTTGCAACGCCTGCAGCAATAGTTCCAACTCCTGTGGATGCTACTAATTTTACACCTACCCTTGCCTTTGGATTGGCCTGTTTAAGATCATAAATAAGTTGGGCTAAATCCTCGATTGAATAAATATCATGATGTGGCGGAGGTGATATTAAAGTTACACCAGGTGTAGAGTGTCTTAGTCTTGCTATTTCCTTTGATACTTTAAATCCGGGAAGCTGACCACCTTCGCCCGGTTTAGCACCTTGAGCAATTTTTATTTCAACTTCGGTACAATTATTTAAGTATTCTATAGTAACCCCAAATCTAGCTGATGCTATTTGTTTTACTTTAGAATTTGCACTATCACCATTGTCCATTTTAATAAATCTTTTTGGATCTTCGCCACCTTCACCACTGCAAGATGCAGCTCCAATCCTATTCATTGCTATGGCTAATGTCTCGTGAGCTTCGGCAGATAAAGCTCCATGTGACATACTTCCGCTTCCAAATCTTTTTCTTAATTCATCAATAGTTTCAACTTCTTTAATATCAATTGGTTTTTTTATATTTTTAAAATCTAAAAGATCTCTTAAATTTATCACTGGTAAATCATAGATTCCTCTTGCATATTTTTTATAGTCTTCGTAGGAGTTTGTGGCTACGGCATTCTGCAGCAAATGTATTAATTGCCCTTGATACTGATGAGTTTCGCCATTTTTTCTGTATTTGTAAATTCCGCCTATTGGAAGAATAGAAATACTTTTTTGAAAAGCTTTTTTGTGTAGTGATTTTATTTTTTTTTCTATACCAAAAATTCCAATGCCTGAAATTCTCGACACCATACCTGGAAAATATTCTGCTACAAGTGCTCTACTTAAACCAACAGCCTCAAAATTGCACCCACCTCTATAAGCGCTAAGAACAGAAATACCCATCTTAGACATAATTTTAAGCAAACCGTTATCGACTGATTTTATAAAGCGACTTATACATTCTCTAAAATTTAAACTTCCAAACAACTTTTTTTCGTACCTTTGATAAATTGAGTCGAATGCAATGTATGGATTAATGGTTGTTGCTCCAACGCCTAATAAAACTGCAAAAGAATGTGTATCAAGAACCTCTCCAGTTTGAACATTAATTGATGCAAATCCCCTTATTCCTAGATCTACTAGTCTAGAATTTATTGCCCCGATAGCCAATGCCATAGGTATAGGAGCTCTTTTTTCATTAATATTTTTATCACTTAAAATTAAATTTTTACTCCCTTCTCTAACAGCAATTTCAGATTCAACTCTTAATTCGTTTAATCTTTCTTTTAGTCCTTTGTTAATATCAAAAGTACAGTCTAAAACTTTTATATTTTTTTTGAAAAAATTAAAGAATTTTTCGAATTGCGAATTTGATAAAATTGGACTATTTAACACATAAATATTTTCTTTTGTTAAATTTTCAAAATCTAAAATGTTTCCGAGATTTCCAAATCTGGTTTTTAAACTCATTACTTCGTTCTCTCTTAAAGAATCAATTGGAGGATTAGTAACTTGGCTAAAGTTTTGTCTAAAGAAATGTGATAAAGGTCGATATCTATCTGATAATACTGCTGTAGGTGTATCATCCCCCATAGATCCGACTGCCTCTTTCGACAGTTCCACCATTGGATGTAGTATAAGCTCAAGATCTTCAATATTCATCCCAGCCAAAAATTGTCTTCTTCTTAATTCTTCGCCAGTAAAGTAAAATTTTTCTTTTGATATATCAAATTTTTTATCTAAATCTATTATCTGTTTATTATATTTTTTATAATCTCTTGAAATTATATTTTTAATACTTTTGCTGTCGTAAATTTTACCTTTTGTTAAATCTACAGCAATAATTTGTCCAGGACCTAATCTGCCTTTAGAAATAATTTTGTCATTTAAAATCGGAACCATACCTGTTTCTGATCCAGCGAACAAAAATTTTTCTGATGAAACCGTATATCTTAACGGACGAAGTCCATTTCTATCTGAAGCAGCAATTATCCATTTGCCATCTGTAGCTGATATGGCGGCCGGTCCATCCCATGGTTCAATACTACTATTTAAAAAATTAAATAATTGTTGGTGAATTTTAGGAACTGTTTTTCTTCTTTTAGACCATGCATCAGGTATTAACATAAGTTTTGCTAACGGAACTGACTTTCCTGATCTAACAAGTAATTCAAAAACATTATCTAAAGCAGCTGAATCGGAAGCTCCAGCTGAAATAACTGGTTTTAATGTCTCTATATCACTATCGCTAAAAAGTTTATTACTCATATCTTGTTCATGAATTTTCATCCAATTAATATTCCCTTTAAGTGTATTAATTTCCCCGTTATGGGCTAAAGTTCTAAAAGGTTGCGCCAAATCCCAACTTGGAAAAGTATTTGTAGAATATCTCTGATGAAAAATTGCAAATCGTGAAATAAATCTTTTGTCTCTTAAATCTGGATAAAAGTCTGATAATGCTTCAGCCAAAAACATGCCTTTATAAATAATTGATCTTGAGCTAAATGAGCATATATAAAAATCTTTAATATTTTCCTCACTAGATTTCTTTTCAATTTTTTTTCTGACAACAAATAAATCTCTTTCAAGATCATCTTCACTTAGATCATTATTTGATTTAAATATTATTTGGACAATCTCTGGTCTATTATTTTCTGCTTTAATTCCAAGCACATTGGTATTAACGGGCACTTGTCTCCAGCGATAAATATAGTAATTTCGACTTAATAATTCGTTTTCTACTATAGTTTTACATTTTTCTTGAGAAGAGTAATCATTTCTAGGAAGAAAAATCATGCCGACACATATTTTTCCACTATCGTGTTTTCTTCCAGCGTTTTCTATTCTTTCTATAAAAAATTTATCTGGAATTTCAATATGAATACCTGCGCCATCGCCCGTTTTTCCATCTGCGTCTACTGCACCTCTATGCCAAACAGCTTTTAAAGCTTCTATGCCAAACTCGACAACTTTTCGAGATTTTATACCTTCGGTTGATGCTATAAAACCCACTCCACACGCATCATGTTCATAATTTGAATTATATGCTTTCGCTTTTATTAATTTTTTTAAATTTTTTTTATATAATTTCATTTCATGCCGCTTTAATTTTATTTAGTTTTTTATTTTGCAAATATTTTTGTATTGACAGAGCAGCCTCTCTGCCATCTCTAATTGCCCAAACAACCAAAGATGCACCGCGTATTATATCGCCAGCTGCAAAAACGCCAGGTATATTGGTTTCCATTGTTTTCAAATTAACTTTTATAGTCCCCCACTTAGTAACTATAAGATTTGGGTTGTTGAATAGCTTGGGTAAATTCTCTGGATCAAAACCTAAAGCTTTTATTACCATATCAACTTTCATTTCAAAATCAGAATTTTGAATTGGTAAAGGTTTTTTTCTGCCAGATTCATCTGGTTCACTTAATTTCATTTTTTCAACTATTGCTGAAGAAACTTTCTCTTTTCCTATAAATTTTTTCGGATTTGATAACCAAATAAATTTTACACCCTCTTCTTCCGCATTATAAACTTCCCGCGCGGAACCAGGCATGTTTTCTCTATCCCTTCTGTAAAGGCATTTAACAGATTTTGCGTTTTGCCTAATTGCAGTTCTTACACAATCCATAGCGGTATCTCCTCCTCCGATTACAATAACATCTTTATTTTGAGTATTAAGATCTCCATTATCAAAATTTTTAACCTTATCCCCTAATCCTTTACGATTAGAGGCAGTTAAAAATTCCATAGCAGGAAAAATATTTTTTAAATTGTTCCCGGGTAAATCAACTTCTCTAGGTTTGTATACTCCAGTTGCTATTAAAACCGCATCATGTTTTTGTTTTAGCGTTTCTAATGAAATTTCCTTACCAATTTCAATGTTTTGTTTAAATTCAATTCCACTTTTTTTTAATAAATTAGTTCGTCTTTCAACTACAAACTTTTCTAATTTAAAATTCGGTATACCATAAATTAATAATCCTCCCGCTCTATCGTAACGATCATATATTACTATTTTATAACCTAATTTTCTAAGTTCTTCAGCACAGGCTAGGCCAGCTGGACCTGCTCCAATAATACCAACGGACTGATTAATTTCTTTAGAAATTTTAAATGGTTTTATCCATCCTTTTTCCCAAGCAGTATCTGTAATATATTTTTCAATAGATCCTATCGTAACTGTTCCATGACCAGATCTTTCAATAACGCAATTTCCTTCACACAATCTATCTTGCGGACATATACGGCCACAAACTTCGGGCATGTTATTTGTACTATGTGCTAATTCACTTGCTTCTTGCAATCTTCCCTCTGCAGCAAGTTTTAACCAATCTGGAATATTATTGTGTAAAGGACAGTGTATCTGACAAAAAGGAACTCCACATTGAGAACACCTGCTTGATTGTTCTTTAGCCTTCTCATTAATAAATTCATCATAAATTTCTTTAAAATCATCAACCCTTTTTTTAACTTCCCTTTTTTCAGGGGTTTGTTGATTAACTTTTACAAATTTTAACATTTTGTCTGACATATATTAATTTCCAGCTATGTTTTTATACCAATATATATGGGGCTAAAAGCCTTTTTAGGACATATTTACTGACCTATAATTTAAAAAATCCACCAAATTTGTGATTTATATTGCATATCTGCTATGCAATACTGGTTATCCATGCTTTCTTCTGTAGAAATATTAATTCTTGCAATCATTCAAGGAGTATCGGAATTTTTACCTGTTAGTTCTGCTGCTCATTTGGTTTTGGTTTCAAACTATTACTCTTTTGTAAATCAAAGTTTATTAATTGATATATGTTTGCACTTAGGGTCATTAATAGCAATTGTATTTTATTTCAGAAAAGATTTATTTAATTTTATAAAAAATAAAAATTTTTTAATAAAAATTCTTATAGGTACTATTCCAATTATACCTGTTGGATACATATTATATGAAACAGGAATTATAAATAATCTCAGAAGTTTAGAACTCATTGGTTGGATGAGTTTAGTATTTGGAGTTTTGCTTTATATAAGTGATAAATCAAAAATTTCTAAAAAAATTGAAAAAGAATTTAATAAAAGATCCGCAATTTTTATAGGTCTATTTCAAATACTATCTCTAATACCAGGAGTCAGTAGATCGGGTATTACTATCACTGCGGGAAGATTTTTAGGCTTTGGAAGAATTGATTCAGCAAAAATCTCATTTTTCCTTTCAATCCCCACCTTAGCTGCCGCAAGTCTCTTAGGAATATATGATATATATAAAGTGGGAAGCCCAGAATTAAATTTTTTAGCTATAATCGCAATCATATTCTCCTTTATATTTTCTTATATAACAATTGCACTTTTTTTTAATTTTATTAAAAAATTTAGCTTAAGTATATTTATAGCGTATAGAATAATTCTATCCTTTTTTATTTTAGGAATAGTTTATTTATAATTTCTTTTATAAATTGGTGCTAACTGTGATAACAAAACACCGCCGAGAATAAGCGTACACCCAATTATATTATTAATTCCCAATATTTGACTTAAAATTAGCCATGCAGAAATTGCTGCAACAACTCCTTCAAGTGACATTACTATTGCCGCTGGAGCAGCTGAAATATTTTTTTGTCCAAATATTTGTAAAGCAAATGCAGCACCGCCTGATAAAATTCCTGCATATAAAATTTCTATTGTTTCCAACTTAATTTTTGAAAAATCTACTTCCTCAAATATTAAAACAAGCACAAAAGATAAGGTCGCTACTATTAGATTTTGCATTAAAGCAATAAAAAAAGGTAAATCAAATTTAAGGATAATTTTGCCAATATAAATAATATGCAATGCCCAAAATACAGCACCGATTAAAACGAGCGCATCACCAAATCTAACTTCAACATTATTAATATCGCTTAAAAAATAACCCCCAACTACACATGCAAATACAGATGGCCATATAGACCAGTGTAGCTTTTCAGAGAATAAAAAATAAACAATAATAGGGACCATTGGTACGTAAAATATTGTAAAAAAAGCAGAATTTGCCACATCTGTATAAAGCAAAGAAACTTGTTGAAAAATACATCCTAAAGTCAAAAATATTCCTACTGGAATTATAAGTTTTATAAATTCAGAAGATCTATTTCTTGTTTGCTGTTTTATTTTTTTTTTTTCAAATAAAAAAACAAAAGGGGCTACAGCTAAAAAGCCAACATAAAATCTTACACTATTAAAGGTAAAAGGGCCTATATTATCCATGCCCTGATCTTGTGCTATAAAAGTAGTCCCCCAAATTAATGTGCAAACAACTAAACAAGTAAACGATACAGCTTTTTTCATAAATAGAACTATACCGCTAATTTATAGGCGAAATCTTTTCCTAAACTTTCTCTTAAATGAGCACAAAAACGTGCTCCTTCTGCACCGTCTATAACTCTATGATCATAGGATAAAGATAAAGGAAGCATTATTTTATTTTCATATTTATTATCTACAAAAACTTGTTTGGTTGTTGCTCTTCCAATACCCAAAATAGCAACTTCTGGCTGATTAATAATTGGTGTGAAAAAACTACCACCAATTCCTCCCAAGCTTGAAATTGTCATTGATCCACCAAAAAATTCTTTTTTATCAATTTTTAGATCTTTGCAGAGTTTGGCGATTTTTTTTAATTCTTTTCCTAGCTCAGTTATGTCTTTTTTGTCTGCATCTCTAATTTTTGGAACCATCAAGCCATGAGGCGTATCCATTGCTACTCCTATGTGAAAGTATTTTTTATATATAAGTTTTTCTTTTTTTAAATCTAATGAAGAATTAAAATTTGGATAATCTTTTAAAGCTTTTACTAAAGCTCTTATAATAAACGGTAATGCAGTAATTGAAAGTTTTTCTCCGGTATAGAGATCTCTTAAAGATTTTCTAAACTTTTCTATTTCAGTAATATCCGCTTCATCATGTTGTGTAACATGTGGAATTTCTCTCCACGAATTTTCTAGGTGGGGACCTGCAATTTTTTTTAAACGCGGAATAGGTTTTATATCAATTTCACCAAATTCGGAATGTTCATACTGCAATGAAGTTGTGGCTTGTTTTTTTTCTATTTTTCCAGAAATTGATTCTTTAACAAATGATTTTACGTCTTCTTCCGAAACTCTTCCTTCTCTTTGAGAACCTTGTATTTGATATATATCCGCTCCAAACTCTCTTGCTAATTTTCTAACTTTCGGACTTGCGCTGACTATTTTTTTTTCATCTGACATTTTTATAATTCTGTAGGAATAGGTTTATCTTTATCAATGCTATATTTCTTCATTGCCTTTTCAGCATACTTTGATGGAATAAGCTGTTCTTTAGCTAATGCACTTAATGCATATGTTACAATGTGTTCTTTATCAACTTCAAAAAATTTTCTCAATTTTTTTCTACTATCACTTCTTCCGTACCCATCAGTTCCAAATGAATAAAATGGTTTTGAAAGATAGGGTCTTATTTGATCTGCGTAACTTCTCATATAATCAGAGGCAGCTATAATTGGTCCATCTCTTTTGCTTAAGCATTTTTGAACATATGATTTTTCTGGTTTTTCCCCAGGATTAAGAAGATTTTTTCTTTCAGTCTCCATTCCTTCTCTTCTTAATTCATTAAAACTTGTTACACTCCAAACATCGCTATCAACGCCATACTCTTTACTTAAAACTTCTGCCGCAGCTAACATTTCTCTCAATATTGTTCCACATCCCAGTAATTGAATTTTAGTTTTTCCTTTATTGTTAAATTCCTTAAACAAATACATTCCCTTGAGTATGCCTTTTTCACAATCTCTTGGAATTGTTGGGTGCTTATAATTTTCATTCATTACAGTCACGTAATAAAAAATATTTTCTTGTCTATCATGCATTCTGGTTAACCCTTCTTTTAAAATCACTGCTAGCTCATAAGCAAAAGTAGGGTCGTAGCTAACACAATTTGGAATGGTTGATGCAAGTAAGTGACTATGTCCATCTTGGTGTTGTAGCCCTTCCCCTGCTAAAGTTGTTCTGCCTGCTGTTGCTCCTATTAAGAATCCTCTAGCTTGAGAATCACCAGCGGCCCAAATAAGATCCATAACTCTTTGAAAGCCAAACATAGAGTAAAAGGTATAAATTGGTATCATTTCTAAATCGTGATTAGTATAAGATGTGCCTGCCGCTATCCATGAGGATATTGATCCTGATTCCGTAATTCCTTCTTCTAAAACTTGGCCTTTTTTATCTTCTTTATAAGAGCTCAGCTGCTCAGAATCTTCGGGTTCATATTTTTGTCCTTCGTGTGCATAAATACCAATCTTTTGAAAAAAACCTTCCATTCCAAAGGTTCTAGCCTCATCTGGAATGATTGGCACCAATCTTGCAGCAATATTTTTATCTCTTAGCAAACTGGTTAGCATTCTTACAAGGGCCATTGTCGTAGACATTTCACGATCTCCTGAAGATTTTAGCATATTTTCAAAAATATCTTTCGAAGGTTTTTTTATAGGTTTCGCATAAGAAGTCCGCTCTGGTAAATTTCCACCAAGCTTCATTCTTCTTTCTTTAAGATATTTTATTTCCTCTGATTTTTCTCCTGGTTTATAAAATTCAATATTTTTTACTTGTTTATCAGTAAGTGGAATGTCAAATCGATCTCTATAATAAAGAAGATCTTCTTCTCCTAATTTTTTTTGTTGGTGAGTAATATTGGTACTTTCTCCAGATTTACCCATGCCATAGCCTTTAATTGTTTTGGCTAAAATAACTGTAGGTTGACCCTTGTTTTTCATGGCAGCATCATAGGCGGCATAAACCTTGTGAGGGTCATGTCCTCCTCTATTAAGTTTCCATACATCTCTATCAGTCATAGATGATACTAAATCTTTTAGTTCGGGATACTTGCCAAAAAATTTCTCCCTTACATAAGCTCCTCCTTTAGCTTTAAAAGCTTGGTACTCCCCATCTACACACTCATTCATTCTTTTTACTAATAAACCACTTTTATCTTTTGCTATTAAAGGATCCCAATACGAGCCCCAAATTACTTTTATTACATTCCAGCCTGCTCCTCTAAAAATACCTTCTAATTCTTGAATGATTTTTCCATTTCCTCTAACGGGCCCATCTAATCTTTGTAGGTTGCAATTAATAACAAATATTAAATTATCTAATTTTTCTCGTGCTGCTAATCCAATAGCTCCTAAAGATTCAGGCTCATCCATTTCTCCATCACCAAGAAAGGCCCAAATTTTTCTATCTTCATTTTTTAATAAACCTCTATTAATTAAATATTTTGTAAATCTAGCCTGATAGATTGATAAAATTGGACCAAGACCCATTGATACTGTGGGGAATTGCCAAAATTTAGGCATTAGCCAAGGGTGAGGATAAGATGAAAGTCCATTGACACCCACTTCTTGTCTAAAATTACCTAATTGATTTACCGTAAGTCTTCCTTCTAAAAAAGCTCTTGCATACATTCCTGGAGCGCTATGACCTTGAAAATAAATTAAATCTCCTCCAAATTTATTATTTTTTGCTCTCCAAAAATGATTCATACCAACATCATAAAGAGTGGCTGCTGAAGCAAATGTACCTATATGACCACCAAGTTCTGGATTTTTTTTATTTGCTTTTACAACCATTGCAGCGGCATTCCATCTAATTAAAGATCTTATTTTTCTTTCAATATTTTGATCACCAGGAGATTTAACTTCATTCTCTGGTAATATAGTATTTATATAGGGAGTGTTTCTTGTTAATGGTTTATTAGCGCCCTCTTTGTAAGTTTCATCAATTAATTTTTTTAAAATATAATGTGCTCTATCCGAACCATCTTTAAGGATTACTGCGCTTAAGGAATCTAGCCATTCTTTTGTTTCTACCGGATCAATATCAGCTCCATTTGAGCGAGCAGGAATTTTTTTTATTATTTCTTTTTTTTTCGGTTTAATTACTGTTGATTCCGCTTCTTTGATAATCCTTTCTGTTTGAGGCAAAACTTCTTCATCTTTTAATACCAGCGGTTTCTCTTCTTTTTGATTAACTTGTTGTGGTTTTTCATTGTGTTTTATTTTTTCAGAAACTTTAGATTGATTTTCTTCAATAGTTGCTAAAATACTTCCTTTTGAAACTTTATCTCCTATTTTTACTTCCACGGAAGAAATTTTTCCTTCAAAAGGCGATGGAACTTCTACGCTCGATTTATCACTTTCCAATGTAACAATAGGGTCATTTTTTTTAATTAAAGAACCGGGCTTAGTTAAGATTTCGATTATCTCTACATTTTCAAAATCACCTATATCTGGAACAGTTATTTTTGTGGCCATAATTACTGTTTTATTTATACCACAATTTAATCCTTTTTCAGCCATGTAAATATTCACACTACAGCTATGACGCTAATTTTAGAAAATTTAGGAAAACTATTTGTGCCTAAATATAAAAATTTAGACGGAAAATTTTGGGTACAAAAAGTAATTCTAAAAAAGTATTTAAAAAAAAATTAAGAATTACGCTCTAAACACATTGCTATTCCCATACCTCCGCCAATACAAAGGGTAGCCAGTCCTTTTTTAGAATTCCTTTTTGCCATCTCGTGTAAAAGTGTCACAAGGATACGTGCCCCTGAAGCTCCGATTGGATGGCCTAAAGCAATAGCTCCTCCATTAACATTTACCTTTTCATTTGGTATTTTTAAATCTTTTATTACCGCCAAACTTTGGGCAGCAAAGGCCTCATTTGACTCGATTAAATCTAAATCATTTACTTTCCATCCAGCTTTTTCTAAAGCTTTTTTTGATGCGGGAATTGGGCCTGAACCCATTAAAGATGGATCTACTCCACACGTGGCCCAACTAATAATTTTAGCCAGGGGTTTTAAATCTCTTTTTTTAGATTCTTCTTCTTGCATTAAAACAACTGCTGCAGCTCCGTCATTTATTCCCGAAGAATTCCCTGCTGTTACAGTACCATTTTTTTTAAATGCAGGTTTTAATTTTGATAGTCTTTCTAAAGTCATGCCCTCTCTAGGATGTTCATCTTTTTCAAATTTAGCTTTTTGATTTTTAATAGATAATGAAATAATTTCATCTTTAAACTTTCCTTCTTTTTGTGATTTGTTAGCTTTTAGTTGTGATGACAGAGCAAAATTATCTTGCTCTACTCTTGAAATTTCCCATTTCTTTGCAACATTTTCTGCGGTAACTCCCATATGATAATTATTAAACGCATCCCAAAGACCATCTTTAATTACTGTATCTTTTGCATTTGACATACTTTCTTGTCCGCCTGCAACTACTATGCTTGAATCATTTAAAGCAATTGATTGGTGCCCTGCAGCAACTGCTCTCAGTCCTGATCCACAAACTTGATTAATTATATACGCAGTTTTTTCAATCGGTAAACCAGCATTAATTGCAGCTTGCCTAGCAGGATTTTGTCCTGCGCCTCCTGTTAAAACTTGCCCCATTATTATTTCATCTATTTCATGAGGTTTTAAATTTGATTTTTTTATAGCTTCTTTGATAACGATTGATCCAAGATCGTGTGCCTGTATTTTTTTTAATGAGCCATTAACCCCGCCTATAGCAGTTCTTACTGCAGATGTAATTACTATATTTTTTTGTTTAAAACTCATAATTAACTAATGTGTTAAACGATAAAATAATTTCGATCAATAACAACATATAATATTGGAATTGCAAAAAAAATTACGCATAAAGACGCTTCAAATAGGACTTATTCTTTGATAATAAAACATTGAGCGCCTGTAGCTCAATTGGATAGAGCGCTTGGCTACGGACCAGGAGGTTCTGGGTTCGACTCCTAGCAGGCGCGCCAAATAAGACTTTTTATGATTAAATAGATAAACTTATGCCACTTCAAAAAGCAGTTATATATTTTTTTATTTTAATACTTATATTTATATTAGTTTTAACATTTATATTTTAATAGCTATGAATAAAGAGTTTGAACAGATTAGTATTAAACCAGGTTTTATGAAACACAATGGTGGACTTCTATTTAAAACTATTTCGGAAAATGAATATCAATTTAAAACTACAATAAACGAAAATCACTTAAATGCTGCTGGTATTACTCATGGTGGTTTTTTATCTGCTGTCGTTGATGCTGGCGCAGGTACAGCTGCGCACAGAGCAGCTGACAATAGCCCGTGTGTGACCATTTCTTTGGAATTAAAATTTATTTCAGCAGTTAAGTTAGGTCAAGAATTAGTGGGAATTACAAAAATTCAAAAAAAAACTAAATCAATGGTTTTTTTAACATGTGAATTATCTGTTTCAAACAAAATTGTAGCAACTGCTTCCGGCGTTTGGAAAATATTAAAATTATCTGGGGCTGGACCAGGTGGGTAAAGATTTATAAATAAATATTGTTGGATAAGCAAAAATTAAAGTCGATAAAAAAGTATTTCCAAAAAATGGAATTGCTAAAATATAACATTCTATTAAGCCAGTTAAATTTCTTTCATATGGAATATCGCCAGGTCCAGGACTTCCTGATGCCCAAACACCAAAATTTGAAACTATAAAGAAAATAAGTGAACCGGCAAAACTGTATATAAACAAATTTTTAAAATTTATTTTTTTTATTATTTTAAAAAATACAAATGTAATTAATGCTAGTGATAAATAAACAAAAATCATATTTTCGTAAAATCCTATGAATACATCTGCAATTAACATTGATATTAGTAAGATAAACAAAGAAAAATATATATTTTTAAAAAAATAACCGCTCATCATTGCTACTGCTATAACTGGAGTAAAATTCCATGGGTGAGGAATAAGTCTAGATAAAGCTAGAATTAAAACTAGTCCTATTGGGAACATTTGTTTTTTGCTAATGTTAAATAATTTATTCATCTTACTTTTACTTACCATATAATTGGAAATATTAAAAATTTTTATTTCTATTCTTTATTGAGGTAAGAACCTGTTTTTTCTGTTTATCATTATAAAATAGCCAATTGGCTATTTCTTCTTGCGTACGACCACATCCTTTACACAACTCACTGTTTGGATCTTTTGTACAAATATTATTGCATGGAGAGTCGATCATATTAATAAGATCGTCTTATTCCAAAATTATAAGATCTATCCATTTGAGAATAATCTCTAACGGTCTCATATTTTTCATCCAAAATATTGTTTATATCCAAAAATAGATCAAAACTATTCCATAAATTATACTTTATCGATAAATCATTTACTATATAATCATCTAATCTTTCATCTCGCCACGTTCTGTTTCCGTTTCCATAATCTCTGGCATCATCTGAAAACTTTGTGTTTAGAGAAAAATCTAAGTCTTTATAACTTGGAATTTTGAAATTTGTTTTTAAATTAATTAAATGCCTAGGAACTCGAACCAATTCTGTCATGAAATAACTTGCATTCTGATCAGGGTCGTCTTGCTCTGCTCCATCATAAGTGGATGTATAAGTATAATTCAAACCAAAATTTAACTGATCGCTTTTTAACCATTTGCCATCAAGTTCCAAACCTTGAGATTTAACTACACCAGGGAAGTTGTGTGTAGTCCAATCTCCTGTTCCCTTCCAACCTTCAAGTGTATCGTTATACTTTATGTTAAAATAGGTAGCATCAAAACTTAAACCTGAGTTTAAAAAAGATTTTTCAATTCCAAAATCAAAACTTTCGCTGGTTTCCGCTTTCATTGAAGATTTGAATGAGTTAAGCCAATTAAGTTCGTAAAGAGAAGGAAAACGGAATCCTGTTCCATAAGAACTTTTTAACTTTGTAGTTTTGTCATCAAAAAGATAAGCCAATGTTGCTCTATGTGAATCTTCATTGCCTGCATGTTTATGTTCATCAAATCTTGAGCCTAATGTTGCGTAAATATTATTAGTAACTCTGCTTTGATAATCAAAATAGGTTGATGTTACATATGCATGGTCATCTTTACGACCACTCATATTTTTGTTGTATCCCATTTTATCCTCTTCTCTTTCAAATCCGAACACAACACTGTTATCAAGATTAAAGTTATAGTTACCTGAGTACATAAACCCATATCTAGTTCCATAATAATTATCTTGAGCTGTGTTACCGCTATTTGGAGTTTCCGCAACAATTCTTTCGATATAAGCATTTGATAATGTTAATTTATTAGTGAATTGACTATTGGGTTCATAAACTAAAGATATGTTTGCTGAAGATTGTAGAGCATCTAACTCTTCACTATGATCTGCTGTAGAAGTGTCGACTTCTTTGTCATACTGAGAATAAGTTTCAGCAACTCTTAGATTGCTTTCAAATTTTATTTTATCTGAAAATTTACGACCATAATTTGCAACTATAGTATTATTTCTATATCTATCTTCTTCATCATTATGAGTCATTGCTGACATCCCGTCGGTTTGAAATCTTTCTATACCAACATAAAAATCATCATTGTCATTTGCCCCAGATAATGAAAGTGATAAATTATGAGTTCCATGGGATGCGTTATTGTATTGTAGATTTTTTTGAAAACCGGGTTCACCTTTTTTAGTTGTAATATTTATGGTTCCTCCTATAGCCCCACTTCCATAAACGGAACTTTGATTACCTTTTAAAATTTCTACTCTAGCTATATTTTTTGTTAAAATATGATTAAAATTAAAATCGTTCGATGGACTTGCTGGATCTGACATTTTAACACCATCGATATAAACTGTTGAATATCTTTTTGGCATACCTCTTAATTGAATAGCTGAAGTTTGTCCGTGACCACCACTTTGAAAGAAATTAATGCTGGTTGAGTTCGTTGATAAAGCATCTCCTAAAAAAAGCTCATTTGAATTTTTAAAAAATGTTTCATCAAGCACTGTTACAGATGTTCCTACGGTTGAAACAGATTGCGCTTTTTTACTTGGAGCAATTACAATTATTGGTACATCAGATGCAAATACTGCATTAAATGGAAAACTTAAAATTATTAATATTCTTACTAATTTTATTAGCATAAGCATATCCTTTCATGCCACTGCTAATTTTGCATTGCAGAACTAGACTTTTCCTGGCCTTCGTTCAACAGCGGGCTATACCGGGTGGCGCTCGGACTTAAACTTGCGTTTTTACCGTTGCAGGAACAGTCAATGAATTTCACATTGTTCCCCACCTAAACTTCGGTATTAATAGCGTATTACAAAAAAGTATTTTATTTGTCAAGTTTTAAATCTTGGTCTTGAATATATTTAAAACCATATTTGAGAGATAGTTCGGCTTTTTGAAGTTCAATACCCATATCAGCTGCGTGTTGAAGCGTCGAAATAAATTTTTCTCTTATTAATGTATTAACTATTTCTATTGCTGTTTTTCCTTTAACCGTAGCCACCATATCATTAATAGGTGAATTTCCTAGCTTAGTAAATTTGCAATATCCCACTCTAATTATTTTTTTTTTTCTATCCACTCCAATAAGGAAATAACCTTTTGGATCCATTTTCCAATCTTTAATTTTGTGGTATCTGGCATTTAATCTTTTTTTAATTTTTTTATTTATATCGAACCATCTACCTTTAATTACATTTTTTTTACTCATATTATTATTGTTTCCTTCTATAGTTTAGATAGCCAAAAATTAGCAGCAAAATAGAGGCACATGGGTAAACTATTGCTTTATTAGGTCTATCTAAGTTTTCTATTTTAAATTGAGTAATTATATCTCCCATTTCCATTCCATCTTTTTTTGCAAGACCTTTCCAGTCAAGTGTATCCACTATTGTTTTGCCCTCTCGATCAGCTAATTTAATACCATAATCTTCTAAAGAGTAAGTGCCATTAAAACTTCCTTTATTAATAACAAAAAGTTTATATCTTTCTCCATAATCAGTGTTTCTTGTTACTTTTATGTGAACATCGTTATCTGGTTTTAAAGTAACCATTTCTAAGTTATTTATTTGTAACGGAGAATACTCAAACTTTGGATAAAATTTATCAAGAACAAAATCAGGTCTTAAAAATGATAATGAAATTAATAGAAATACAACTATTTCATACCATCTCATTTTATTAACAAACCAAGCTTGAGTTGCTGCAGTAAACACCAATATTCCAATTAAAGAAGTTATAATTATTAAAAAGGCATGCCAAATATTTTCTACACCTATTAAAAGAAGTTCGTGGTTAAACAAAAATACAATTGGAAGAATAGCTGTCCTTAAACTATACCAAAAAGCTTGCACTCCAGTTCTAAGAGGGTCTCCGCCTGAAATGCCTGCTGCAGCATATGACGCCAAGCCAACCGGGGGTGTTACATCTGCCATCAACCCAAAATAAAATACAAATAAGTGAACAGCTATAAGCGGAAATATATATCCTGAGGCATTACCAACATCTACCAAAACCATGGACATTAATGATGCAACAACAACGTAATTTGCAGTTGTTGGTAACCCCATACCTAACAACAAGCAAAGAACTATGGTTAATAATATTAATATAACAACGTTATCTTTAGCAATAGATTCTATCACGATAATTAAATTTGTGCTTAATCCCGTAGAACCTACT
>CACLHW010000004.1 GCA_902606835.1 uncultured Pelagibacteraceae bacterium
CGCAAACTTTCCGGCAATGGTTAGAGGTATTGTTGCTATGTTCTGGTATGGTGCACAAACATATTTTGCATCAACAGCGGTAGCACTTTTACTTAAAGGTTTATCAGGATCAGATGGTGGCAGTGCAATTCTTTTAGGAATGAATGGAATTGAATGGATTTCATTTATTTTTGTTGCAGGCTTCCAAATTTATTTATTCTGGCAAGGTATTGATTTAATCAGAAAATTTTTGAACTTTGCTGGTCCAGCAGTTTACGCTGTGATGATTGTTTTAATGTTAGTGATCTGGAGTAAAGCAGGTGGAAACCTACTTTCAGAGGTTGGTAATATTTTCTCAGGAGTTGGTGATTATAGTGGTGGAGCATTCGCTGCTTTCTTAGCAATTTTTGGAACAATGGTTGCATATTTTGCTGCTGTCGTTATTAACTTTGGTGACTTTTCAAGATTTGTAAAAAATGAAAAGGAAATGAGAAAAGGAAACCTTTGGGGTTTACCTGGAAACATTTTCTTGTTCTCTTTTATAGCTTTAATGGTTACTGCAGGAACAGTTTCAGTTTTTGGTGAAACAATTACTAATCCAACTGAAATGGTTGCTCGTGTTGGCAATTTAGGGCTTACAGTAATTGCAGCATTCGCATTCTTTGCAGCTACAATTGGAATTAACATGGTTGCAAACTTCGTTCCTCCAGCTTACGATTTAGCAAACCTAGTACCTAGCAAGATTGACTTTAGAACAGGTGGTTTAATTACTTCTATAGTTGGTTTTATTATTGGTGCACTATGGGTTTCTTTCATAAGTCAAGTTGGAATGTTTCCATTTGTAAATACACTTGGAGCAATACTAGCACCAGTCTATGGAATAATGATTGTAGATTATTATGTTATTAAGAAAGAAAGACTTGATGTTAATCAATTATTTTCTTCTAAAAAAGGTAGCAAGTATTACTACAATGATGGTTGGAACCAAAAAGCTTTTGTTGCTTGGGCAATAGCCGGTGTATTCTCAGTACTAACTGTATGGCACCCTGCATTATCAGGTTTAGGTGGATATGCATGGATCATTGGTGCTGCGCTAGGAACTGTTTTACATCTTATGATGTCAGGCAAGAAATCTAGATAATAAATAAACTTTAAAAATTAAAACCCGCTGTAGAAATACGGCGGGTTTTTTTTTAATAATTAAGAACAATCTTTTCTTTATCAAATTTATGAATAATTAAGTTTTTGCCTTTACCTTTTCTATCAATTACAAGAAAATTTGTATCTTCTGTTGAAATCAAAGGAAAATGCCAGACCCCAGGTTTATAATTTATTCCATTTTTGGGAGGGATAATAAATGATTGGATTTTATTTATGTCAGGTAATTCACCTGGTGGAGCCACAAAACATAGGAAAGTAGTTTCTTTCATTGGTATAAAAGCCTGACTACCCAGAGGATGTTTTTCCATCATATCAATTGTCATCGGGAAAACTCTCTTTAAGGAAGAAAAGATACTTACTATAGTTTTTCCCCCATCTTTTTCTGTATTTAGATCTGCTAGATTATCAAAACGCTTTGCATATCCCGCGTTTATATCCATCGGGTTTATATCGTTTGTAGATATTAAATCACCAAATATTGCAAAGTTTGATCTGTTTATCTTTATAGGCTTAAAGTTTTTTTCCATTATTCTGCTCTACCCAATAATCTGATTCTTGAAATACCACCATCTGGATAAATATTAATCCTAATATAATTAACTTTTTTATTTTTCATTAGTTTATTAATAAAATTATGTTTTTTATGAGCATGAAGCTTAACTTTGTTTAAGAGCAATTTCCAATTTTTTGATTTCCCAACAATACTCTTATATGAGATTTTATTATTTAAATATGCAGCTTGAACAGAACATTTATCAGGATAATTACCTTTAAAATGATGTGTATCAATTTGAATTTTATTTATTTTACCCGGAGTTGCGCATTTTAAAATTAACCAATCAAAATTTTTTCCTCTACTTCTTCTAGTTTCCCATCCGTCTCCCATATTTTTTCCCATACCTGGGGCCAAAATATTTTCTGCTCTTCCAAAATGCTCATTATTGCAAGCGATTGGGGTAGCTCCATTTAATACTGAAGTAAGGTTTGTTAATTTTTTTCCAAATTTTTTATTAATCATCATTTCTCCATAAATTCTAATTCTTGCAACACCACCATCAGGATAAATATTTAATTTTACATGAGTAAAAACAGATTTATTTTTTATATTAAAAAAATGGTGACTATTAGGCTTAGTAGTTTTTTTTTCTAATATTCTTGTCCATTTTGATTTTTTATTTGGTAATTTTGTTTTACTATAACAAGCATCAAGAGAAACTTTGCTAGGCTGATTTCCGTTAAAATACGATGTATCTATATCTACTTTATGTATTTTACCTGGTCTACCTAATTTTAAAATTAAATAATCATGTCCTTTATTTCTTTTTCTTCTTGTTTCCCATCCATCCATCCATTTACCATGTTTGTCAAAAACTCCCTCTTTAAAAATTGGAGGCCAAGGATTAATAATTCTTTTAGCAGGTGCAAAAAATTCATCTGTTTTATATACAACACTAGATCCCAAACGTGATTGAGCTAAGTCAATCAAACCATTTAAAAAAATATTTTTATCTTTTTTCATTAATAAGATTATATATTTGAATAATTTTTAATCCAATGTTTAGCTATATCAATCCTTTTACATAACCAAACGTCATCATGTTTTAAAACATAATCTAAGAATTTTTTAAGCGATTGTATTCTGCCTGGTCTCCCAATTAATCTACAGTGTAAACCCACAGACATCATTTTCGGATTTGTGTTTCCTTCCTCATATAAAGCATCAAAACTATCTTTGAGATAAGTAAAAAATTGATCACCGCTATTAAAACCTTGGTTTGTAGCAAATCTCATATCGTTGTTGTCAAGTGTGTAGGGAATTATTAATTGTTTCTTTTTCCCTTTAGCAATCCAGTAAGGTAAATCATCACTATAAGAGTCGCTATCATAAAGAAAACCACCTTCTTCCATAACTAAATCTCGAGTATTAGGACTGCATCGACCTGTGTACCAACCCAATGGTCTCTTACCAAATATTTTTTTTATTGATTGAATGGCGAGCTGCATATGTTTTTTTTCTGTTGCTTTTGGTATTTTTTGATAATCAATCCATCTCCATCCATGAGAGGCAACTTCATAATCAGATTCTTTGATAGCGTCACACACATCTTTATTTCTTTCTAAAGCCATTCCGACACCAAAAATAGTTATAGGAATTTTCTTTTCTTGAAAAAGTTCATGCAATCTCCAAAAACCTCTTTTTGAACCGTATTCATAAAAAGATTCCATATTAATGTGTCTTCCTTTAATTGCTTGTGCACCAATTATTTCTGACAAAAAAACCTCTGACATTTTGTCACCATGTAGCACACAGTTTTCGGCTCCTTCCTCATAGTTCAAAACTATTTGAAGAGCTATTTTTGCACCATTTGGCCATTTTATGACTGGAGTTTTTGACCCATATCCAATCATATCTCTTGGATAATTCTTTTTCATAGAATAAAATATTTATATATTAAATTAAAAATAAAATCATAAAAAATCATATATGGCTATAAAATATTTAAAAAAAGCAATCAAAACTCCATCATCTGATGATAATAAGACTAGAGCAGCCGTTCAAAGCATTCTTAATGATATCGAAAAAAGAAGGGAAGAGAGTATTAAAGAAATTACAAAAAAATTCGACAAATATGAAGGGGATATAATTGTTTCAAAAGAAAAGATAGAGGCAGCTACAAAAAAAGTCGATCAAAAAACAAAAGATGATGTTAAGTTTGCTTACGAAAGAATTAAAAAATTTGCTGAACATCAACTTAAAAGTATGAATAATGAATTTGAGGTCGAACTTTCAAAAGGATTATTTGCAGGTCAAAGACTTATACCAGTTAGTTCAGCGGGTTGTTATATACCGGGAGGACGATATGCACATATTTCGTCAGCAACAATGGCTATAACTCCAGCCAAGGTTGCTGGAGTAAAAACTATAATTTGCGCAAGTCCACCAAAAGATAAGAATGGAGCTCACCCGGGAATTATTTATGCAGCAAATCTTTGTGGAGCTGACATTATTTTAAATTTAGGAGGTATAGCTGCTATAGGAGCAATGACCTACGGATGTTTTGGTAATCCTCCAGTTGATTTCTTAGTTGGCGCTGGAAACCAATATGTATCTGAAGCTAAAAGAATAGTTTACGGACAAGTAGGTATTGATCAATTTGCTGGTCCGACAGAGATAGCTATTATTGCAGACAAGTCTGCAGATAAAGAAATAGTTGCGGCAGATATAGTAGGCCAGGCTGAGCATGGTTATAATTCACCAGGCTGGGTTTTTACCACAGATAAATCAGTTGCTGATTATATAATGAAAAGAATTCCAGAACTGATAGCAGAACTACCTGAAGGTCCAAGATCAAGTGCTGAACCAGCGTGGAGAGATTATGGAGAAGTAATTCTTTGTGATACTAATGAAGAAATGGCACAAATTAGTGATCAGTATGCGGCTGAACACTTAGAGGTTCATGCTGAAAAATTAGATTGGTGGTTAAAGAGATTAAAAAATTATGGATCTTTATTTTTAGGAGAAGAAACAACAGTGGCATATGGAGATAAATGTTCTGGACCTAATCATATTTTACCAACCAAAGGAGGAGGAAGGTATACTGGAGGTTTATACGTCGGAAAATTTATTAAAACATTAACTTTTCAAAGAATGACTAAAGAAGCTAATAAAATTGTTGGTGCAACTGCAGCTAGATTAGGTAGAGCCGAAGGAATGGAAGCACATGCTAGAACCGGAGACATAAGACTTAAAAAATATGGTCATTCCAATTAACCATGCAAGCTTTGGTTTATACAGATACAGAAACATTAATTTATAGAGAAGAAAAAAATCCGCAGTTAGTAAAAGGTGAAAGTATAATTAAAGTTTCAGCCTCGGGTATTTGTGGATCAGATATGCACGCATATCATGGAAAAGATGAAAGAAGAATCCCTCCATTAATATTAGGGCATGAAATCAGTGGAGTTATTGAAAAGGGAAAAGAATCTGGAAAAAAAGTAGTACTTAATCCTTTAATTACATGCGGTGCATGTGACTATTGCAAAAATGGAAGAGAGCATTTGTGTAATAAAAGAATTATTTTAGGAATGAATAGACCAATTATGAGACAAGGCGGATTTGCAGAATATGTTTCTATTCCAGATAAAAATATATATGAATTACCAAAAAATCTTAATATGAAAGAAGCTCCAATAGCAGAACCATGCGCAGTATCTTTGCATGCTGTTGAGCTTGGCGAAAAAGAGCTTTTTAAATCAATAAAAGAAAGTAAGGCACTGGTTATAGGAGCAGGCGCCATAGGATTACTTTGTGGATTGATAATATCAAAGATAAAAAAATGTGAAGACATAGTCATTATAGACCCAAACGATAAAAGGCTAAAAGAGGCTTTAAAATATTTAGATGCTGATGGTTTTAAACCAAGTGATAAAAATATACTTAGCGATTACTTTGATATAGTTTTTGATACAGTCGGGCTTGAAGCTACAAGGCAACAGGCTATAAAATCTATTAAACCTGGAGGAATTATTATTCATATAGGTCTTACTCAACCGACTGGAAATTTTAATTTTAGAAAGGCAACTCTTCAAGAAATTACACTTATAGGTACTTATTGCTATACAAACAACGATTTTAAAAAAACACTAAATATTTTAAATAATAAGGAAATTGGCAGTTTAGAATGGATTGAATATAGGGAGCTAAAAGAAGGAGCTTCAGCATTTAAAGAAATACACAATGCTTCTTGCGCGTCCCCAAAAATTATTTTGTTAGTTTAATAAAATCATTATAGGTTAATCCCTTTTTATTAGCTGGTACAGCAATATCCATCATTTTAGGATTATCTAAATTAAGGTTATTCATTATTTCAGCATATTCTTCTGCAGATTTTACTTGTAATCTTGGATTAGTTTTCTTTTGCTTTCCAATTGTACTAGTTTTATTACCTTTATAATCATGCGCAGGGTATATAAAAGTTTCATCTGGAAGCTTAAGTATACGATCAAATAAAGAATGATATTGATCTACTGGATTACCATTTTGAAAATCTGTTCGACCAGTGCCGTTTATTAACAAGGTATCTCCTGTAAAAATTTTATCTTTCATTAAAAAACTATAAGAACAATCCGTATGTCCCGGAGTGTACATTGACACTAACTCAATATTTTCAATTTTAATTTTCTCATTATCTTTAACTTTAATGTCGATAACCTCAGAGGTTGAATGTTCACCCATAATTTTAGAACAACTGGTCTGTTTACTTAATTCATTTAAAGCAGAAATGTGATCCGCGTGAATATGCGTATCTATAACTTTAACAAGTTTTAAATCTAATTCCTTCAATGTTTTTAGATATTCGTTAATATTTTCAATTACTGGATCGATAATTAGAGCTTCTCTGCCTTTGCCACTTGAAATTATGTACGTGTAGGTTGAAGATTTATTGTCGAATAATTGTTTGAAAATCATAATTATTTTAAACCTATAAAAAATTGCATAGCAAATCAATCTTGCTTATAATAATTCTAATTAACAAATAAAGAGGGAAAACATTATGACATTAAAAATAAATAGTGTAGCGCCAGACTTTAAAGCCAAAACTTCTGAAGGAGACATATCTTTTCACAAGTGGCTTGGAGATAGTTGGGGAATATTATTTTCACATCCTAAAGACTTTACTCCGGTTTGTACAACTGAACTAGGTTCATTAGCTAAGATGAAGCCTGAGTTTGATAAAAGAAATGTTAAAGTTATGGGTTTAAGTGTGGATCCAGTTTCTGATCACGTAAAATGGCTTGATGATATAAAGGATGTTTGTGGATTAAAACCAAACTATCCAATTGTTGCTGACGAAAAGTTAGAAGTCGCAAAGCTTTATAATATGCTTGAAGGTGATGCAGGAACAACATCAATGGGACGTACAGCTGTAGATAATGAAACAGTTAGAACAGTTTATGTTATTAGACCAGATAAAAGAATTGGACTATTTTTAACATATCCAATGACAACTGGTCGTAACTTTCATGAGATATTAAGAACAATTGATTCAATGCAACGTACAGCAAAACACAAAATTGCTACACCTGCAGATTGGAAGCCAGGTGAAAAAGTAATAATTGTTCCTAAAGTTACAAACGAAGAAGCAAAAAAAATATATCCAGATGGTTGGGAAACTATAAAACCCTATTTACGTAAAGTTCCTGACCCAATGAAATAAGTTTGGATCAAAAAAAATTAGACCAACAATCTCAGCATTGGGAAAAAAATTTCTCAAGTAAGCCTGAGATGTTTGGTTTAAAACCAAGTATTCCAGCAAAAAAATCACTTAAACTATTTAAAGAAGAAAATATTAAAAAAATTGTTGAACTCGGGGCTGGATTGGGCCGAGACACCATTTTTTTTATTCAAAACTCAATAAGTGTTGATGCTTTAGATTATAGTCCTGCAGCAATTAAAACTATAAGAGAAAAAGCAAAAAAAAATAATTTATCAAAATTTATATCAACTAAAATTTTTGATGTAAGAAAAAAACTTCCATTTGCTGATAATTCAGTCGAAGCATGTTTTTCTCATATGCTTTATTGTATGGCGCTATCTAATTTGGATTTAGAAAATTTAAACAGAGAGATATGGCGGATTTTAAAGCCGGGTGGTATTAATATTTATACAGTCCGCAATACAGATGATGGTGATTATAAAAATGGAATTTATATAGGAGAAGATCTTTATAAAAATGATGGTTTTATCATCCATTTTTTTTCAAGAGAAAAGGTTAATACATTATCGAAGGGTTTTAAAATTTTAAATATAGATAATTTTGAAGAGGGTAAATTTCCTAGAAAGTTATTCAGAGTTATTTTAAAGAAACAACAGCTGCAGCTATAGATGCTAATCTAGCTTCTGCTTCATCTGATCTACTGGTTATTACTACTGGAGTTTTGCCACCCAGTACAACACCTGCAGCACAAGCACCCATAAAATAAATCATCATTTTAACCAAAGCATTTCCTGCTTCAACATTAGGGACCAACAAAATATCTGTATAGCCAGAAACATTATTTTTAATTTTTTTAATCGCAGCAGATTTTTTTGAGACTGAGTTATCAAAAGCCAAAGGTCCAAAAACCTCTGCATTAATATTTTCTTCTTTAGCACGTTTTGTAATTATGTCAGCTTCAACTGAACTTGGTATACTCTCTAAAATTTCCTCAGTAGCAGAAAGTATGGCTACCTTGGGTTTAGAAATTCCAATTTTATTAGCAAACTCTACAGCATTTCTAAGTATATGCATTTTTACTTCTAATTTTGGTAAAACATTAACAACACCATCAGTTATAATAAAAGGCTTGTCATCTTTATCTAAAGTCATATGCCAAACATGACTTAACCTTTTTTTACCAATCAAATTTAAATCTCTTTTTAAAACCGCTTTCATTAACACATCAGTGTGAATATGACCTTTAACTATAATTTTAACTTCTCCTTCACTTGCCAATTTTGCAGCTATAGGCGCTGTATTATTTTCATTTATCTCATTAATTATTTTGTATTTAGATATGTTCCAGTTTAGTTTTTTTGCAAGATTTTTTATTTCGATTTCATTACCTATGAATATAGGATTAATTAAATTATGTTGAACTGCTTTTTGTACCGACTCCATTGGAAAAATTTCACCAGCATTAACAATGGCAGCATTAACCGCACCAATTTTTTTTGCTACAGCGATAAGATTGTTAGGACAGATAATTTTCTTATTTGATAACATTCAGTTTATTAAACACTTTTATTATACTAGATTTAGGCAATCTTTTGGCAATTTATCCTTTTCCGCGCCAAGGAATAGTTTTATCTATTATTTTTCTAATTGTTAAATCAAATATGAGGCCTAACATTCCCATTACAAAAATTGTAATCCAAATAACTTCATACTGCATATATTTTCTAGCTACATTTTCAACAAAACCAATCCCAGTAGTTCCTGCTAAAAACTCAGCAGCTACTAATGTTCCCCAACACATACCAACAGCAACTCTTATTCCTGTTAGTATTTCAGGCAAAGAATTAGGAAATATAACCTCTCTGATTATTTGCCATCTTGATGCTCCCAAAGAATGGGCGGCATGTATTTTTGATAGTTGAGTTCCTGATGCACCAGCTCTTGCTGAAATAATCATAATAGAAAAAGAAACCATAAATAATAAAAATACTTTTCCAACATTATCAATTCCAAAAACAGTGATTACTAATGGGGCCCAAGCAAGTGGAGGAACTGGTCTATATAATTCAACCAAAGGATCAAAAAACCCTTTTGCAAATCTATTTAATCCCATAAATAAACCTAAAGGAACACCAAATATTATTCCAAGAGATAATCCTAAGAATACTCTTAAAAAAGAATCCCAAATATGTCCCGTAGGTACTGGGATTTTGAAAGCTTCAAATTCACCAGTAACTATATCTAAAACTTTACTTTTAAAATTTGGATTAACAGTTCCATCTTCATTATGAATTGGGTATTTACCTGGCATGATATCTGCTATCCAATCTGGAAGAATAAAACCAACTATCCTATTAACCCCCATCATTTCATACCAAAGCATGGGAATCATTTTATACCCAACACTTGGTTTTAGCATTTCACCAAAAATTCTAAAAGTATCAGAAGGTTTGGGTAACCATCTACCAGGACCAGCTTCTGAACACTGAGGACCACTTGCAACAATTGTTCCAGCTGGAAACAAAAGAATATCAATTGTTCTTAAGTTTCCCTGCTCATTATTTTGTACTTTATCAAAGGCTCTAATTGCATTTTCTAATTCATCTAAAGTCTTAGGGGGGAAAATACTTGCATATTCTATTCTTCGAACAAGTTTTTTAATATCTTTTATATAATCTAGTTCTAAACCATCATCCAACCCATCCATATATTCTTTAATCTCATCGAAAATTGCTTCTGACTGTCGTAAATACTCAGGGTTATGATTCCGCATTTCAAAAAATTCATCACTAATAGAATTTATTTCAGCTGCTGCTGCATGAAATTTTAAACCCCTTTTACTTTCAGGAATAGGTGGCACTTCCATACCTGTTGCGCCCCATCCCAACTGTTCTTTTAAACCTTCATTTATTTCATTTTCTTCTTCTTTACTTAAATTAGGATAGCTATCTTTTGGAAAATCTTCTGTTAGTTTATTTAATCTAATGGTTAATTCATTTATTATGTTTTTTGTATCATCTTCTAAATATCTTTCATCAGTTAAAGATGGAATCATTAACTTAGTACTACGAAGAATATTTATAAAAATTTTTTTATCTTGATCTTTTAAACTTGGATCATTTTGTATTATGGTTATTTTATCCTCTATATTGAGATTTTCACGTTTAATAATTGCTGTACTTTTATGTTGTCTTTCGACAATTGGAAAAAGATATTTTAAAGATAGCAAAGATTCATTAACCTTAGCAACCTGACAAAGCTCGTTAGCTGATTTTGGATAGAAAGATTTTGCTATATCCCATGAATAATAAAGCCATGATAATAAGAGAAAACTGGATCCAACAACTACCCAATGTAATCCTCCTTTAGCTCTTTCAGGATTGCCAAAAACAGCATCACTTTTCTCTGTTTTAACTAACCTTCTTCCATAAAGAATGGCACCAACAACAGCAAAAATAGTAATAAATGTAACAAATCCCGTAATCATTTTATATTTCTTTACCCATTATTTCTTCTTCCATATCCCAAATCATGGTTAGAATTTCTTCTCTTTTAGATACAAAATCTTTATTATTTTTTATTTCTCTTAAATCTTCTTTCAAACCCATTGAGGCAAAAGGAAGTTTGTATTCCTTATGTATTCTTCCTGGTCTCGGAGCCATTACGTACACTCTTTCACCTAACAATAAAGCTTCTTCTACAGAGTGGGTAATCAAAATAATTGTTTTTCCAGTTTCTTTCCAAATTTTTAAAACTAAGGACTGCATTTTTTCTCTAGTTAAAGCGTCCAATGCTCCCAAAGGCTCATCCATCAAAATTAGGTCGGGATCGTTTATTAAACATCTTGCAAGAGCTACTCTTTGTTGCATGCCACCAGACAACTGGTAAGTAGGAGTATTACCGAAGCCTTTTAATCCAACTATATCAAGCCATTCATCAACTTTTTTTGCTGTTTGAATTGGATCTTCTTTTTTCATTCTCAAGCCAAAATTCACGTTTTCGTTCACTGTTAACCATTCAAATAATGCTCCTTGTTGAAAAACCATACCTCTTTCAACTCCAGGACCATTAATTTCACTATTACCTAATGTAATACTTCCTGAAGTTGGACGAAGAAAACCAGCTGCAATATTTAGTAAAGTTGTTTTTCCACAACCTGAAGGACCAAGAACTGTTAAAAGTTCACCTTTTTTAAGAGTAAAAGTTATATCCTTAAGAGCATGAACTGTATCTCCCTTAAGAGATTTAAATATCATGTTTACTTTTTGAGAAACTAAGTCACTCATAAAAATAATATATTAAAATTTTTATTAAAAAAATAGGCACCAATTTATTAAAATTGGCGCCTATTAATATTTTATCTAACTCTAAAATTACGGTAGGTACTTAGTAGTAACTACTTTTGAGTAATTTCCAAGAGCCGGGTTTTCTGCAGTCGCAAACATATTGCCCATTACATCTAGATATTTCATAAGTATACCACCTTTATTCATATACTTAGATTTTATCTCTTTAGCATCTGGGAATCCGAAACCACCCATTTGTTTTTTAGTACCAGCAAGATCCATAGCAGCATCTTTAGCTATAATGTTCATATTAGATTTGCCTGCTCTGAATTTAGCATTGTACTCATGAGTTATTTCTACAAACGTTCTAACCATTCCTGGGTTTTCTTTTAAGAATTTGTTAGTTACAGAAGTTATATCAATACCAGATATTCCAGCATCAGTAGCTTCTTTAACAGATAACATTCTTGTACCAGCTTTAAGTGCGTTTTCGATAGATTTACCACCGAATAAACATGCCATAGCAACGTCTCCATTTTGGAGTGCAGCAGAACCATCTTCAGGGTTCATATCTACAACTGATACTTTACCTGCATCTGCTCCAATAACTTTCATTGTTTCTTTAAAAACATAATCAGCCATTGTTCCTACAGGAACTGCAACTTTTTTACCTTCTAATTGAGCTGCATTAGCTTTTGTAATACCTGATGCATTAGATACGATACAAGTTGTATTACCCATTCCGTATGTAACAGCGATATCTACAAGTTTGATTGGTGCTTTAGCGTTAACAGCATTTACAAATGGTGTTAAACCTTGAGAATAAGATATATCAATATCTCCAGATAACATAGCTTCAGTCATCTCTCCACCTGTTGCAAAATTTGTCCACTTAACTGGAACTCCTAAAGCATCGTCAAAAACTTTCTTAACTTTTGCTTCTTGGTTGGGAGTTGCCCACTCTAAGAAGAAAGCTATTCTAACTTCATTTGCAGCTGAAAACGCAGCTGAAGCAGTTAGAATAAGCGCAGCTATACTTCCTAGCATTAAACTTATTATTTTTTTCATATTTTCCTCTTAATAATTATTAAGTTATGAACAACATTTAAAATGAAAATCATAGATAAGTAAAACAAAATTAATTACTACCCCAGGTTGCATAAACTAATTTTTTATTGGTAGTTTTGCGTTAAATGATAGTTTACAAATTATTTTATACTAAAAATTATGAGTTCAACAGATACATCAAAAATACCTAATTCTTTACAAGAACATTGGATGCCATTTACATCCAATAAAGATTTTAAAGAAAATCCAAGATTAATTACTGAAGCAAAAGGTGTTTATTTAAAAAACCATCAAGGAAAAACGCAAATTGATGCTAGCTCAGGATTATTTTGTAATCCTTTGGGGCACGGTAGAAAAGAAATAACAGAAGCTGTTGCAAAACAATTAGAACAATTAGATTATGTTCAGCCTTTTCAACAAGGATTTGGTGGTTCTTTTGAATTAGCTAGAAGAATATCAAAACATACTCCAGGAAATTTAAATAGAATTTTTTATACTATTTGCGGATCAACAGCAGTTGAAACGGCAATAAAAATTGTAATTGCTTATCACAAGGCAAAAGGGCAAGGCCAGAGATTTCGTTTTGTAGGCAGAGAACGTGCTTATCACGGAATGAATATTGGAGCTACATCTGTAGGGGGGATGATTAATAATGTTAAAACTTTTGCTAGCATCTTAATGCCAGGCGTAGTTCATATGAGACATACTCATCTACCAGATCATAAATTTGTTAGAGGACAACCATCAACTGGAGCAGAAATGGCCGAAGATTTAGAACGTATATGTACTAATTTTGGTTCTGAAAATATTGCAGCCTGCATTGTTGAACCTGTTGCAGGGTCAACAGGAACATTAGTGCCACCAAAAGGTTATTTAAAAAGATTAAGAGAGATTTGTGATAAGCATGGAATTATTTTAATTTTTGATGAAGTAATTACAGGATGGGGAAGAATGGGTTCAGCTTTTGCTTCTCAGGAATTTGGAGTTACTCCAGATGTTATGACAATGGCTAAAGCCACTACGAATGGTGTTGTACCAATGGGAGTTGTTGCGGTTAAAGAGGAAATTTACAACGCAGTTATGGATTCCGCTCCAAAGGGAGCAGTAGAACTATTTCATGGTTATACATATTCAGGAATTCCAATTGCTGTTGCTGCTGCATTAGCTGTCCAAAATATTTTTGAAAAAGAAGATATTTTTAAAAGATCAAAAGAAATGTCACCATATTTTTTAGACGGTTTATTTTCATTAAAAGATTTAGATGCAGTAGACAATATCAGAGGGTATGGAATGATGGGTGGTATTGACATAAAATTAAAAGAAAAACCAGGAAGAGCAGGCTATGAATGTTTTAAGACATGCTACGAAGCAGGGATCAATTTTAAAGCTACTGGAGATTGTCTAATAATAGCTCCTCAATTTATTTGTGAAAAAAAACATATAGATGAAATAATTGAAAAATTAAGAACTGGTATTTCAAATTATATGAAAAAGTAGTTATGCGTATCGGAGTTCCTAAAGAAACTAAACCACAGGAGAATCGAGTAGGATTGACACCGGACAGCGTCAAAGTTTTATCATCAAATGGGCATGAAGTTTTAGTAGAAAGTAATAGCGGTTTTGAAGCTGGATTTGATGACGATCAATATAAAAAGTTTGGCGCAAAAATTGTAAAAAACGCTGAAGATATATTTAATGATTCCGAAATCATTGTTAAAGTTAAAGAACCTCTAAAAAATGAGATAGCAATGATTAAGGAGAATCAAATTGTTTTCACTTATCTCCATTTAGCAGCTGCTAAAGAATTAACAGAGGGTTTAGTCAACTCCAAGTCTGTTTGCATAGCATATGAAACAGTTACAGATAATTATGGTAGATTGCCATTATTAGCTCCTATGAGCGCAGTAGCGGGAAGAATGTCAATTCAAGCTGGTGCTCATTCTCTCGAAAAAAATCAAAAAGGCAGAGGATTGTTATTAGGAGGTGCTCCAGGTGTTGACCCAGGAACTGTAGTAATTCTTGGTGGGGGAGTAGTTGGAGAAAATGCTGCACTTATTGCTACGGGAATGAAATCTAAAGTTTATGTGGTAGATAAGTCTCAAAAAAGATTAGAAGAATTAAAAAAAACTTTTGGAGATTCTATTACTCCTATGTTAAGTGAAAAAACTAATTTAGAAAAATTAATTACAGAATGCGATTTATTGATTGGTGGTGTATTAATTCCAGGAGCCGAAGCTCCAAAGTTGATAACAAAAAAAATGTTAAAATTCATGAAAAGAGGATCAGTAATAGTTGATGTTGCAATTGATCAAGGAGGATGTGTTGAAACTAGCAAACCAACGACTCATGCTAACCCAACATATATTGTTGATAATGTTGTGCATTATTGTGTTGCAAATATGCCTGGTGGAGTTCCTAGAACTTCAACAATTGCGCTTAACAAAGCTACCCTTCCTTTTCTATCTAAATTAGCAAGCAAAGGTTATCAAAAAGCTCTTACAGAAGATAAAAACTTTTTAGAAGGTCTAAATGTATTTAAAGGACAAGTTACATACAAAGCTGTAGCAGATGTATTTGGTCATAAATATATATCCCCAAATGAAGCTTTAACAAATGTATAAACCTTTACCAAATTTCCTAACTATTAAAAAATCTCCAATAGAAGGCTTAGGCTTATATGCAACTACAAATATTAAAGCTAATTGCTTTATAGGATTAACTCATGTTCAAGATGATAACTTTGAGAATGGGTATATAAGGACACCTTTAGGAGGTTTTTATAATCACTCTAACGATCCTAATGTCCGAAGAATTATTTCAGACAATTTGCCTAAATTAAAATGTGGAGATCCTATTGATGAGTCTTTAGATGTATCAAAAATACCCGACGGAAAAGCTAACAGAGAAAATTTATATCCAAAAGTACAAGGAAAATATATGTTTTTAGTTTCAATTAAAGATATAAAACCAGGTGATGAATTGACCGCAAACTATAATCTTTACACATATCCCAAGACAGGTATAGGTTTGCAAGCATTATAATATTATTAAAACATAAAATTTTAATTGAATGAAAAAAAATTTCTTAATTTTTTTGGCCTGGTTAATTACAATACTTATTTCAAGTATATATGTACATGAAAACCCAGAAAGTATAGAAAAAGTAAAAAGTCGTTTTAAAAATGAAAAAAATTTAGTCCTCGGAGCTGAAGTAGGAGAAATTTTAAGAACTCCAGGAAACTCATTTATGCTTGAATTTACAAAAAAGATTTCTTTTTCTGAAAAGACTGCTTTTATTACTCATAAAGAAAATTCTAAGAATTTTGACAAGAGTTTACTGCAAATATATTTCCAAAATGGAGATTTGTATAAAAATTCTAAGACCCAAAAAATTAATTTACCAAAAAGCTTTACCGTTACAAAAAACGGTGGAATAAAAACTGTTTTTATCTATAAGGATAATGAATTTGGTCTTATATCTTCCTTAGAAAAAAATTGCTTCTACGCATCAATAATATTAATAAAAAATGGAAAAGAGATACTTAAAACAAAATGTCTTCCCCAGAAAAAATTAGATTATAATGGATTGGGAAGTAGCCATATTCATCATAATGGAAAAATATTTTTAAGTATTGGATCTCCTGAACAAGCATCTCTGGAAATAAGAAAACTTGCACAAAATAAAGAGTCTCTTTTTGGTAAAATTATAGAAATAGATAAGAAAGATTTGGACCAAATAATAGAAGACAAAAAAAGAGAAATTACAGTAAAAATATTTACTTTGGGCCACAGAAATCCACAAGGGCTTACTAAAATTAAAGCAAATTTTTTTGCTGTTGAGCATGGTCCTAAAGGAGGTGATGAATTAAATAGAATTATAGAAGGCAAAAATTATGGATGGCCAGAAGTTTCTTATGGAACCCAGTATATTTATGACCAAAAAGGAAAATCTTATAAGATAAATCATGAAAAATATAAATTTGAAGAACCTCTTTTTGCTTTTGTGCCATCAGTGGGAATTTCTTCATTAAACAATTGCCCAAAAGTTTTAAAAAATTATTACAATAAACCTTGTTTACTTGCTTTATCTTTATACGGCAATAGCCTGAGAAGAGGCAGATCTATAATTATATATTTACTTAACAATGCTATGGACAAAATTCATTCCATTGAAAAAATTCATTTAAGAGACAATTTAAAGCTTAGGCATTTCGTTACCAATTCAAAAAATGAGTTATATGAAGATATTGACGGAAGTATTTATGTATCAGCAGACAATGTGGGTATTTATAAATTAAGTTTTAACTACTTTAGAAATTAAAGTTTTTTTTTGTATTAAAATTTTTTTTAAAATTTTCATCATTAAATTCAATATTAAAAACTCTATTTTTATTTAAATTTATTATTTTTTTTGCACCAAAATCACCATCTACAGACATAATTTCACTTTTCATTACCTTTGAAAACAATATTGGATTTTCTTGTTGACCTTTATATGTTGGCACAATTATATCATTCTTATTTCTCTCTTTAATTAAACTATTGTAGATATTTGGGTTAACAAAAGGCATATCTGCATGACATATAAAAAAGAATTCAGTTTTTTCATGAAGGTTACTTATACCTTCTTGAATTGACGTGGACATACCTTTTTCAAAATTTTTATTAAAAGTAAGTTTAATTTTTTTATTTTTTTCTATAATTTGTTCAACTTTTTCTTTTTGATAACCAAGAACTATAATTAAACTTTCAATTTGACTTGATAATATATTATCTACTGAGTATTTTATTAAAGGAATACCTTTAAAATTTTTTACTAGCTTATTTTCATCCTTCATCCTTTTGGACTCCCCTGCGGCAAGCAAAATAGCTGAAATCATAATAAAATTTTGTTTAAAATATCTTTTCTAAGTATTGTAAACTTTAGAAACGAGTTGAGCAATAATTGATAAAGCAATTTCTGGAGCAGATCTTCCTCCTAATTTAATTCCAATAGGTCCAAAGATTTTATTTATCTCGTTATCACTATATCCTGATTGTTTTAATCTTTCACATCTTTTTGTGTGAGTATTTTTACTCCCTAAAGCACCAATGTAAAAAAATTTATTTTTTAATGCATGCTGAATTGCTGGATCATCAATTTTGGGATCATGAGTTAATGCTATTAAAGCAGTATTTTGATCAGTCTTTATTTGTTTAAATGCTTCATTTGGCCATTCATTAATTATTTTCAGACCAGGAAATCTTTTCTCAGAAGCAAAGTAACCTCTGGGATCTATTATTAAAATTTCAAAATTTAAATTTTTAGCAAAATCTACTAAATACTGAGCAATGTGAACCGCCCCAACAATAATTACTTTTATTGGAAGGATATAAGTTTCAACAAAGATATTTGTACCATCTATAATTCCATTTTTCTTGCTGTTGAATAATAAAAAAATTTTATCCTCATATTTTTTAAAGTTTTTTTCAACTGGTTTATTTTTTTCAAAAATGAAACTATGACCATTATCTAAATTTGTAATAATTGAGAATTCAATTTTTTTTTTCTTTTTATTTATAATTTCTTCTAACAATTTTTTTTTCATTTAACTAATCTGTTCAAGAAATATTTCAATTTCACCACCGCATGCTAATCCAACTTCCCATGCACTTTCATTTGATACATTAAATTCAATTTTCTTAAAATTTTTATTTTCTTTAAATAAACTTAAACATTCTCTAACTACAGCAGCCTCAACACATCCACCCGTAACAGATCCAGAAAAATCTCCTTTATCATTAATAATCATTCTACTTCCAACAGGTCTAGGTGATGAACCCCAAGTTTGAATTACTGTAGCGAGGATGACATTACGTTTTGTTGCTAACCAATCACTAGCTTCTTCTAGTATTTTTTCATCAAATGAATTTTTCATTTGAGATAGTTTAAATTAAAAATTAGCAGCTAGAAACAGCTTTTCTGGCCATTACTTTAATAATATGGGCTCTATATTCTGGAGATGCGTGTATATCTGAATTTAAGCCTTTGCTAGTAATGTTTACATTTTCTATAGCTGAAGCTGAAAAGTTTTTAGATAAAACCGATTCAAGTTCTTTTGATCTAAAAACACTACTTCCAGCACCTGTAACAGCAACTCTTACTTCTTTTTTTAGTTTTGCTACGTAAACACCTACCAAAGCATATCTTGAAGCTGGATTTGGAAATTTTGCATAAGCTGATTTTTCCGGTACTTCAAATTCAATTGTTTCTATTAATTCACCTTTTTTTAGTTCCGTTTCAAACATTCCAGTAAAAAATTTATCTGATAAAATTTTTCTTTTGTTTGTATGTATTGTTGCATTCAGTGCTAGACAAGCTGATGGGTAGTCTGCAGCTGGATCGTTATTTGCTATTGATCCTCCTATTGTTCCTCTATTTCTTACTTGTGGATCTCCAATACCTTCTGCAAGCATAGAAAGCGATGGAATTGATTTTCCAACTTCTTTTGAAGCAGCAACTTCTGCATGTGTAGTCGTTGAACCTATTCTTATTGATTTGCTAGAAACTTTAATACCTGAAAGTCCCTTAATTTTTTTAATGTTTATTAGATCAGAATATGCCGCTAACCGTAGTTTCATTGCTGGTAATAGTGTCATTCCTCCAGCAAGGTATGTAGCTCTACCAGTCGCTAGTTTAGCTGCATCTTTTGAATTTGTTGCTGATTTAAAATTAAAACTTTTCATAGCTTATGCTGCTGCTTTCTTTGATCCATTTTTTTTCAAAGCATTCCAAACTTTTTCTGATGTAGCTGGCATAGATATATCACTACCAACTGCATCAATTACTGCATTCATCACAGCTGCGGGGGCTGCAATTGTGCCAGCTTCACCGCATCCTTTAGCACCTATCGGATTAGAAGTCGCTGGAGTGCAAGTATAATCAATTGTAATTTGAGGAAAATTATCTGCTCTTGGCATTGTATAATCCATGTATGATGCAGATGTTAATTGACCAGATTCATCATAGTGTGCATTTTCATATAAAGCTTGCCCAACTCCTTGAGCTACACCACCATATACTTGACCTTCAACAATCATAGGATTTATTACTGTTCCAAAATCATCTACTACAGTATATTTAACTAATTTAGTTTCTCCTGTCTCTTCATCAACTTCAACTTCACAAATATGTGAGCCTGAAGGAAATGAAAAATTAGAAGGATCAAAAAAAGAAGTTTCAATCAAACCCGGTTCTACTCCCTCAGGAAGTGGAGATTTAACATCCCCAAATGTTCCTGGCAAGTAACAAGCAAATGCTATTTCGCCAATTGTTTTCTTTTTATTTGAATTTTTCAATATAAATTCTCCAGCTTTAAAATCTATATCTTCTGGCTTGCCTTCAAGCATTTTTGCAGCAACTTTTTTACCTTTCGCAATAATTTTATCACATGCATTAACAATCGCCGTTCCTCCAACAGCAAGTGATCTTGATCCGTAGGTTCCCATACCAAAAGGACCTTTGTCAGTATCTCCGTGGACAATATCTATATTTTCAATAGCAACACCTAGTTTATCACCAACGATTTGAGCAAAAGTTGTATCATGACTTTGTCCATGGCTATGAGTTCCGGTAAAGACAGAAACATTTCCAGTGGGATTAAATCTTACTTCAGCCGATTCCCATAAGCCTACTCCAGCACCGATCGACATTACTACAGCTGACGGCGCAACTCCGCACGCTTCAAAATAGGTAGAAAAACCTATACCTCTTAATTTTCCTTTTTTTGCAGACTGCGATCTTCTATTTTCAAAATTTTTATAATCTGCTAACTCAAGCGCTTTGTCCAAATGAGCGTTATAATCACCTGAATCAATATTATGTACTAAACATTGCTGATGTGGAAACTTGGTAATAAAGTTTTTCTTTCTAAACTCTGCTTGATCCATTCCAATTTCCTTTGCGGCTTTAGTAACTATTCTTTCTATTACATATGTCGCTTCTGGTCTGCCCGCTCCTCTGTAAGCATCAGTTGGTGCTGTATTTGTATAAACACCTTTAACAGTACAACATGCTGCTGGGATATCATAAATTCCTAAAATCAAAGGTGCGTATAAATAAGTTGGTGTAACAGCAGCTAGAACTAAAGAATAAGCTCCTAAATTTGCAATAGTGTCAACTTTCATACCTATTATTTTTCCATCGTTTTTAAGTGCTAGTTGAGCGTGGGTAACATGATCTCTCCCATGGTTATCCGACATAAATGATTCACTTCTTTCAGCTACCCATTTAACTGGTCTTCCAATTTTTTTAGATGCATAGGAAACGACCACATCTTCAGCATAAACATTAATTTTTGATCCAAAACCTCCACCTACATCAGGAGATACAATTCTAAATTTATGTTCTGGATGTACAGCATTAAAAGCAGACATAATTAATCTATCCAAATGAGGATTTTGACTTGCTGTATATAAAGTTAATTCATCTGAGGATGTATTATAGTCACCAATAGCAGCTCTTGGCTCCATAGCGTTTGGTATTAATCTATTATTTATTATATCAAGTTTAACAATTTTATCAGCTTTAGAAAAAGCTTCATCAGTTTTTCCTTTATCCCCTAATAAAAAATCAAAAGACAAATTGTTATCAATTCCTTCATGGATAGTTTCAAAGCTGGTAGCATCCTCTGTTTTAGTTACTGCCTTTTGAACTTTATAACTCACGTTAACTAGTTCTGCAGCATTTTTTGCTTGTTCAAGTGTTTCCGCAACAACTACAGCTACATGATCACCTACAAAATTTACTGAATCTTTTGCTAAAACCGGATGAGGTGGACATTTCATATCTTTTCCGTCGTGACTTACAATTTTCCAACCACATATTAATCCTCCAATTTTATCCAAAGCAACACTATCTCCTGTGAAAACATCTATAACACCCGGAGCTTTCATTGCCTTAGAATGATCAACTTTAGTGATCTTTGCTCTTGCGTGCGGAGAGCGAACAAAATACGCATAAGATTGGTTTGGTAGATTAATATCCGCTGTGTATCTTCCTTTGCCTGTAAGAAATTTTTTATCTTCTTTCCTCTCTAATCTTGCCCCAACTAAATTTGCCATATTCTTATCCTTCTACATTTTTGAAGCTGCATCTTTAACAGCAGCAACAATACCTTGATAACCTGTGCAACGACACAAGTTACCTTCTAGCCAATCTCTTATTTCTTGTTCACTAGGGTTTTTCTTTTTTTGTAATAAATCAACTGCACTCATAACCATACCAGGTGTGCAAAAACCACATTGTAAACCATGATGTTTTTTAAAAGCTTCCTGCATAGGATGCATTTTTCCGTTTTTTGCTAATCCTTCTATCGTAGTAATTTCAGAACCATCGCAATCAGCAGCTAAAGTAGTGCAGCTCTTTACTGAATTTCCATTTAAATGAACAACGCAAGCTCCACATTGTGATGTGTCGCATCCTACATGTGTGCCAGTAAGATTTAATAAGTTTCTTAAAAAATCAGATAAAATTACGTTATCTGGAACTTCTTTTGAAATTTTTTTTCCGTTAACTTTTAAATTTATTACTGCCATTATCCTCCCCCAAAAATAATACCAAGTAACTCATTTATTAGAACTTAATAAAGGGAATAGATCAACCAGAATTTAACGTGAAACAAAATAAAAAATTGCAACTATCAGTAGAATTAAAATTCCAATTATCCCATAAATATACTTATTTAAAAAATTAGATTTAAGTTCTTTGACCCTTTTTTTCTCGACTACTATTCCATCATTTGAAATTTCTTTAGTTAGAGATGTTTTTTTCTGATCATGTTCTTTTGTCAAAGGATCAACTATATCAGCAAATCTACCAAAAAAGTAATCAGACATTTTTTTTGCCACTCCATCAATTAATCTGGATCCTAACTGGGCTATTTTTCCTCCAACTGTTATATCTACCTCATAAGTTAAAGTTGTAACCCCATTTAATTCAGAAAGTTTTACATCAGCGTTTCCATTTGCAAACCCAACAGATGATTGTCCTTCACCAGAAAGAGTATAACTTATATTTTCATTAATATTAGACAAATTGATGTTTCCAGAAAAAGTTGCATTCATAGGTCCTATTTGATTTGTTGCGCTTGCATAAAATGATGTACTGCTTTCTTTAGTAAAAGTTTCACAGCCTGGAATACATTGTTTTAAAATATTAGCATCATTTAAGGCTTTCCAAACAACTTCTTTTTTTACATTTAATTTATAAGAACCTGAAAGTTTCATAATATATAAAATAGTATATAATAAATTCTATTATGGACGACAGTACAAAAAAAGAATTGCAGTCAGCAGCTTTTGAAAGATTGATTCAACATTTACGTGAACGAAAAGATGTTCAAAATCTAGATTTAATGAATCTTGCCGGTTTTTGTAGAAACTGTTTATCAAAATGGTACCGAGAAGAAGCTGAAAAAAAAGGGATAAAAATCTCAGATCCAGAAGCTAGAAAACATGTTTATGGAATGTCCTATGAAGAATGGAAGAACAAGTATCAAAAATAATTTTTAAATAGAAAATTCTATAATACGTAAATTTTTTATATTTGATTCTTTTGTATTTTTAATTATAGGCAAAAATAATCCTAAAATGTAAAAAAGGATTATAACTAAAGATACTATTAACATTGCTCTTACAGCATTTAATTTCATAAATTTATTTTTCCTTTAATCTAGGAAATAATTCAACAAAATTGCATGGTTTATGATTGATATCGAGTTGGTATTTTAAAATTAAATCCCACGCATCTGTTACTCCTCCAGAGGAACCTGGAAGTGCAAAAATATACTTTCCATTTCTTAAAATTGCAGAAGCTCTAGATTGTAAAGTCGAAGTTCCTACTGTTTTATAACTCAATTGTCTAAAAAGTTCACCGAAGCCAGGTATTTTTTTTTCGGCTATTTCATCCAAAACTTCAGGAGTAATATCTCTACCAGTTAAACCCGTTCCACCAGTTGTAATAATTACATCAATTTCCTTTTTTTTAGTCCAATCTAAAATAATTTTTTTTATTTCATTTTTATTATCTTTTACTATTTTACGATCAGCAAGTTTATGTTTTTGTTCAGCAATTTTTTTAACCAGAATACTACCTGATTTATCATTCTCTATAGTTCGAGTATCAGTGATTGTTAACAAAGCTATATTTACTTGCATGACTAGGTTGGTAAGATAAATAACAGTTATGTTATTAGCAATATTATTTTTAGTCACTGCAGCACTTTATTCCAGCGTAGGTTTTGGCGGAGGATCTACGTATTTAGCTTTACTCCTAGTTATGGGCGTACCTTATTTTGTTTTTCCTATTATTGCTTTGACCTGTAATATTATTGTCGTCTCAGGTAACTGTTTTAATTATATTAGAGCTGGGAATTTAAATTTAAAACTACTTACTCCATACTTGTTTGGTTCAATACCATTAGCATATATCGGAGGATCAATACCAATTGAAAAAAATTTTTTTGAGATATTGTTATTTTTAGTTTTAATAGGAGCTGGTATTTTACTTTTATTTAATTTTAAATCTTACGATGATAAGGAATCAAGCTACAAAAAAATTCCTTTACCGTTTGCAATTTTTGTAGGTGGAGTATTAGGATTCATCTCAGGTGTTGTAGGGATAGGAGGAGGGATATTTTTAAGCCCGATACTATTCTTATTAAGAGCAGGAAGACCAAAACATATCGTAACTGTTGCTTCATTGTTTATTCTGATTAATTCAGTTGCTGGTATTATAGGGCAGTTATCTAAAAGTAATATTTTTTTAGAAGTATTAAATTATTGGTATTTGCTAGCTGCAGTTTTAATAGGAGGGCAGGTAGGAAATTTTTTAAATTTAAAAATTTTTCCGACACGTATATTGGCTTTTGTAACTGCTTGTCTTGTTATTTTTGTAGCTTTGAGAATAGGTATTGGTCTTATACAAAATTTTTAAAAATCATGTATTGTTGGATACATTCTAAAAGTAAATGGAACTTTTATTGGGTTAATAAATCTGTTTATTTTATTTGAAAGTAAAAAATTTCCTAATCGGGCAAAAGATAAATATTTAACATTAGTATTTGTGGAAAACCAATAAGAAGTGTATCTCTCAGCTAAAAAAATAGGTAATCTAACATTAGCATCTTTGCAAAGATTATTTTTATTACAGTAGTCTAAACACTTATCTAACCATGGAAATAAATATTCGCAATAATTTTTAAAATGATGAACTTTTGTTATAAACATATTGCAAATACTAAACTCGTTTCCATTAAGATAATTTTTAAATTTTTCAGCATCTTCTTTTTCTAAAAAATTTATACAATTTTCTATTATATTTTTTCCATAAACCTTCTCAAACTGTTCTAAAACAGTTTCATTTTTTAAAAAAGTAGGTTGTAAGAGAACTGAATCGCAGTTTAAAAAAATCTTATTATTTGGATTTAGTAGATTTGAATATAAACTTTTAATAGAAAGTTTCTGTTTTTTCTCATAATAGTCATTAAGCCACAATCTTCTATGTTGGCATGAGCCAATCCAATCATTTTCATTCTTGTTTTTTAATCTATTTTTCCATATCCAGTAAAAGCCAGTTGCTTCTGCATAATGCTTGTTCATATTAGAAATATTTTCACCATTTTTTTCAATTAACCAATGTTTTGGAAAAATATTATTTCCCAAACCTAATGGCTTTATATATGGAGGCAGCTTATCTAGAATTCCAAAATATTGTATTGCCATGCAATAAATATCTAAATTAATCATACATTTTAACTTTTATTTGTTTTCTTATAAAAAATCTATATTAGATTGATTTTATGATAAATCATGATTGCAACAAATTTCAAAAGTATTATAAATCAATAAATATTACTGGCGGGATAGCTCAGTTGGTTAGAGCGCGGGACTCATAAGCCCGAGGTCAGTGGTTCGACTCCACTTCCCGCTACCATTTTGGCTATATAGTGATTAAAAAATATCTACAAAAAACATTTAAAAAAATATCTTATAGTTTTTTTTTAAAAATATATGGATCAATTGAAAATTCTATAAAAATTACAGATGATAATAGAATTAATGTAAGTGATATAAAAAAACACAAGGAAGCAAGTTATAAAGTTTATACAATTGATTCTGGTAGGTTGTATACAGATCGAATTCACGACATTGCAGCGATACTTGATAATAAAATTATTGAGGGACCTTCTCTTCAATTTAGAGATGGTCCAGAATCAACTATACAAAATTTAAAAGCTGATAATAATATTGTCTTAGAGAAAGGCACACCAAGAAAATTAAGAAAATTAGATGGAACCGTTTTATCGCTACTAACAGGCGGAGCAGGAAATAATAATTATTGGCACTGGTTATATGATGTTCTTCCAAAATTAAATTTATGTACCCAATCTTACAGTTTAACTGATATTGATTATTTCTTGCTTCCTAGTAATGAGAAAAAATTTCAAAAGGAAACATTAGATTGTCTAAATATCCCTAATCACAAAAGAATTTCTAGTAAAAAGTTTAGACATATAAAAGCCAAAAAATTAATAATTACTGACCATCCTGTTTTAACAACAGGGAATGCTACCAAAGATATACAAAATATTCCTGGCTGGATTATTAGTTGGTTACGGGAAGAATTTACAAGCAAACTTAAAAATATTAATAAGAATAAAAAAATTTATATTGATAGATATGATGAAAAATCTAAACAAAATTTTAAAAGATCTATAAAAAATGAAGAAGAAATTAAAGCATTTCTTTTAAAAAATAATTTTATTATAGCAAAATTACACAATATGAGTTTTACAGATCAGGTAAGTTTATTTTTTAATGCAGACTGCGTTGTAGGTCTTCATGGTGGTGGATTTGGAAATATTGCATTTTGTCAGCCTGGTACAAAAGTTATTGAATTTAAAAGTTTAACTGCTGGAGATGTTATAAAAAATTTAGCTATACAAGTAAAATTAGATTATAATTCTATAGACGCCACATCAGAAGGAACGGACAAATATAATTTTCCCACTCAACAAGGTAGTATTCACATACCGATTGAAAAATTAATAAAAATATTAGGAAATAAAATATGAATAATTTAAAAATGTTTTGTTTAACTTTGGAACCCAGTCACTTAAAATTTATAAAAGAATTAAATTATATTCCAGTAGGGTTAGGTGAAAAAATTTTTCATAATAATGAAGGATGGTTTACAGATAAATTAGATAATAATATTTCAGAAAAAAATAAATATTATGGAGAGTATACTTTTCATTATTGGTTGTGGAAGAACTATATAGACTTAGATAATGTCGAAGATGGATGGTTTGGTTTTTGTCAATATAGAAAATTTTGGAGCATAAATGATGATAATCTTATACCCAAAACAATTAATGAGTTAAAGCCTTTAGCTTTAAAAAATATACCAGAAACATATGAGAACTTTGATGCAGTACTAGGAAATCCATATTTTATTAATCAATTTAAGATAATGAAGTTTTTAAAAAAAGGTTTTAAAATAATAGTTAATAATCCTACTTATTTATTTAATAAAAATAAAAGAAATTTAAAATTTCACTTCGACTTAATGCATGGAAATGGAAATCTCGATAAAGCAATTGATTTGCTTGACGATAATAATAAGAAGGATTTTAAAAATTATGTAAATTCCAATGTTTCATTTAATCCTCATAATATGTTTATATGTAAGTCAAAAATACTATTAAAAAGGTACTACTCAGATCTTTTTCCTTGGTTACTAAAATGTGAAAAACTATTTGGTTTTAAGGATCTCAAAGGATTTGGTAAAATACGTATTTATACTTTCTTAGCAGAAAGATTTATGCCCTATTGGTTTAATAAGAATGCAAGAGTAAAAACAATGCCAATAGTTTTTTATGATATAAGAAAAGATATAAAATAAAAGTAATTTTTTAATTTAAGAACTAATTACCAACAACCCAGCTTTTTCTTAAATTTTTAAATTCTTCACTATTGCAAGATTCCCAAGCCTGATCTCTAATTTTTTCCAGTTCTTGTGGTGGGACTTGTGTATTTTTTAAGTTTGCTTTTGTCCATTGAAATCTATCAGGATTATAATCTAGAGGAAGATGTTTGTTTTTAATGCAATAATCAAATATGGGTGTACCTGGTACAGGCATTACTAAATAAAAATTTGAATGATCTAAGCCATAATCTTTCATTTTTCTCGCAAACTTTACTGTTTCTTCTATTTCCTTTCTTGACTCATCTGGAAAACCCAACATGTAATTTGTTCCAACATACATATTATATTTTTTAATTGTTTTAATTAATTGACCAGGATCAAATCTGTCTAAAGCAAGTTTATTTGAACACCATTTTTTTATGATTCGTGGACTTGCAGATTCAAAAGGTAATACTATTTCTTTAAATCCAACTTCAGAAAGCAACTCAATTACTTCTTCATCTGGAATCATCCATCCAGGTCTATTACTTTTTTTAACTAGATGTATCATATTGACACCATTAACATCCATTAAATCCAAGCCGAAACCTACAATACGTTTTAAAAGTCGAATAGCTCTTCTTTTCATTCCAAAAATTGAGTCATCCTCAATAAAAATTTGTTTTGCACCAATCTTTTCTTTTAATATTGTTAACTCGTTTATAACTCTCTCATCTGATTTAAATCGGAATTTACCAATAGCTCCTGATTTAGAACCTTCAACTTCTTCAGCAATATGGCAGTAGGAACAAGAAAAAGGACATCCTCTTGAAGTCATCATAGAGGAGTATTTTAATTCCTCACCATGTTTTGCCTTCCCCCCATGCGGTCTTCCAATTTTCCAATATCTTTTGTTTGGCAACAATTCCCAAGCAGGTATTGGTAATTTATCTAGATCCATTAAAATTTCGCCAAAATTAGAATTGTCTACAATCTTTCCATTATTGTCTTTAAAATATATTTTTCCAACCGAACTAAAATCTTTGCTATTCTTTCTCATAATTTTAGCTACTTGTTGAATAGCAATTTCAGATTCCGAAGTAAAAATTATATCAAAACCAGAATTAAAAAAAATAGAAGACCTGGATTTTGCATTAACACCACCTGAAAATAATAAAATATTAGGGAATTTTTTTTTAATTATTTTAGCACAATGTAAAACCTGAGTTTCTTGCTGTGAAAAAATTGAAGTAATTCCAACAGCATCGTAATTACTGGCAATTTCTAATATTCTATTATCGCTTACACCGGTTCTTATCATTCCACTCGGAAGAACAGTGCTTTTGTAAAAAAAATTATTAATATTATCTTTATCATTACCTACGCACGCATCATAAATATAAGATTCGACACCTATATTTTTTAAAGCTCCTGCCAAATAAGGATAGGCTAAAGATCCATTGGGCTTAACCATAGTTTTTGGCCAAGATTGTTCGGGCGGATATAAAAGCAATATTTTAATTTGGCGCATTTAGGGAGAGAATATACTTTAATATTCTGTATTTTAAAAACCTTTATAAGTTTTTTTAAAATTTAAAAAAGTTCCCCATTGAGTATCTCTTTTAGCAAGAATTGGTTTGTTTGTTGGCCATTTAAGCTTTATGCTTTTATCGTTCCATAAAATTCCACCTTCATATTTAGGTTGGTAATAATTTGAAAGTTTATAATAAATTAAATTTAACTTTGAGAAACTGTAGTAAGCGTGTCCAAAACCTTCAGGTATATATAGAGATTTACAATTATCCTCGGACAAAATAATGCTAAAACTTTTACCAAATGTTTTTGATTTTTTTCTAAGATCAATAACACAGTCTAAAATTTTTCCTCTTAAAACCGTTACATATTTTGCTTGTGGGTATTTAGAATTGAAATGAAAACCTCTTAAAACATTTTTTTTTGATAAAGTGGCATAATCAAAAATTAAATCATCCCATTTTATAATTTTTTTTCTGAAAGTTTCTCTTAAAAACCCTCTAGAGTCACCGATTTTTTTTTGAATTATAATTTTTAAACCTTTAATTTTTGTATCTATTACACGCATAAATTATAAATTATCTTATTATTTTTTTGAGTTTTGACAAGTTCATATATGGATTTAAAGGAAAATTATATGTAGAATTTTTTTTAATAAATATTTTTTTAACCTTAGGATTGTATTTTTTTGCAAAATCATAAACAGTTTTTGTTTGGCCCCCCACATTAATAATTCCTTTTTTATCCATAATTTTAATTAAAATTTTTACCAAATCTTCATGAAAAAGAAAATTTAACTTAACATTTGCAAAAGCCTTTTTATGAATGAACGGTTTTTCAGTCATGCTTATTCTAAGTATTAATGAGTTTTTATACATTTGTACCGCACATTCCCCACCCATTTTTGACCATGCATAATTATTCCAGGGAAGAATAGGATCTTCTTCTCTATAATTACCTTTTTTTCCTGGGTAAACGTAACTTGTAGAAAAATAAATTAATTTTATATTCATTTCTGAACATATTTTTACTAGGTTTGATGTACCAATAATATTTAGGCTTATACTTTTACTTATATTTGTATCATGCATAGCCATGGGTCTAGATAATGCAGCAAGATGTAATATAGACTGAGGCTTTTCTTTTTTTAGAAATTTCTTAATAGAATTTAAATTAGTAATATTTAATGAGCTTTTACTTGGATAAATAAATTTGTACTTAGATTTCACTTTTTTAAGACTTTGAGCAAATCTTCCGCTACCACCAGTAACAACTATTTTATTTTTAATGAGCATTTATTTTTGATCTTTTTTAATCAAGGTTGATAAGTATTGTGAGTAATTACATTTTCCGTAAAATTTTATTGCATTTACTATATTTTTCTTATTAATCCATTTATTATTAAAAGCTATTTCTTCTAAGCATGCTATTTTAAGACCCTGTCTATTTTCTAAAGCCGATACGAAGGCTGATGTATTGTTAAAATCTTCAATAGAACCTGTATCCAGCCAAGCACCTCCACGACCAATAAAATTGGCTGAAAGTTTTTTTCTTTTTTTGTATTTATTTAATAAATCAACAATTTCAACTTCTTTTCGTTTAGAAGGTTTAAGATTTTGACTATATTCAACAACTTTATTATCAAAGAAATAAAGTCCTGTTATCGCTAAATTGGAAAAATACTTTTTTGGTTTTTCAACAATTTTTAATATTTTATTTTTTTTATTTATTTTTGCAATTCCATAAAGAGAGGGATTTTTTACAGGATGTAATAAAACATTAGCACCAGATTTTAGTTTAATACACTCTTTTAATCTATTTGTAAGACTTTGCCCGTAGAAAAAATTATCCCCTAAGATTAAGGCAACATTTTCTTTTCCAATAAATTTTTTCCCTACAACAAAAGCATCGGGCAGACCCTTTGGATAAGATTGTTCAATATATGAAATTTTAATTCCCAAATTACTACCGTTTGGTAAAATTTTTTTAAACTGACTTAATTGTCCTTTATTAACTATAATTAATATATCTTTTATTCCTGATAACATTAAAATAGAGAGAGGGTAAAAAATTAAAGGTTTATCGTAAATTGGTAGCAGCTGTTTATTTACAGCTTTTGTTATAGGACTCATCCTTGTACCAAAGCCTCCAGCTAAAATAATTCCTTTTTTAATCATGTTTTTAATCCAAGTCTATTGACATAAAGTTTTTTAGAGACACTTTTAAAAAAATTTTTATTATTTAGATACCAATCAAAAGTTTGAACTAAACCTTTTTCTATTGATATTTTCGCTTTCCAACCTAACTTTTTTTTAATTTTATTATTATTCAATGCATACCTGATATCATGGCCAGGTCTATCTTTTACAAATTTTATTTTTGTATTACTATCAATATTTAAATATTTATTTTTTGCTATTTTTAGTAATTTTTGAGCAATATCTACGTTTTTAAGATTTATTCCTGATCCAATGTTATAATTTTCCCCAACTTTACCTTTTATAAAAATTAATAAAAGAGCCTCACAATGGTCTAGAACATGCATCCATTCTCTGGAATTTTTTCCTCTTCCATATATTGGCAACGGTTTATTATTTATAATATTAAAAATTAATTTTGGTATTAATTTTTCAGGAAATTGATTGGGACCATAATTATTACAACAGTTAGAAATAACTGCCTGAATTTTATAAGTTCTTATATAAGCTTTAATTAGGTGATCTGCACTGGCTTTTGAAGATGAATAGGGAGAGCTTGGGTTATATGGATATTTTTCACTAGATCTTCCTTTTAATATATCACCATAAACTTCATCAGTAGATATATGAATAAGTTTAATTTTTTTCTTATACGCCAGAATGGCTTCTAGTAAATTATAAGTTCCCAAAATATTACTATGGATAAAATTGTATGGTGTATCAATTGAACGATCTACGTGAGTTTCTGCAGCTAAATTAAAAATACCGCTTGGTTTATATTTTTTTAGAATTTGAGTAATTTTTTTTTTATTATTTAAATCAACTTTTATAAAAAGATAATTTTTATTTTTTTTTAAATCAGCAGTATTATAAGGATTTGCAGAATATTTTAATGAATCTATATTAATTACGAAATATCTTTTACTTAATAAAAGTTTTACAAGATTACTTCCTATAAACCCAGAACCACCGGTAACTATTACCTTTTTCATATTTTGCTTTTTACATTAGTAAAAACTGTTAGTATAGTTGTTATTCTAAAAAGTTAGTATTCATTATACTATGTCAATATCTGGGCAAAATTTATCAATTGTAATAGTTACTTTAAAAAGTGAAAAAGTAATACATGACTGCATCAAATCGATTAATCTAAATTTACCAATAATTGTTGTCGAACAATCTAAAAACAGAAATTTTAAAGATGAACTTGAAAATAAGTATAAAAATTTGAAATGCATTCTTTCAAATTCAAATTTGGGTATGGGCTCTGGTAATAATATTGGTATAAAAGCCGCTGATACTGACTATGTGATGATACTAAACCCTGACACAGTTTTAAAAAGCGATACTATTGAAGAACTTATATTTGCAGCAAAATCTTTACCAAATTTTGAAATTTTAGCACCTTTGGAAGAAGATTTTTCTAATTATGAAATTCATTCAAATAAAGAAAAGATAGATTTAAATTTAGATCAATCACCGTTCCAAGTCGATTATGTCGATGGATTTGCAATGTTATTAAATAAAAAGAAACTTAAAGACGAAGTGTATTTTGATAAAAATTTTTTTATGTATTTAGAAAATAACGACCTATGTTTAAGAACAAGAAAAAATGGGGGCAAAATTTTTATTGCACCTAAATCGAGAATAAAACATTTAGCAGCAAAAGCCGTTGATGAAAAATTTAGTATTGAAGTTGAATATTCTAGAAACTGGCATTGGATTTGGTCAAAATTTTATTTTAATAAAAAACATTATGGTTATATTAAAGCACTAAAAGAATGTTTGCCGACCTATTTATCTTCAATGATAAAATTTATATTTTATTTTTTAATTAATAATAAAATGAAAAAAAAAATATATTTTAATAGAGCATCAGGTTTTTATAATGCTTTTATCGGAAGATCTTCTTGGTATAGACCAACTATTCCTACGGACTAATGACCTGGAAAATCCATTATGCTAAAAGTTTTATAACCTTTGCTTTCAAGAGATTTTGTGCCTCCTAAATCAAAAAGATTAATAACAAAAATAAATCCAGAAACTTTTCCACCTGATTTTTGAACCAACTTTGCAGCTGCCTCAGCTGTACCACCTGTAGCTATTAAATCGTCAACAATAATTACCTTTTCATTAGTTTTGATAGAATCTTTGTGAACTTCTAATGTAGCTTTGCCATATTCTAATTCAAAGTCTACAGAATATCTTTCAGCTGGCAATTTATTTTTTTTTCTAAACAAAGCATAAGGTTTATTTAAATTATATGCTAATGGAGAAGCAAAGATAAAACCTCTAGATTCTATCGCAGCTATTTTATCAAAATTTAATTTAGTTAATGTTTTTGCCATTTCATCTATACAATTTTTGAATGCAACCTCATCTTTAATTAAAGTAGTTATATCTCTAAATAAAATACCTTTTTTAGGATAATCAGGAATTGAACGTATATATTTCTTTAAATCCATTTTTTGCTTCAAAGTTAATTAAAAAGATCATATTAATTATAATAAATTATGACAAAAAACAAACTAGCAATTATAGGGGGGAGTGGACTTTATGATATAGAGGGGATGCAAAATCCAAAATGGAAATCCATATCAACTCCTTGGGGAAAACCCTCTGATCAAATATTAAATTTAAAATATAAAGGAAAAGAAGTTTGTTTTTTACCTCGGCATGCAAGAGGACATAAAATTTCACCATCAAATATAAACTTTAGAGCTAACATTGATTCTTTAAAACAATTAGGAGTTACCGATATCGTCTCAGTATCTGCGGTCGGCTCTTTAAAAGAAGATTTGCCACCAGGAAAATTTGTAATAGTTGATCAATTTATAGATAGAACCTTTGCTAGAAAAAAAACTTTTTTTGATGAAGATATTGTTGCTCACGTTTCAATGGCTCACCCAACATCAAATGGTTTAATGAATGCGTGTGAAGAAGCAATAAAGAAAGAAAAAATTGATTATCAAAGAGGAGGCACCTATGTAGTTATGGAAGGACCTCAATTTTCTACATTAGCAGAATCCAATTTATATAGATCATGGAAAGCAGATGTTATTGGAATGACAAATATGCCGGAAGCAAAATTAGCAAGAGAAGCAGAAATTAGATACGCATCTGTTTCAATGGTAACAGATTACGATTGCTGGCATCCTGATCATGAAAACGTTGATGTTCAGACAGTGATTAAAGTTTTATTAGGTAATGCTGAAAAAGCAAAAAATATGGTTAAAAATATTATTGAGAACTTTGAAAATCATATAGATCCTAAAGACCCAACAAACAATTGCTTAGACGTAGCAATTATTACAGCTCCAGAAAAAAGAACTAAAAAAACAATTAAAAAATTAAAAACAGTAGCAGGAAGAGTTCTTCTAAAAAAATGAAAATAGAAGGAAAAGAATATCGAACAATTTGGTTTGATGAAAAAAATCAAGCTGTAAAAATTATTGATCAAACAAAACTACCTCATCAATTTATAATTAAAGATCTTAAAACAGTTAAAGATGCAATTAATGCTATAAAAATAATGGAGGTAAGGGGAGCGCCATTAATAGGTGGAACTGCTGCTTACGGTATTGTTTTAGCTATTATGGAAAAAAATGATCCTAATTTTATTAAGAAAAGTTCAGAAGAGCTAATTCAATCAAGACCAACGGCAATCAATCTAAAGTGGGCAGTTGATCGTATGATGAAGAAATTATCAGGGGTTAATAATAATGAATTACTAAAAGTAGCACTTGATGAAGCAAAAGCAATTTGTGAAGAGGATGTTAAGTTTTGTGAAAATATTGGGTTAAATGGATTAAAAATTATTGAAGAAATTTATAAAAAAAAGAAGGATAAAGTAAACATATTAACCCATTGTAATGCGGGTTGGCTTGCAACAATTAACTGGGGAACAGCAACATCTCCGATATATCACGCTCATAAAAAAGGAATTCCAGTTCATGTTTGGGTAGATGAGACAAGACCAAGAAATCAAGGAGCCAATCTAACCTCATATGAATTAAACGAGGAAAAAATTCCTAATACAATTATCGCTGATAATACTGGTGGAATATTAATGCAAAGAGGTGAAGTAGATATGTGTATTGTTGGAACCGATAGAACTTTATCTACAGGCGATGTAGCAAACAAAATTGGAACTTATTTAAAAGCTTTAGCAGCTAAAGATAATAATGTTCCTTTTTACGTAGCTTTACCTAGTTCAACAATTGATTGGGATATAGAGAATTTTAAAGATATTCCAATTGAAGAAAGAAACTCCGAAGAATTATCTCACGTTGAAGGTTTAGATGAAAATAATAAAGTAAAAAAAGTAAGAATTTATCCAAAAAAAAGTAAAGCAATGAATTTGGCTTTTGATGTTACTCCTGCCAAATATGTTACAGGATTAATAACCGAAAAAGGTACTTGTGAAGCATCCAAGGAGGGATTAAAAAAATTATTTAAATGAGTAATATTACAGCATATATAATTTTAATTATTGCTGTTGCTTTGGGCACAGCAGCAAATGGTTTTGCAAAAAGCGCACAAGGATTTACAATATTGATACCAAGCATTATCACAGCAATTACAATTGTTTTATGTATGTTCACTTTATCGCTTGTAATGAAAGTTATTCCTGTCGGTATAACATATGCTTCGTTTGCTGGACTTTGTATTATAGCAACAGTTTTAGTTGGAGTTTTTAAATTTAATCAGACGCCTAATCTTTATACAAACATCGGATTAGCTTTAATTATTATAGGTGTATTGATGGTTAATTTGGTTGGTAAGACTAATAATTAAAATGAAAAAAATTATTCCAAAAGTAATTTTTATTGTAGTTGCTATCGTTCTTATTTATTTTCTTAAAACAAATTTTGCTGAATATAATATAGAAAAATCTATTTCAGCATGTGTTTTAGGTGAAAAGAGAACGACGGAATCTTTTGATTTAAAAAAAGCTCAAAAATATTGTGAAGAAGAGATTAGAAAACAGAAAAAAGGCGATTAGTTTATCTTAACGACGCAGCTATATTTCCCCCATCAACAGTAAGAACAGCTCCAGTAGTTTTTTTAGAAGTAGCTAAATGAAAAAAAGCTTTAGCAACATCTTCAGCTTTTACTTCATTTAATAATAAATTTCCTTTCATATAGTCACTAGTACTTACCGCTCTTGCTTTTGCTCTAGTTTTAATCATTTTGTCTGTCATTAATCCGCTTCTTATTCTGTCAGCATTTACTCCATTAGATCTAATTCCATAAGATCCATAATCAACAGCGTATTGTTTGCATAAACTTAGCAAGGCTGATTTAGGTAAACCATAAGGACCGAAATTTTTTCCGGGATTTACAGATTGTTTTGAAATATTAAAAAGAAGACAACCATTAGTATTTTGTTTTTTCATTATTTTAACAGCTTCAGAAGCACAATTTTGATGTGAGAAGAAATTAATTTCAAAACTTTTTCTTAATAGCTCGTCACTTACTTCACCTATAGATCCACCAGGAGCTGTACCTGCGTTTGAAATTAAAATATCAATTCCACCAAATTTTTCACAGATTTGATTAAAAGCTTTTTTCACACTTTTTTTACTTGTTACATCACAATGTATACAAAGATCTTTAATTTTTGATTGCACTTCTTTCAAACGTTCTAAATTATTATCAAGTAGAATAACTTCAGCTCCATAACTTTTAAACATTTTATAAGTTTCGAAACCTATAGTTCCAGTACTTCCTGTAACCACAACAACATTGCCTTCAAGAAGTTTTTTCTTCTTTTTTATTTTTGCCTGTTCTAAAGACCAATATTCAACATCAAACAGGTCTTTTTCTGGAATAAATTTGTAACTAGATGTTTCTTCAACGGAAGAAATTACTCTAGCATTAGTTTCAGTTAAATCTCCAGCAATTTTTGCTGCATTTAAATCTTTGCCAACACTAAACATGCCAACATTTTGTACTAAAACAACTCTTGGAGAGGTGTCTAGCATCACTTTTTTTTCTTTAGTTTTTCTATGATTTACATTGAAATAATGAATATATTTTTTACGATAATTTTCAAAAGCTTTTTTTGCTATTTTTCTAAATTCTTCTACTGAAGAATTTTTTTTAGGAGTAATTATTAATGGAAATGGTTTTACTCTAATTACGTGATCAGGTGTAGCGGTGCCTTTTGATGAATAGGCTCTAACATTTTTTCCATTTATGAAATATTTTAGATGTTTATTAAGTCTATAATTAATAACAAATTTTTGATCTTTATTTTCAGATAAAAGACCTCGTATTATTGGGGCCACTTCATGAGGGTTAAATTTTGGAGAAAATTTTTTAATTTGTTTAATTTTTTTACTTTTTAATTTTTTAATAGTATTTTCAGCTTTTGAAACATACTTTATCATCAAATCGTAAGCTTCTTTGCAATCATTAGCAAAAGTAAAGATTCCATGGTTCATTAATATTAAGCAATTTATTTTTGGATTTTTAGAATAAACCTCATTGATTTTTTTCGCTAACATGAAACCCGGCATTACATATGGTACTATACTAACTTTATTTCCAAATATTTTTTTGCATAAATTTAATCCACCGGGTCTATTTGTTATATTAAGCACAGCATCAGCATGAGTATGGTCTACATATTTAAAAGGCAAGAAGGCATGCAAAAATGTTTCAACTGAAGGATTTGGTGATTTTATATCAATCAGATTTCTTTTTTGATATGCAACCATATCTTCATCAGATAAATATTTTTTATTTTTTAGAGCTAGCAAAGGGTCTAATTTAACTGCAGGAAGACCAGGTGGCTCAATATCTGCCATGTCCCAACCACTTCCCTTTACACATAAAACTCTATATTTTTTTCCATCAATATCTTTAATTGTAGTTTTGACAGAAGTATTTCCTCCACCATGTAATACTAACTCTTTGTTTCTACCTAGTAGCCGCGTTGTATAAACTCTAAGTGCTAAATCAGCAGAAAATCCAAGCTTTTCGTACTTTTTTATATATTTTTTTGCAATTTTTTTTGACCAATTATTTTTCAAAATTAAACTCCATAAACTTATTAACAAGGTATTTTTAGTTGTAAAAAATAAAATAACAAGTTAAAAAAAAGTATCGAGTCGATAAAAAAATGAAAAAAGTTGGAGAACACGTTACGATAGATTTTTTAGGTGTTAAACAGGATTATTCTCCTGAATTTTACAATAAAGTTATCTATAAAATTGCCAAAAAAACCAGAGTAGAAGTTATTAATATTGCTGAAAAGGTGTTTAAACCTCAAGGATATACGTGCGTTGCACTTTTGGCAGAAAGCCACATGAGTTTTCACACTTTTCCAGAAAAAGGAATAATTAGTTTTGATTTTTTCACTTGTGCAAAAATTTCACCAACAGCAGCGCTAGATATATTAAAAAAAGAGATTAAGCATGAAAGAGCTGTAGTAAGAAATTTTGATAGAAGTAATAAAGGTGTATATGAAGATATATATAGTACACCAGGCCATCAAAAATATTATGTTGTTAATGATGTTTTAGAAAATTTTATATCAAAAGTAGGGCAGCATATTGAAATAATGAAATTAGAAGAATTTGGAAATGCTTTATTTATAGATAGTGAATTGCAAGTCGCAGAGAAAGATGAAAAGAAATATAGTGGACAATTTGTTAATTCTGCACTTAGTTTATCAAAAGAAAATTCAAATGCAGCTATAATTGGTGGTGGAGATGGTGGTGTAGCAAGGGAATGTTTGTCAAAAGGGTTTGATTTAATTGATTGGTTTGAGCTAGATCCCGAAGTGGTTAAAGTTTGTCAAAAACATCTCCCTAAAATCTGTGGAGAAGTTAAAGCTAATAATAATGTAAAAACATGTTGGGGAGATGCTTTCGAGAGTATTAAAAAAGTGAAAGACTCAAAATATGATAAAATTTTTGTAGATCTTAATGACGATCAGTTTTGCATAGATCTTGCAGCAAGAAATATGAAAAGTTTAAAAAGAATTCTAAAACCTGGTGGAGTTATAACTGCTCAAGTCGGAACTGTATCTAAAAAACCAAGACAGGTTAACAACTGGTTAAAAGTTCTTGACCAGAATTTTGGAAATGTAAAATTAGACGAAGCTTTAATACCAAGCTTTGATTGTCGTTGGAATTTTGCGTCTTCTATAATGAAATCCTAAATAATTCAACTATTTCACGTATTAATTTTTCTGGAATAATCTTTTTTTTAACCCTACTATTATAATTATTTATAAAGGGGGAATATGAAAAACATATTTAAATTTTTCCTATCTTCTATTGCTGCGTTAATGATATTTTTTTCAAGCGCGCAAGCAGATAGTATTAGAATAGGAACAGAAGGGGCTTACCCACCATGGAATGCAAAAGATGAGTCAGGAAAGTTAATTGGTTTTGAAGTTGAACTTGCTAATTGGCTTTGCATTTATATGGGAGCTGATTGTACTTTAGTCGAACAAGACTGGGACGGAATGATTCCTGGATTGATTATGAGAAAGTATGATGCAATCATGGCCGGAATGTCTATTACCGACGAAAGAATGAAAACAATCAACTTTTCACAAGGTTATGCAGATGAAGTTGCTTCTTTAGCAGTAATGAAGGGATCATCTCTTGAAGGAATGGATACTCCTAAAGCTATAAATTTATCTACAGGTGGTGGAGATGTTAAAAAAGCTTTAAAAACTTTAACAGCTGCACTTGCAGGAAAAACTATTGGTGTTCAAACAGCAACAATTCACCAAAATTTTTTAGAGTCCGGAGATGTTGGAAGTGTAAAAGTTAGAACTTACAAAACTCAAGACGAAGTAAATTTAGATTTGGCTGCTGGAAGAATAGATGCTGCTTTAGCTGCAGCAGTTGCTTTTACTGATTATGCTGAAAAATCTGGAAAACCAGTTGTACTTGTTGGTCCAACTTTTTCTGGAGGAGCATTTGGTAATGGTGTTGGAGTAGGTATTAGAAAAGATGATACTGATCTTTTAAAAAGATTTAACAACGCTATTAATAAAGCAAGAAAAAATGGAAAAATTAGCGAATTAGCCATCAAGTGGTTTGGCTTTGACGCTTCAATGTAATAGTTTAATTTTTAAGGCGATAGTTTAAGTCTATCGCCTTAAAATCTATGGGACTTTTAGCTTACGGAGATACAGGTTGGGGAGACGAGCTTTTTTTTGCAACTCTCATGACTATTGCCGTTGCAGCAGCAGCAATATTCATAGGATTTTTTTTAGCTGCAATTTTTGCTTCGTTCAAACTATCAAAAATAAAAATATTAAATTTAATAGGAAGTTTTTATACTACTGTATTTAGAGGGGTTCCTGAACTTTTAGTAATATATCTATTTTTTTTTGGCGGTAGTGGCGCAGTAATGTATGTAGCAAGAATTTTTGGATATGATGGATATATTGAAGTTAATGCTTTTTTAACTGGAGCTTTTTCTATAGGTATAATATCCGGAGCATACTCTACTGAAGTATTTCGAGGTGCAATTCAATCAATCAATAAAGGCCAATTTGAAGCTTCAAAAGTTTTGGGTTTTAAAAAGAAAATTTACTATTACAAAATAATAATTCCACAAATGTTAAGATTGGCATTACCCAATATAAGTAATGTCTGGCAAATTACTTTAAAAGATACATCATTGATTTCTGTAACAGGTCTAGTTGAAATCATGAGACAATCTTATATTGCTGCGGGCTCTACAAGAGATCCATTATTTTTCTATTCGTTTGCTGCAGTTTTATATTTGTTTTTAACTTTTTTAAGTATGAGAATATTTAATAAATTAGAAAAATATTACAGTAGAGGATATTAGATGGACTTAGTTTTTGCTTTAGAAAACTTCCCAAGGTTATTAAAAGCCACAATATTGACCATTGAATTAACCTTTCTCTCACTATTCTTTGGTATATTTGTAGGTGTTTTCTTTGCTATTTTAAGAGCAAGCAAAATAAAAATACTTTTTTTTATATCTTACTACTATTCATATATTTTCAGAGGCACTCCACTATTAGTTCAAATTTTTATAATATATTTTGGTCTTGCTCAGTTAGAATGGATTAGAGAATCTTTTCTTTGGATTGTTTTAAAAGAACCTTATTCATGCGCTATTATTGCGTTTACACTTAATACAGGGGCTTATTCTTCAGAAATTTTTAGATCTGCTTTTGAAACCATAAATAAAGGTATTGTTGAAGCTGCAGAAAGTTTAGGTCTAAATAAAATAAATACTTTTTTAAGAATCAAATTACCAATAGCAATAAGGCAATCGTTACCAGCTTATGGAAACGAAATGATATTAATGTTGAAAGGAACTTCTTTAGCTAGCACTGTTACCTTGCTAGATCTCACTGGTGTTGCAAAACACATTATATCTACCACTTTCAGACCTGTAGAAGTTTTTATTGTTGCCGGAAGTATATATCTGATAATTACTTTTATAATTCACAATATAATTAAATTTCTAGAAAAAAAATATAGCTTTAATAGCTAGTATATTCCTTAACCTCTGAAATTATAGAATTTGTATGAACATTTATTTTATGTTTAATCTCAGCTCTTTTGTCATTCTTAAAATGGATATCCCTAGAAATTTTTATAAATTTTTCGCCAAAATCTTTATCTTTTTCACACTGTCTTTTTAAATCCTCAATTTCCCATAGATCAGAATTTATATTAGTCAGTTCTTTAACACAGTCTTTTAAAAAACCTTCGATTTTATCTAATTTATTTTTTTTCAATGTTTTCTTTAAAGATTTAAGTTCTCTTTCAATAACAATAAGCTTTGCTTGATCCTTAATCTTAACCTTTTTGATTTCCAAAATACTTATTTTGTCAAATAGTTCACCAGCAGATACTTCTATTAGAATTTTATTCATTAAACTTTTTTAATATGATAAATTGTTAAAAATATGTCTAATATTTTAATCATTAAGCACGGATCTTTAGGTGATATATCACAAATAAGTGGTGCTCTTCGAGATATAAAAGAAACTTATAAAGATAATAAAATCTTTATTTTAACAACTTTACCTTATGTTGAGCTTTTAAGTAAATGTCCATATCTAGATGGTGTATTAATAGATAAAAGACTTCCCAGGTGGAATATATTATACCTCTTAAAACTTAAAAAATTATTAGATAAATTCAAATTTTCCCATGTCTACGATTTACAAAATTCATCCAGAACTTCTTTTTACAGAAAGTTTTTATTAAATTATCCAGTTTGGAGTAGCACTAATACAGTATTAAAAAATGGAAAAAAAAAGAAAGATTTTAATGAGGAGTCTGTTTTAGAAAGATTCAAAATTCAATTAGACACTTCTAATATTATTACTTCATACACATTGAAGCCGGATTTTTCTTGGGCAGCTGTGAATGTAGATAAAATAGTTAATAAATATTTTGGAAAGAACTTTATTTTACTATTTCCTTTTTGCTCTCCTAAACTTTCACACAAGAAATGGCCGTATTATAATAATTTAATTAAAATTATAAAATCCAAGCATCCTAAAATTGAAATTGCAGTAGCTCCTGGCCCTAATGAAATTGATGAAGCAAAACAAATTGAAGCAATCTCAATAACAAATAATGAAGAACCACTAACCATAATGGAGTTGGCTGGTTTAATAAAAAAATCAAGTTATGTAATAGCAAATGATACTGGGCCAGCTCATATGGCTGCGCATCTTAATAAAGAAGGTATAGTTTTGTTTGGATATCATACAACACCAAAAAAAGTTTCTATTGAAACAGATAAGTTTAAAGCAATTAGTTCAAAAAATTTAAATGATATAACAGCTGAGAATGTTTATTCTACTATTAAGAATAAATTAGATTTAATTAATTAATTTCAAATAATTTTTTACAACTTTATCCCAGTAAAAATTTTTTGAAAATTCTCTCGCATTTTTTCCATATTTTATAAAATTTTCACTTTCAAAAAAGTTAATAACAGATTCATAAATTGAATTTAAATCGTTACCATCACAAATTAAGCCGGTCTTTTTATGAGAAATTGCATCAGAAGCGCCACCATCTTTCCCTCCTATGGAGCCAACTCCATAAGAAGCAGCTTCAATAAAAGATATTCCAAAACCTTCAACAGATTTTTTTTCTATTCTTGATGGCATTAAGTATAAATTAGATTCTTCAATGAGTGCGATTTTATATTCAAAATCAATATTTTTTAAAAATACAACTTCATTTTCTATTTCTAATTCTTTTTTTAATTGAAGCAAATTATTTTCTTCTTTTCCCGATCCTATAGATATGTATTTTATTTTTGGATATTTTGATTTTAAATTTTTAATTAACATTAAAATTTTATCATGACCTTTTCTTTTATCTAATCTTGATACTGTTATAATTTTTGGAAAAGCATCACCAAAAGCTTTTACAGCTTTATTTTTGGAAATATTGTTTACTGGTTTAGGTCTATTTACTCCTGGAAAAATCACATTTATTTTTGAAGAGTCTATACCAACCTTTATAGCCAATTCTTTTGTGAAATTTGAATTCGAAACAATAAAATCTGCATTGTTTGTGCTTCTTATTAATCTTTTGTTCAAAGATGAACCAACCTCATGATTAATTTCTTTTGAATGTAATAGACATATTGTTTTAATTTTTTTTAAGTTTTCTGTTTTTACCAATTCTAAACTTTTCCAATGATCTGCAATTAGTGCTCTAATACTTGTGTTAGTATTAATAAAGCTATTAATTAAATTTGCTTTTCTATATTTTCTAAAAAGTTTAATACCTTTTACTCTTTCAATATTTATTGATGATTTATTATCATAATTAATAGAGTCAGGTGATTCATAGGTAAATACTTTTACAGGACCGTGATTTAATAAACTTTCAGATAATCCACCCATTAATGTTTGAATTCCTCCAACATCTGGCGGAAAATTTCTCGTAACTATTAGAAACATTATTTAAACCATTTTATGCTACAACCCATACTTGGAAATTGTTGTTGAGGACCTTTTCCTGTTTCTGCAATTAATTTCATAGCTTTTCTTAATTCTGTTTCTCCAGAATGTACAGGTTTCAATTTTTTTGCTTCCAAAATTCTGCCTCTATACTGAAGTTCTGAGTTTTTATTGTAGCCAAAAAAATCGGGCGTACAAACAGCAGAATATTTTTTTGCCACTAGTTGACTTTCATCATAAAGATATGGAAAAGCAAAATTATTTTCTTTTGCAAATTTTTTCATATTTTCAAAAGAGTCTTCAGGGTACGTTTTTGTATCATTTGACATTATAGCTACAGATTTTATGCCAACACTTTCAAGATACTTCGCATCATCTACCAGAAAGTTTATAACTGCTTGGACGTATGGACAATGGTTACAAATAAACATTATTAAATAACCATTTTCACCTTTTATATCATTTAAACTTACTAATTTATTTTCGGTAGACTGGAGATTAAACTCATGAGACTTTTCTCCAAAATTACATATAGGTGTAGATACTGCCATCTGTTACTTATAAATTAAAATTTATTTAATATCCAGCCTATTAAGGAATTAACCATTTTTTTTCAAGTTTTTTTTTATTTAAATTGAAATAAGCTCTTCTATGACCTTTAGCAGCTAGATATAACCACTCTATAGATTCAATATAAGTTTCGATAACACAAAAATTTTTGTAACCAATTTCACTTTCTTCTTTTGTATATTTTAAATTATCAACCTCAGTTGTTAGACCTGATGTAGGAATAGATACTTTTGTACCAGGCGCCTTATCACCTAAATAACATTGTCTACTTAAGTGAGCAGTATTTCCCCATGATTTTTGAGAAACATGATTTTGGTAATTAATTTTTGTGTATCCAGAAACTCTTAATTGAATTTTTTCGTTTTTGTCATAAAAAAGCAACACAGCTTTTGCATTTGATTTAAGAATTTTTATTTTATTAGATCTAATATCACTATGAAACCAAATTTTTTTTTCGTTCTCATCAACTCCTCTTAAAACAACTATTCGACCATTTGATTTGTCTTTATTACCACATATAAATACAGGTATATGAAAAGGTAAGTTTCTATCTTTTAAACCCAGTTTAAAAAGTTCCCATATTCTGAGATAAACTTTATCTAAATCATTATAGTAGTCAGGTTTATTTTTTTGCACTTATTTTTTTCTTAATCTTTTTATTAAACTAGATGTATCCCATCTATTACCACCCATTTTTTGAATTTCTTCATAGTAACCATCTACAATTTTTGTAATAGGTAAGGGGGAGTTATTTTTATTGGCTTCGTCTATTGCGATTTTTAAATCTTTTCTCATCCAATCAACAGCAAAACCAAAATCAAATTTATCATCAATCATTGTTTTATATCTGTTTTCCATTTGCCAAGATTGTGCTGCACCTTTTGATATTACATCAATAACATCTTCCATTTTAAGTCCTGAATTTAAACCAAAATTAATTGCTTCAGATAATCCTTCGACCAAACCTGCTATGCATATTTGATTTACCATTTTAGCCAACTGACCGTTTCCAGAAGGTCCTAATAATTGTACTTTTTTGCTATAACAGTTAATTACATTTTTTGCTTTGTTAAAGTCTTTTTCATCTCCACCAACCATAACAGTCAATGCACCTTTTTCTGCACCAGCCTGTCCTCCAGAAACAGGTGCATCTAAAAAACCAAAACCATGAGCTTTAGCATTTTTATAAAGTTCTCTAGCAACTGTGGCGGAAGCTGTAGTGTTATCTATATAGACAGAACCTTTTTTGATACTATTAAAAAGTCCTTTTTTCCCGATAGCAACTTCCTTTAAATCATCATCGTTACCAACACAAGTAAAAACAAAATCAGAATCTTTAGCTGCTTCTTCAGGTGTGTTAGCAATTTTGCCTTTATATTCTTTTATCCATTTTTCAGCTTTTGATTTTGTTCTATTATAAACAGTTACATTATGCCCTGCTTTTGATATATGTCCTGCCATGGGGAAGCCCATTACGCCCAAACCAATAAAGGAAACTTTACAACTCATAATATGATTATAAATATTGTTAAATCTAATTTCAAAATAATAATTTTTGGTTTTATTTTCACATTTTTTTCCTCTATAGGCCAAAGTTTTTTTATAGGTCTATTTAATTCAAGTATAAGAGAAGAATTAAACATTACACATGGAGAATTTGGGTCACTTTATGGGATAGCTACATTATGTAGCAGTATAACTTTAATATGGTTAGGAAAAAAAATTGATGATTTAAAATTAGTTAACTACTCTATTTTAGTAACTATATTTTTGTTTATTGCAGCCTTATTTTTTTCCTTCGTTAATGGAATAATTTTATTATTTATTGGTGTATTTTTTTTAAGACTATCTGGCCAAGGACTTATGGCTCATACTGCATCAACAGCTATATCTAGGTACTTTGAAAGAAGAAGAGGAAAGGCTTTGAGTTATATTTGGCTTGGCATGTCTCTAGGCGAATTTATATTACCTGTTTTAATCATTTATCTTCTATCATTTATTTACTGGAGAGATCTATGGGTACAAATTTCTATAATTATTTTATTAATTTTACCATTAGTTTCATTTATTACAGTGAAGGATATAAGTATTTTTTCGAGGGAAAAAGAAAATGGAAAAAGCAAACTTTCATTTATTAAAAATTGGACAAGAAAAGAAGTATTAAGTGATTTAAAATTTTATACAATGTTACCAACATTGTTGGCTCCTTCATTTATAATAACAGGTATAGTTATTAATCAATCATTTATAATAGATTCAAAGGGATGGGATGATTTTGCAATAGCAAAAGCTTTTATGTTTTACTCACTACTTACTGTAGTAACTTTATTTTTTTCTGGATTATTAGTTGATAAATTTACAAGCAGAAAATTATTACCTATTTTGAATATTCCACTAATACTAAGTTTAATTATATTAATAACTTTAGATCATTCTTATTCAGCTTTCATTTTTATGGGACTTCTTGGTGTAACCAACGGTTTGACTAATGTTTTGTTATCATCATTATGGGCTGAAATTTATGGAGTAAATTATTTAGGATCAATTAAAGCTCTAACAGGCTCATTGATGGTTTTTTCAACTGCATTAGCTACAGCAATATTCGGTTCATTAATCGATTTAGGATATTCAATAGAAAATATTGCTTTTTTATGTTTAATTTATACAGCAATATCAATAATCCTTGTGTTAATTTTTCAAAAAACTTATAAGCCAGTTAAACAAAATAAAGCTTGATTTTGTTATTGCTTTTTAATAATCATTGCACATCTTATGGCACGAATTACTGTAGAAGACTGCTTGGAAAAAATTGAAAGCCAATACGACCTAGTATTATTAGCAAAAGAAAGAACTGCACAACTTAATTCTGGTGAAAAACCCCTAGTTTCGGAAGACAATGATAAAAATACTGTTATTGCACTTAGAGAAATAGGCGGAGGAAAGATTTCTATAAAAACAATTGAAGATTCAGCTATTAATAAATTAAGAAAAGTACAGAGTGAGCCTACAGAACTAGAAGACTTAGATTTAGAACAAGAAGATGATTTTGACAAAATATACAAAGGGGAAATTTCAAAAAGTGGTGCAGCTATTTTACCATCAAAAAGAGTGAGAAAAATTCCAGAAAAAGTTTTAACGCCACCTAAAGCAGAAGAGGAATCCGGGGAAAATGAAAAAGAATCTGAAGAAGAAATTAAAAATGATTCTCCTAAAGAAGAAAATAAACCCGAGTAATATATAATTCATTTTAAATACATTGAAAACAAAGGTTTGTTTATGAAAAGAACAGTCTCTGTAGCACCTATGATGGATTGCACAGATAGACATGATCGCTTTTTTTTACGTTTAATTAGTAAAAATGTAATGTTGTATTCAGAAATGGTAGCAACCAAATCTGCACTTCATGGTGATAGAAAAAAAATATTATCTTTTAGTCAAGAAGAAAAACCATTAGCACTTCAGGTCGGAGGTTCAGACAAAAAGGAATTATCTGAAGTTGCCAAAATAGCCGAGGATATGGGATACGACGAAATTAATATTAACCTAGGATGTCCTAGTAAAAAGGTTCAAAAAAATATGTTTGGTGCATGCTTGATGAAAGAACCAGATTTAGTTTCAGAATGCATTAACGAAATGGTAAATTCTTGTAATATTCCAGTTACAGCCAAAACAAGAATTGGTTTCGATGATACAGAAGATTTTAATTATTTAAACAACTTTATACTTAAAATGAAAAAGGCTGGATGCAAAACTTTTATATTACATGCACGTAAAGCAATTCTTAAAGGATTGACCCCAAAACAAAATTTAAATATCCCAAAGTTAAATTACGAAATGGTTTATAAAATAAAAAAAGAAAATCCAGATTTAGAAATTATTGTTAATGGAGGTATTTCTAAAACCGAAGAAATAAAAAAACATTTAAAAATATGTAACGGAGTTATGATTGGAAGAGCTATTTATCAAAATCCATATTTTTTAACTGAAATAGAAAAAGAAATATTTAACACGAAAGACAATCCAACAAGAGAACAAATTGTTGAAGAATTATTAAAATATTTAGAGAAAGAAGTTAAGCTTGGCACAAAAGTTAATCATATAATGAGACATACAGTTGGATTATACCACGGACAAGTAGGATCAAAAAATTGGAAGAGATATTTAAGCGATAATATGATGGCTAGAGATTCAGACTTTCAAAAAGCAAAACACATAATGACAATTGTTCAAAATAATGAGAAAGTTAATCAACCTACTGCATGATAGAAAACTTAGGGCAAAATCAAATTATTTTTATTATTGTAGCGATGGCACTATCAGCTGTGCCAGTTGGATTTATGGCTGGATTGTTTGGAATAGGAGGGGGGCTAATTACCGTTCCTGTTCTTTTTTATATTTTTAATTCAGTTGGATTAGATCAAACTTTTATTATGCATTTATCTATAGGCACATCATTTGCAATAATAATTCCGACTTCGATTTCATCCGTGATAACTCATATGAAATATAAAGCTGTAGATTTTAATGTTGTAAAAACTTTCGGAGTTTTTGTTATCTTGGGAGTTATTTCAGGAACTTTATTCGCTGCTAACTTAAAAACTGGTGGGTTAATCTTGTTTTTTTCTATTATGACTTTTATTTTTTCATTATTTTTCTTAATTTTAAAGGAAAAACCTAATCCAATTAAAAGAGAAATCAATTTATTAATTAAAATTTTATCTGGTTTTACCTCAGGATTTTTATCTGCACCAATGGGTATTGGTGGGGGTATAATTAATACACCAATATTAAAAATGTTTGGCTATCCAATAAATGTAGCCATTGGCTGTTCAGCAGCTTTTGGTTTTTTGATTTCATTATTTGGTGCAATTGGTTTTATTATTTCAGGCCAATATCTTGATATAGAGGCTCCTTTAAGCATAGGATTTGTTAATATACCAGCTTTTTTAATATTTGTTCCTATAACAACATTTATGGCAAAAGTTGGAGCAAAAACGGTTCATAAAGTTAACAAAAAAATTATTGGAAAATTGTTTGGGATTTTTCTTTTGTTGGTTTCTCTAAGATTATTTTTTGAATACTATTCCTTTTAAATTTTTTGGTCGTAATCACCAACTTTACCAGTTTCTTTTAAAAGTTTATCAATAAATTCAAATATTTTCTTTTTTCTATCATCTGAAGTAGGGCTCTCCGTTACTACTACTAAAGAAGGTTTGTTAGAAGAAGCTCTAATTAATCCCCAAGAACCATCTTCTAAGGAAAAACGTATTCCATTTACTGTTAAAATATTAATAATTTTTTTTTCATCTATTCTTATATTTTTATTTTTAAGATTTTCTATTTTTTTAACAAGTTTAGCAACAACGTCATATTTTTCTTCATCTTTACAAAAAGGAGCCATGGTAGGTGTTTGGTATGTTTTTGGCAGTTCGTTTATTAATTTTGAAATTTTTTCGTTTTGTTTATCTAATAAATTACACACTTGAATTGCAGAATTTATACCATCATCATAACCATAACCTAGAGGTTTGTTAAAAAAGAAATGACCGCTTTTTTCAAATCCAGCTAAAGCTTTAATTTCATTAACTTTTCTTTTAATATGTGAATGCCCAGTTTTCCAATACACTGTTTTACATTTGTTTTCTAATAAAATTTTGTCTTTTTCAAACAATCCAGTTGATTTTACGTCCACAACAAATTTTTCATTTTTATACTTTGATGATAAATTTCTAGCTATTAACAATCCAATCTTATCTGAAAAAATTTCTCTTCCTTTATCATCAATTACTCCAACTCTATCTCCATCTCCATCGAAACCAAATCCAACATCAGCTTTATTTGCTTTTACAGTTTTACTTATTTCTTCAAGCATTTTTAAATCTTCGGGGTTAGGGTTATATTTAGGAAATGAATAATCAAGATTACAATCAAGTTCTATCACATCGCAACCAATTTCTCTTAAAATTTTTGGTGCAAATATACCAGCTGTTCCGTTTCCGCAAGCAACTACGACTTTAAGTCTTTTTTTAATTTTATTTTTTATTAAACTATTTATGTATATATCTTTAAAATTTTTAATTTCTTTATAAGATCCTTTTCCTTTTTTGAATTCTTTATTAATTACTATTTTTTTTAATTCATTCATTTCAACAGGTGAGTGCGTTAATCCTTTTTCAATGCCCATTTTAATTCCCGTCCAACCATTTTCATTGTGACTTGCTGTGACCATAGCGACCGCATCTGCTTTAAGATTAAATTGAGCAAAGTATGCTGTTGGAGATAAAGCCAAACCTATATCTTCAATATTACATCCTGTTTCAAGTAAACCTTCTATAAGTTTTTGTTTTACTTCTTCACTATAGGATCTGTAGTCATGTCCCACTATTACTCTTGGAGAATTATTAGTTTTTGATATAACTTGTGTGCCAAAACCTTGACCTACATTTTTAATTCCTGCTTTATTTATGTCTTTAGGATATAACCACCGAGCATCATACTCTCTAAAACCTAATGGATTTATATGAACATCTTCTGATAACGGCATAATCCTTTATGTAATATTTTTTCTTTTTTAGCAGTATTTATATTTTATCCTTGCTATTATTCATATGTTCATATAATGTTCTATTGATTTGTAAAAACATCTAGTATATCAAGACATTGTGTACACAACATGTAGTTGTTTTTGCACAAAACTTTAATAAAAGAACGATTTATGAATAAAAAACTGTCATTGGCTATAGAGAAAGCTGTCGAAAAAATTAGCCCACAGGATGATTTCTTAATTGAAAAAATAGGTAAAAAACCAGATCTTTTTTCACTAACTTCCCAGACGGAATTGTTTCAGAATGAAAAAGGTATAACTATAAAAATTGACAGATCCAAAGACAACAAATTAACTGATTTTGGTAAAGCAACTTTAAGCGATAGATATTTAGGACAGAACGAGTCTTTCCAAGATTTGTTTGCTCGTGTCGCAAGCACATATGCTGATAATAATTTACATGCTCAAAGAATTTATAACTATATAAGTGATTTGTGGTTCATGCCTGCAACACCTATTTTATCCAATGGTGGAACAGAAAGAGGATTGCCAATTTCATGCTTTTTGAATGAGGCGGGAGATAGTTTAGATGGAATTTTAGATTTGTGGAGTGAAAATGTTTGGTTAGCTGCAAAAGGAGGAGGAATTGGAAGTTATTGGGGAAATTTAAGATCTATTGGAGAAAAAATTGGAAGAGTTGGAAAAACCTCAGGAATAATTCCTTTTATTAAAGTAATGGATTCTCTAACTATGGCTATAAGTCAAGGATCTCTTCGTAGAGGTTCTGCTGCATGCTACCTTCCGATCGATCATCCAGAAATAGAAGAATTTATAGAGATGCGTAGGCCAACTGGTGGAGATCCCAATAGAAGATCATTAAATTTACATCATGGAGTTTTAGTTAGTGATGCATTTATGAGAGCAGTTGAAACAAATTCTGAATGGGCTCTCAAAAGTCCAAAAGATGGTGTTGTACAATCAACAGTTTCTGCGAGAAATTTATGGATAAGACTGTTAACAGCAAGAGTTGAAACAGGGGAACCATATATAATTTTTGTTGATACTGTAAATAGACTTATTCCCCAGCACCATAAATTAGCTGGACTTAATGTAAAAACATCTAATCTTTGCAGTGAGATAACATTACCTACAGGTATTGATAAAGATGGGAATGACCGAACAGCGGTATGCTGTTTGTCTTCTTTAAATTTAGAAACTTACAACGAGTGGAAAGATCAACCAAATTTTATTGAAGATGTAATGAGATTTTTAGATAATGTTCTGGCAGATTTTATTAACAGAGCACCTGACTCATTTAAAGATGCAAAATATTCAGCTATGAGGGAAAGAAGTGTAGGTTTAGGAGTTATGGGATTTCATTCCTTTTTACAAAAAAATTCTATACCGTTAGAATCTGTAATGAGCAAAGTTTGGAATGATAAAATTTTCAGACATATACAAACAAATGTGGATCAAGCTTCAAAAAAATTGGCTGAAGAGAGAGGACCTTGTCCGGATGCAGAAGAATATGGATTTGAGGAAAGATTTTCTAATAAAACAGCTATTGCTCCAACCGCTTCTATCTCTATAATTTGCGGAGGAGCGTCACCAGGAGTCGAACCAATAGCAGCAAATAGTTATACACATAAAACTCTTTCAGGTTCTTACAATGTAAGAAATAGATATCTAAAAGAAATTTTAGAAAAACACGGCAAAAATAATGATGAGACTTGGTCTACAATTACTACTAACCAAGGTTCAGTTTCTCATTTAAATTTTTTAACAAAACATGAAAAAGAAGTGTTCAAAACTGCTTTTGAATTAGATCAAAAATGGATAATTGAACTTGGAGCAGGAAGAACTCCTTACGTATCTCAAGCGCAGTCTATTAATATTTTCTTACCTGCAGATGTTCATAAAAAAGAATTACATCAGATACATTTTCAAGCATGGAAAAAAGGTTTAAAGAGTCTGTATTATTGTAGATCAAAATCAATACAGAGAGCAGAAAATATAAATAATGAATTATCAACAACTGTGACAAAAAAAGAATCGAAAGAAGAACCAAATTACGAAGAATGTCTGTCATGTCAGTAGTTAAATTAGAAAAAAAGGGCGATAAAGTAGAAAAGTCAGGGTTACTAATCGGCAATCCAGTTTACAAACCATTTAGATACCCATGGTGTTACGACGCTTGGCTAACCCAACAAAGAATACATTGGTTACCTGAAGAAGTACCTTTAGGAGATGATGTTAGAGATTGGCAAAAAAATCTAAGCCAACCTGAAAAAAATTTACTTACACAAATTTTTAGATTTTTCACACAAGCTGATGTTGAAGTTAGTAATTGTTACATTAGGCATTATATGAATGTTTTCAAACCTACAGAAGTTCTAATGATGATGTCATCATTTGCCTCGATGGAGACTGTTCATATTGCAGCTTACTCACATTTACTAGATACGATTGGAATGCCAGAGGCTGAGTATTCAGCTTTTTTAAAATATAAAGAAATGAAAGACAAATATGATTACATGCAGGGTTTTGATGTAAAATCAAATCATGATATTGCAAAAACAATAGCAGTTTTTAGTGGTTTTACAGAAGGCCTCCAATTATTTGCCAGTTTTGCAATTTTATTAAATTTTCCTAGGCAAAATAAAATGAAAGGTATGGGCCAAATTGTTACTTGGTCAGTTAGAGATGAAACTTTACATTGCAATTCAATGATAAAGTTATTCAGAACTTTTATTGACGAAAATCCAAAAATTTGGACTGATAAATTAAAAAAAGAAATTTATGAAGCTTGTAGAACAATAATTTCACATGAAGATGCTTTTATTAACTTAGCATTTGAAATGGGACCGATTAATGGACTTACATCAGATCAAGTAAAACAATACATTCGATGGATTGGAAATAGAAGATTAGTTCAACTTGGACTTGAGCCAATATATCAAATTGATAAAAATCCTTTAACTTGGTTAGACACAATGTTGAATGCTGTTGAACACATGAATTTCTTCTAAGGTAGAGCAACAGAATATTCTAAAGCTTCAACTAAAGGTACTTGGGCGGAAGCTTTTTCATAATTTATTCACTTCCTTAAACATATATCTGCTAGTAAACTAATGCATTGAAAGGAGATGTTATGGCAACATTTTATGCATTGGGTAATTACACTACTCAAGGATTTCAGGGTTTTATCAAAGATCCAAAATCAGATAGAGCAAAAGCAGCACAAGCTGCTGCGCAAGCTGTTGGAGCTAAATTAGTTTCTTATACAGGTTTAAGAGGACCTTATGATTTTTTAGCTGTATTCGAAGGTACTTTTGCACAAGGTGCAGGTATTAAGATGGCAACAGAAGCAAGCGGCGCTTTATGTAATATTGCAATCTGTGAAGCAATAGATATCAATGAAATAGCAGCTAATGCTGCAAAAATTGCAGGGGCATACAAAGGTCCAGGAAAATAATTTTATCTTTGGTTGAGAAGCATTACTTTACGGTGCTTCTCCCCACTGTATTTGGATAACGGTCTTATTAATTTATTAGCCGCATGTTGTTCCATAATATGCGCTGACCAACCTGTTATTCTTGATAGAACAAATATTGGAGTAAAAAAGTCAGTATCAAATCCCATCAAGTGATATGTGGGTCCAGTAGGAAAATCAACATTGGGATGGATATCTTTTCGTTCAATCATGACATTTTTAACTATCTCGTAAATTTTAAAAAATTTTTTATCGTTTTTTAATTTAGAAACCTTTTTAAAATATTTTTCCATTGTAGGAACTCTTGAATCACCTTTTTTATAAACCCTATGACCAAAACCCATTACTACTTCTTTTTTATCAAGAGCATTATTTATCCATTTCAAGGCACTTTCAGGTTTTTTAATTTTATTCATCATATGCATTACTGCTTCATTAGCTCCACCATGCAAAGGACCTTTCAAACTTCCTATGGCACCAGTAATCGCGCTATGAATGTCTGACAAACTGCTTGTAATTGTTCTTGCAGTAAAAGTAGAAACATTAAAACTGTGCTCTGCATAAAGAATTAAAGAAACGTCAAAAGCATTAATAATTTCTTTATTGGGCATTTTTCCAAAGCACATATGAAAAAAATTTTCTGAAAAACTCAAACCTTGTTTTGGAGGTATGATTTTTTTGCCTCTTCTTGCTCGAAAAAAAGCAGCCATAGCGGTGGGAGTTTTTGCGAATATTCTTATTGCTTTTCTCATATTTGCTGCAGGAGAATTATTGCTTGTATCTTTATCTTCCAAACCCATTACACTAACAACTGTTCTTGCAACATCCATTGGATGTGCCTTTTTAGGCATATGTTTTACGATTTCTCTAAGATTTATTGTAATATTTCTATTTTCATTTAGCTCTTTTTTAAATTTTTTTAAATTACTTTTATTTGGTAATTCTTTATTTAAAATTAAATAAGCTACTTCTTCAAAACTGCACTTTTCACATAGGTCTTGCACAGCATACCCTCTATAAGTTAACGAGTTTATATCTGGCATTACTTGAGAAACAGTTGTTTCGTCAACAACTATACCTAATAAACCTTTTTTTATATCTTCATTCATAAATTATTCGTGCCCGTCAGTTTTAAAATCTGTAATTTTTTTATCTGGTTTATTATATTTTTCATACTCAACCAATTCATAAAGCCTTTTCCGAGTTTGCATTTTATCGATAATATTATTTTGATGTCCATCCTCAAAAATGACTTTTAACCCATCTTCCACATTTTTCATTGCTAGCCTTTGGGTTGTAACTGGATATATAACAATATTATAACCTAAATTCTCAAGTTCATTGGCTGAGAGAAGCTTTGATTTACCAAACTCAGTCATATTAGCTAACAAACTTACTTTTGAAATTTTTCTAATTTTTTCAAATTCTTTTTCATCCTTCATGGCTTCTGGAAAAATAATATCAGCACCTGCATTTTCATAAGCTTTAATTCTTTCAATTGTTTTATTTAATCCTTCAACAGTATTGGCATCAGTTCTGGCTATTATTAAAAAATTTTTGTCTTTTCTAGAATTTACACAGGTTTTAATTTTTTTTTCCATTTCTTTAGTTGATATAATTTCTTTATTATCTAGATGACCGCATCTCTTTTCCTCAATTTGATCTTCAACATGGCAACCCGAAAGTCCCAAATTTTCAAAAGTCTCAATTGTTTTTTTACAATTTTTAAATCCAGTATCCGCATCAACAATTGCAGGCAAATCTGATACTCTTGAAATTTGATTTGCTCTGTAGCTTACTTCTTTTAATGTAGTCAGGCCTATATCTGGAATACCCAAATCATTAGACATAACAGCTCCAGAAATATAAATACCATCAAAACCAATTTCAGTTATTAGTTTTGCAGTAAGAGGGTTGTAGGCCCCAGGAAATCTTAAAATTTTTTGTTTTTTTAGTTTATTTTTTAATTCAATTCTTTTTTCAGATGAATTTTTTTTTGTAAAGTGCATATCATAAATTATTAATCTATAACGATTATAACAGCTGTAATAACCAATAATAAAGCTAATAAATATTCTATTATTTTTTTAATTTTTCTATCTTTAATTATTAATTTAATTGAAGATCCAAAAAGTGCCCATATACAAATAGCAGGAATACAAACAAATGGTGCAGTTCCAGCTACAAATACAGTGGCTATAAGAAAATTTTCTTCACTAGGAAAAAATGCTGTCGCAGCAGTTAATGCTACAACCCAGGCTTTAGGATTTATAAATTGAAAAAGTGCTGCTTCATAAAATTTTAGAGGTCTGCCGCTTTCTTTATCGCTGTCAGATAAAGATCCAACAATTTTCCAACCTAAATAAAGTAGATAGAAAAAACAGAGCCATTTAAGATAAAGTTGTATAAATGGATATGTTTGAAATAATGTACCAAGGCCAAAACAAACCAAGGTAATTTGAATAACATGTCCAAAAGGAATACCAAACATATGTGGCACAGTCCTTTTAAAACCAAATTTAATACCAGAGGCTGTTAACATAGCATTATTTGGTCCAGGTGTTGCAAACATTACAAAATAATAACTTATAAGAGCAAAAAAAAGTTTTATTTCAATCATAAATATCTTTTAATAATTTTTTCTATTCCAATAAAATCTTTTATTAAATGATCATGGTATATTTCATTTGATTTTTTTTCTGTGTATCCGTCGTCAACTAGTATAAAAGGTATATTAGCAGCTTTTGAGGCGTTAGAATCAGTTTCGCTATCACCAATCATCAAAGTTTTTTTTATATTGCCACCTATAATCTCAATTGTATCTGTTAAATGTCTAGGGTCAGGTTTATTATGATTAAAAGTATTTCCGCCTGCAACATAATCAAAAAAGTCATAAATTTTAATTTTTTTTAATAAATCAATAGATAAATGTTCCTGCTTATTTGTGCAAATAGCCATAGAAATAGATTCTTTTTTACACCATCTTAAAAAATCTAAAGTTCCATTTTTTAAAGAACTTAGCTTATTAATATTTTTACTGTAGTAATCAACAAACTCTTTTGTCATTTCTTCAATAATGTCATTATTCTTTTTTGTTTCTCCTTGCAAAGATTTAGTTAACATCACCTTAGACCCCTTACCAGCAAGTTTTTTTATATCTGATAATTTTTTTTCTTTATAACCATATTTTTTCATCACATAATTATGTGCATTCATTAAATCGGGAGCTGTATTAACTATCGTCCCATCTAAATCGAATAAAATTGTTAATTTTTGACTCATTTAATTAAGTATTATTAAGAAATATTTTGTGAGTTATTACAAAGTTTATATTAATGTAAAGAGAAATCTTGATGACATCAACAAACAAAAAGAAAATAGCCTTAATAGAAAAGCATGATCAAGCAAAGTTACGAAATCATGCGATGAAAATAGGAGTAACTTTAAAATCTCCAGAAACGGTGTTTTTATCTAAAGATACCAGATATGGAAAAAATGTAGTTATAAACCCTTATGTTGTAATTGGAAAAAAAACAAAAATAGGAAACAACGTTGAAATTTTACCTTTTACTCATATTGAAAATGCAATTTTAGAAGATAATGTAAATGTTGGTCCTTTTTCTAGAGTTCGACCAGGATCTTATTTATCCAAAGGGTCTAGAGTTGGAAATTTTGTAGAAATTAAGAAAAGCAAAATAGGAAAGAATACAAAAATTAATCATTTATCTTATATTGGAGATTCAAATGTTGGTAAAAATGTAAATATTGGAGCTGGAACCATTACTTGCAATTATGATGGTAAAAAGAAAAATAAAACTAAAATAATGGATGGGGCCTTTATAGGTTCAAATACAGCTTTAGTAGCTCCTATAAAAGTTGGAAAAAACTCAGTAGTTGGTGCAGGTTCAACATTAACTAGTAATGTTAAAAATAAGTCGCTTTCGTTAACAAGATCAAAGCAGGTTGAAATAAAAAACTATAAAAGAAAGTAAAAATAATGTGTGGAATAATTGGAATAGCTAGTAAAAAATTAGTTACATCAAACATAATTCAATCTTTAAAAAAATTAGAATACAGAGGCTATGATTCAGCAGGAATTGCTACAATAGTTAATGGAGAAATAAATGAAAAAAAATGTGCAGGAAGAGTTGAAAATTTAGAAAAAATGTTATTCAAGAGCCCATCAAGTGGTAATCTTGGTATAGGTCATGTTAGGTGGGCAACTCATGGAATACCAAGCCATGTTAATGCACATCCACATTCCTCTGACGAAGTGTCCGTAGTTCATAATGGAATAATAGAAAATTCTAATGAATTAAAAAAAAATTTAGAAAAAAAAGGTTACAAATTCAAATCACAAACTGATACAGAAGTTATTACTTTTCTACTTACAGATTTTTTAAAAGATTTTGATTTAGTTGAAGCAATAAACAAAACTTTAAAAACACTTAATGGGAGCTTTGCTTTAGGTATACTTTTTAAGAAATATAGTAATATAGTAGTCGGAGCCAGAAGAGGAAGTCCATTAGCTGTTGGATACGGTCCAGAAGAAAATTATTTAGGATCAGATTCTTATGCATTGAAATCTATGACAAATAAAATAACTTATTTAGAGGATGGCGAAGTATGTTTATTAACCAATAATAAAATAGATTTTTATAATTCAAAAAATAAAAAAATAAATAAAGAAATTTTAACACTTTCTAATGATAAGCATACAGCAGAGAAAGGTGATTATAAAGATTTTATGTCAAAGGAAATTAATGAACAAAATATTACTGCTAAGGCCTGTATTAAAGAGTATGTTGATCATTTAAGAAAAGATATAAATTTATATAATTTTCCTATTAATCCATTAGATATTAATAAAATAATTTTAATTGGTTGTGGGACCGCGTACCATTCTTGCGTAACTGCTAAATATTGGTTTGAAGAATTAACTAATATACCAATAGATATTGATATTGCTTCAGAGTTTAGATACAGAAAAATTAAATTAAATAAAAAAAATTTATATATTTTTGTTTCCCAATCAGGAGAAACAGCAGATACATTTGCTGCTCTTGATTTATGTAAAAAAAATAGTGTAAAAACTTGTTCAATTGTAAATGTGGTTGAAAGTTCTATCGCTAGATCTTCTGATTTTGTTTTACCAATACATGCAGGGCCTGAAATTGGAGTAGCTTCTACCAAAGCTTTTCTAGGACAAATGTTAGTATTATATATTTTAGCAATTAAAATTTCAGAAATTAGAAAGGAAATTTCTAAATCAGATTATGAAAAAAAAATTAATGATCTTAAAAAACTTCCTGATTTAATAAAAAACACATTAAATTATTGCCAAGATAATGTGCCGATTATAGCTAAAGATTTTCTTAAGGCAAAAGGAGCTATGTTTTTAGGTCGAGGCCTATCTTTTCCAATAGCCTTAGAAGGTGCTTTAAAACTTAAAGAGTTGTCGTACTTACATGCAGAAGGGTATCCAGCGGGTGAAATGAAACATGGCCCTCTTGCTTTAATAGAAGAAGGTTTGCCTGTAGTAATTTTAGCTCCCAAAGATAGATATTTTGAAAAAACAATTTCAAATATGCAGGAAGTAATTGCACGAGGAGGTAAAGTAATTTTATTAACTAACGAAGACAATAAAGTTATTAGGGAAAATGTAAGATTTACTTTAGAGATACCAGTTAGTAATGAACACCTAACTCCATTTTTAATGACAATTCCTCTTCAATTTTTAGCGTATCACGTGGCTTCACTAAAAAACTGCGATATTGATAAACCTAGAAATTTAGCAAAATCAGTTACAGTTGAATAAAGCTATACAAAAAAGACTCTTTTACCTTGAATAATCAATCTTGGTTTTTTTGCTTCTATACATTATATATACTTTAGGTTGAACATGAAAAAATGGACATTAAATAGTTGGAGAAATTATCCAGTTAAACACATCCCAAAGTATGAGGATGAAAAGAAACTTAATATGGTTTTAAAAAAATTAAATTCTTTTCCTCCATTGGTTTTTGCTGGAGAAACTAGATCTTTAAAAAAATCACTTGCACAAGTGGTTGAAGGAAAAGCTTTTCTATTACAAGGTGGAGATTGCGCAGAAAGTTTTGCCGAGTTTCATCCTGATAATATAAGAGATACGTTTAAAGTAATTTTACAAATGGCTTTGGTTCTAACATTTTCAGCTTCTTTGCCAGTTGTTAAAATTGGCAGAATTGCAGGGCAATTTTCTAAACCGAGAAGTTCTCCAATTGAAGTTAAAAATGGGAAAGAACTGCCTACATATTTAGGCGACAATATCAATGGTATTGAGTTTAGTGAAAAAGCACGAAAACCAGATCCTATGAGACTATTTAAAGCTTACTCACAATCTGCTTCCACATTAAATTTGTTAAGAGCTTTTTCGCAAGGTGGTTTTGCTGATTTAAGAAAAGTACATTTATGGAATTTAGGATTTGTAAACAAAAGTCCTCAAGGAAAAAAATTTAAGGAGATAGAAGATAAAATAAGTGATTCATTAGCTTTTATGGAAGCTTGTGGTGTAAATCCTGAAAATCATAGAAGATTACGAATGGTTAATTTTTATACTTCGCATGAAGCTTTGCTTTTGCCGTTCGAACAATCAATGACAAGAGTAGATTCAACATCAGGAAAATATCATGATACATCCGCACACTTTGTTTGGATTGGAGATAGAACAAGACAACCTGATGGTGGCCATGTTGAATTTTGTAGAGGAATTGAAAATCCTATTGGAATTAAATGTGGTCCAACTTTAAAAGATTCTGAGTTAATTAAACTTTGCAATATTTTAAATCCTAGCAATGAACCTGGAAGAATAACTCTTATCTCAAGATTTGGTGCTGACAATGTTGAAAAACATTTACCTAAGTTAATTAGATCAATTAAAAAAGAAGGTTTAAAAGTTGTTTGGTCATGTGATCCCATGCACGGCAATACAATAAAATCTGCAAATGGATTTAAAACAAGACCTTTTAATAATGTTGTTAAAGAAGTAAAAAGAGTGTTTTCAGTTCATAAAGCTGAAGGAAGTTATGCTGGAGGTCTTCACATCGAGATGACAGGGCAAAATGTCACTGAATGTACGGGCGGTGCTCAAAAAATATCTGAAAAAGATTTATCTCACAGATACCATACACATTGCGATCCTAGGCTTAATGCAAATCAGGCATTAGAACTTGCATTCTTAATTTCTGACGAAATTAAGAAAAATTCCCAATATTCAAAGAATATTATTCAGGCTGCATCTTAATAATTGAATTTTAATTATTAAGATCTATTTTAAGAATAGGATATTAATATTTATGCAAACATCAGACAGAATTAATTATATAAAAAAATGGATATTAGATTATTGTAAATCAATGCCCAATGAACCAAGTTCTTTAGTTGTTGGTGTATCAGGTGGAATCGATTCATCTGTTACTAGCACTATTTGTGCTTTGACAGAAAAAAAAACTATAGTTCTTTCTATGCCAATAAATCAAATTAAAGAGCAAAAAGATTTAAGTTTAAAACATCAAGAATGGCTTAAAAATAAATTTAAAAATGTAGAAAGTCATTTAGTAACTTTAGATGATGTATTTCATGCATTTAAAAATTCATTAAATAAATTTGATAATAAACATGGGTTAGCAAATTCTAGAGCGAGGTTAAGAATGGCAACACTATATCAAGTAGCATCCTCAAATAATGGTATTGTTGTAGGCACAGGTAATAAAATAGAGGATTTTGGCGTTGGTTTTTATACAAAGTATGGAGATGGTGGTGTCGATATTTCTCCGATAGCTGATTGTACAAAGTCTCAGGTTTGGGAAATGGGGAAAAATTTAGGAATACTAAAAGAAATAGTTGAAGCACAACCAACAGATGGCTTATGGGATGATGGCAGAACTGATATTAATCAACTTGGAATGTCATATACAGAATTGGAAGAAGCCATGAAAGACTCTTCTAACAAGAATCACAAAAAGTATTTAGAAATTAGAAAAAGGAATTTGCATAAAATGAATCCTATTCCTGTATGCAAAATGAAAGATGACTAAAAATTTAAATTTTTTTAATACTTTAACTAATAAAAAAGAAAAATTTGTTCCAATTAATAATAATAAAGTGGGCATGTATGTCTGTGGGCCAACTGTTTATGATTTTCCACATATAGGTAATGCAAGACCTTTAGTTGTTTTTGATGTTTTGTTTAGACTTTTAAATAGCCTTTATGGTAAAGGCAAAGTTGCATACGTAAGAAATATTACTGATATTGATGACAAAATTATTGAGTCCTCTAAAAAAAACAAAAAAAATATTAAGGAATTAACTGATACTATAACTAAAAGTTTTCATGAAGATTGTGTATATCTAAATTGCTTAAATCCAACTTTTGAACCTAAGGCTACTGAACATATTAACGAAATGATAAGTATGATTTCTAACTTATTAAAAAATAATTATGCTTATCAAAATGAAAAACATGTTTATTTTTCTGTCTCCTCATTCAAAAATTATGGAAAATTGTCAAATAAAAATTCTGAACAATTGGTAGCGGGCTCGAGAGTAGAAATTTCAAAATACAAAAAGGATCCATTAGATTTTGTTCTTTGGAAACCATCTAATAATGAAGATCCCGGTTGGGATTCACCATGGGGAAGAGGTCGCCCAGGCTGGCATTTAGAATGCTCCGTAATGAGTGAAAAATTTTTAGGTAAACAATTTGACATACATGGAGGTGGTTTAGATCTTGTTTTTCCACACCATGAGAATGAAATTGCCCAATCATGTTGTGCAAATAAAACTGAAAACTTTGCAAATTATTGGTTACATAATGGTTTCGTTACTTTTGATAAAGAAAAAATGTCAAAATCTATTGGTAATATCGTGACCATTAATAAACTTCGCAAAAGTGTAAATGGCCAGGTGGTAAGGCTGGCTTTATTAAGTGCTCATTATAAACAGCCGTTAGACTGGAATGAAAAGTTAATTAATGAAAGCCAGAGTATTTTGGATAAGTGGTATAGCCAATTTGAAAAAATTAATCCTGAAGAATTAAACGATGAAATACTTAAACCTCTTCAAGAAGATTTAAATACCCCAGAGTATATAGCAAAATTGCATTCGCTTTATGAAGATTCATCTAAGGGAAAAAAGTCAGCTAAAGTTAAATTTTTATCAGCGTGTAAGCAAATTGGCTTACTCGAGGAAGATAAAAAAACTTGGGAAAATTTTAAAAAAATAAAAGCTAATGTTGATGAAAACTTTATTAATAAAAAAATTAAAGATAGAAATGATGCTAGAAATAAAGGAAATTATGAGTTAGCTGATTTAATTAGAAAAGAATTAGAAGAAAGTGGTGTAATTATTGAGGATAAGCAAGAAAAAACTAAATGGAAATATAAATGAGCAAAGAAAAGATATATATATTTGATACAACACTTCGAGATGGAGCCCAAACAGAAGGTGTTAATTTTTCTATTGATGATAAAAATAAAATAGCACAATCTTTATCAACACTTGGCGTAGATTATTTAGAAGGAGGTTGGCCTGGAGCTAATACTACAGATACAACTTTTTTCAACAATCCCCCAAAATTAGGAAATACAACTTTAACTGCTTTTGGTATGACTAAAAAAGCAGGAAGAAGCGCTGAAAATGACCCTGGGCTTTCTGCATTACTAAATACAAAAGCACCAGCAATTTGTTTGGTAGGAAAGACATGGGATTTTCATGTTGATGTTGCTTTAGGAATTACTAAAGAAGAAAATTTAGAAAATATTAAAGAATCATCAAAATTATTTATAAAAAATAAAAGGGAATTTATGTTTGATGCTGAACATTTTTTTGATGGTTATAAAAAAAATCCAGAGTATGCATTATCTTGTATTAAAACAGCTTTTGATGAAGGTGCACGATGGATAGTTCTTTGCGACACTAATGGAGGAACATTGCCTAATGAAGTTGGAGAGATTGTTTCTAAAGTAAGCAAACAAATTCCAGGAAAAAATCTTGGCATTCATGCACATAATGATACGGAAAATGCAGTGGCAAACTCCTTAACAGCAGTTTTAGCCGGAGTTCGCCAAGTGCAGGGCACTATCAATGGATTAGGAGAAAGATGTGGAAATGCAAATTTAATATCATTAATTCCATCTCTAGTTTTAAAAAAATCTTTTTCTGATAATTTTGAAATTAAAATAAATAAAGATAAAGTTAAAACTTTAACAGAATGTTCCAGATTATTAGACGAGATCTTAAACAGAAAATCAAATAGAAGAGCGGCCTATGTTGGACCTTCAGCTTTTGCTCATAAAGGAGGTTTACATGTATCTGCGGTTTCAAAAGATCCAAAAACTTATGAGCATATAGATCCAAGTTTAGTAGGTAATGTGAGAAATATTATTGTTTCTGATCAAGCAGGTAAATCAAATATTATGTCTAGACTTAATAAATATAAAATTAAAATTGATAAAAATGACCCAAAAGTTCAAACTCTATTAAATGAGGTTAAAGATAGAGAATTTGTAGGTTACTCATATGATGGAGCAGACGCATCATTTGAATTGCTGGCGAGAAGACTTTTAGGAGAAATACCAAAATATTTAACAATTTCTAAATATGATGTTTCAGTTAAAAAAGATTCAAAAGATAAAATTAATTCTTTTGCAAGAGCTCATATTTTAGTTGATGGAAAAGAAATAGTTTGTGAAGGATCAGGAAATGGTCCAGTTAATGCTTTAGATAACGCTATAAGATCAAATGTTGATAAAGTTGGTAAATATTCAAAGTATTTGAAAGATTTAAAACTAGTAGATTATAAAGTGAGAATTTTAAATACTGGAACAAATGCAACAACAAGAGTTTCTATTGAAAGCACTGATAGAGAAGGTAAAAGCTGGTTTACAATCGGTGTTTCCCCAAATATTATTGAAGCTTCGTTCAAAGCATTAATTGATAGCCTTGATTATAAACTGTACAAGGAAAAAGCCCCTGCTAATAATTAATTAATGAGCTTGAGTAATATTTATTTTATTTTAGTAAGACCTCAGATGGGAGAAAATATTGGCTCAGTAGCAAGAGCTATAAAAAATTTTAATATAAAATATTTAAGAATAGTTAATCCACGATGTAATTGGCCAAATCAAAAAGCGTTAGCCACATCAGTAGGAGCTAAAGATATTTTAAAGTCTGCCAAGATTTATGATAGCGTAGAAAAATCAATTGGGGATTTAGATTTAATTTTTGCTAGCAGTTCGAGAATAAGAAAAGTTAATAAAAAAGTTATATCAGTTACAAATTTAAAAAATAAAATCGGAAGTGATAGAAAAATAGGAATTCTTTTTGGACCAGAGGCATCCGGCTTATCCAATAATGAAATAAGTTGTGCTGATTACTTAGTTAAAATTCCAAGTAATAAAAAATTCAGTTCGCTTAATTTATCTCATAGTGCAATAATTTTTTGTTTTGAGCTTTTTCAGCATTTTTCCAAAAAGAGAGTTGAATACAAAACTGGCTACAAAAGTCTTATAGCTAAAAAGCATGAAGTAAATAAATTTTTAAATTTTATAATTAAAGGCTTAGATAAAAAAGGATTTTTACAACCAGATCATAAAAGACAAAGTATGATAAGAAATATAAATAACATATTTCACAGATTAAATTTATCAGACCAAGAAATACGTATTTTGCTTGGAATTTTCACAACTTTAAATGAATTTAACAAGAAAAGCTGAATTGACAAAAGGTCCTCATTGTTTATAAATCATTTTTAAAATATGACAAAAAGATTATCATCTAAGCATAAAGTCGACAGAAGATTAAAAACAAATTTATGGGGCAGACCTAAAAGCCCATTTAATTCAAGAAATTATAAACCAGGACAGCATGGAAAATCATCCAGGGGAAAAAATTCAGATTACGGCACACAATTACAGGCAAAACAAAAATTAAAATTTTATTATGGAAATATGAACGAAAGACAGTTTAGAAATGTGTTTAGAAGAGCTTTACAAAAAAAAGGCAACACAACTGAAAATTTTATTGGATTTTTAGAAAGAAGATTAGATACTGTAATATATAGGGCGAAATTTGCAATTACAGTTTTTGCTGCAAGACAATTGATTAATCATGGACATGTTAAAGTAAATGGAAAGAAAGTTAACATTTCAAGTTATTTAGTAAGCGAAAAAGACACTATAGAAATAAAAGATAAATCAAAAGGTTTAGTCGTAATTGAAGGTTCCTTGGTTAGTAAAGAAAGGGACATTCCTGACTATATTCAATCTGATGAAAAAAATAAGATAGCTAAATTAATTAGAGTTCCAAAATTTTCTGAAGTTCCTTATCCTTCAATTATGGAACCAAATTTAGTAGTAGAATATTACTCAAGATAAAAAAATTTAATTTGCTAAAAAGAACTTCGATAACTTACTTAAACAAGCTGATAGAGCAAAATTCTAAATGGAAAATTCTTGATATAGGTTGCGGATACAGGGCCCATCCCAAAGCAAATGTGATTGCTGACGTTCAAGATTTCTCAAATTTCTATAAAGAAAGAAAATTTATAAAGATAAATGAAAAAAATTTACCATTTAGAGATAAGGAATTTGATTTCGTTATATCAAGTCATGTAATTGAGCATGTTGAAGATTTTGAATTTTTTTTAAAAGAATTAGAAAGAATTTCAAACAAAGGATATATAGAATTACCATCTAGATTGGGAGATAATCTAGTTTTTGAAAATAAAACAGATCATATTTGGTGGTTTTATTATGATGATAATAAAAATGAACTCTTGGCCTCAAAAAGAAGACAATTAGTAGATCCATTTATTACAGTATCTACAGCTAAATTATTTGAAAATATATTTAGAGAAAGTTTAGTGATAGAGATAATCTGGGAAGATAAAATTAATTATAGAATTGACAATACAATTAAAAATGAAAATGTACAAAAAACTACTTTTTTAAAAATTTTAAGAAAATATTTAAGTAAAAAAATTAGAAGTATATTTAGGTAGATTATTTAGTTTTTTTTATAAGAAACTTGTTTATCCGCTAATTTTTTTTGAAGGTCTCCCGTTTCATACATTTCTTTTACAATATCACAGCCTCCTATGAATTCGCCTTTTATATAAAGCTGAGGTATTGTAGGCCATTCACTAAATATTTTTATACCTTCTCTAAGTTCGTTGCTTTCCAGAACGTTTACTCCTTTAAATTTAACATCTAAGTGTTTTAACAAATTTGAGACTGCCAAAGAAAAACCACACTGAGGAGCATCCGGGGTTCCTTTCATAAACAAGCAAACTTCATTTTCATTTAATTCTTTTTTAATTTTGTCGTTAGTATTTTTGTCCATAATTTAACTTTCCAATGTATTTAGAGCTAATGCGTGCAGCTCGTTACCCATTTTACCTTTTAATGCTTTATATACAAGTTTATGTTGTTCAATTTTACTTTTTCCGGCAAAAATTTTTGACTTTATCGTCGCAGAATAGTGATTCTCATCTCCTGCCAAGTCTTGAATAATGATTTCTGCATCAGGCATTGCTTCTTGTATTAAACTTTTTATTTCTTCTAATTTAAGACCCATAATTTTCTTCAAAATAATTTTTAAACCAAATCGAATTAAATTTACTTAATTCTGAAATATTAATTTTAAATTCTTTTTCTAAATCTAAGTAATCCTTTTGTGTTTTTCCTATTACTTCGTAGTATACACTATTTTTTTCTAAAATTTTAATAGCTTCTTTTTTATTTTTTTCACTAATTTCAACTATATATCTACTTTGATCTTCACCAAATAAATATTCATGTTTACCAATAATGTTGTTAGGAATTCTAATTTTTGCACCAATTTTACCAGATATGCACATTTCAGATAAAGCTATAAGCATACCACCAGAAGATATGTCATGAACTGAGCTCACAAGTTTTTTTGAAATAAGGTCAAGAATCAATAGACCATTATTTTTTTCGTTAAATAAATTTACTTTAGGAGGTGGGCCGTTGTTAAAATTCATAATTTCTCTAAAAAATTCACTTTGATAAAGGTGACCCAATGTTTTGCCTATAACAAATATATGATTTTCAGGTTCTTTAAAATTTTTTGTCATCATATTATTTAAATTTTTAATTAACCCAACCCCACCAATAGTTGGTGTGGGTGGTATAGAATTATTTTTTGTTTCGTTATAAAAAGAAACGTTTCCTGAGACCACAGGAAAATCTAGGTATGTGCAGGCCTGAGAAATTCCATCTATAGTTTCAACAAACTGTCCCATTATTTTATCTTTTTCAGGGTTTCCAAAATTTAAACAGTTTGTGATAGCTAATGGTTTTGACCCTACAGATATAAGATTTCTCCAAGTTTCACAAACTACCTGTTTTGCCCCCGTTACAGGATCAGCAAGACAATAGTTAGCAGAGGAGTCTACTGTTAAAGCTATACCTTTATTTTTTCCGTGAATTCTAATTACCCCAGAATCGCCCCCTGGTTTTTGAACAGTATCACCCATTACAGTATGATCATATTGTTCCCAGACCCAACTTTTCTCAGAATTATTAGGACTCTTTAGTATTTTTTCCAAACAAGTTGATATTTTTAAAGATTTAAAATTTTTTGGATTTTCAGTTTTTTTTGAATTTGTGCTTTTAATCCATTTTCTATCGTATTCGGGAGCATCTTTTGATAGTGAACTTAATGGTAAATTTGCAACTTCATTTCCATTATAATTTAAAATTAAATTTTTAGAATTAGTAGTTTTTCCAATTATGGAAAAATCTAATCCCCATTTAGAAAAAATTTTTTTTGCTTGATTTTCCTTTCCTGAATTTAATATAAGTAACATTCTTTCTTGACTTTCAGACAACATTATCTCATATGGAGTCATATTTTCTTCTCTACAAGGAACTTTTTCTAATTCTAATTCAATTCCTAAATTTCCTTTTGACGCCATTTCAACGCTAGACGAAGTGAGTCCAGCTGCACCCATATCCTGTATTGAAATAATGGAATTATCTTTCATAAGTTCTAGACAAGCTTCTAAAAGAAGTTTTTCTGTGAAAGGGTCACCAACTTGAACAGTTGGTTTTTTTTGTTCAGAATTATTATCAAATTTATTGGAAGCCATACTTGCCCCATGTATTCCATCTCGTCCAGTTTTTGACCCAACATAGATCACTGGTTGGTTAATACCTTTTGCTTTTGAATAAAATATTTTATTTTTTTTAACAAGACCAACGGCCATAGCATTAACAAGAATATTTTCATTATAAGAAGAGTTAAATTTAACTTCACCTCCAATAGTTGGTATACCCATGCAATTGCCATAACCACCTATTCCTAATACAACGCCATTTAAAAGATTTTTTGTTTTCGAATGTAAATGACTTCCAAAATGTATAGAATTTAAAGTAGCTATAGGTCTTGCTCCCATAGTAAAAACATCTCTCAATATACCTCCAACACCAGTTGCTGCACCTTGATATGGTTCAATAAAAGATGGATGATTATGGCTTTCAATTTTAAAAACTATAGCATCATTGTCTTCAATATCTACAATACCAGCATTTTCACCAGGACCTTGAATAACTTTATCATTTTTGATTGGAAGAGTTTTTAAATATTTTTTTGAAGATTTATAAGAGCAGTGCTCATTCCACATAGCAGAAAATATACCTAACTCTAATAAATTTGGATTTTTTCCAATTAGCTTAATTATTTTTTTGTATTCATCTGGCTTAATTCCATGTTTATCAATTATTTCTGGTGTAATTTTCATTTTATATTTTATGATTTGATTAAACTTGTGAATAATATAGAGCCATCTTCACCAGATAGTAATGGGTCAATTAATCTTTCAGGATGAGGCATCATTCCTAAAATATTTTTTTTTTCACTAATAACCCCAGCTATATTGTTGGAAGATCCATTTGGATTTGAGTTTTCTTCTATTTCTCCATTTTTATTACAATATTTAAAAGCTATTAGGTTATTATCTTCTAACATTTTTAATAATTCTTTTTTTGCAAAAAAATTTCCTTCATTATGTGCTATTGGCAATTGAATAATGTCTTTATTTTTGTAGTTCAAACAAAATTGGTTGTCAGTATTAACAACTTTAAGAAAAACATTTTTGGATAGAAATCTCAAACCTATATTTCTTAATAAAATACCAGGTAATAGGCCTGCTTCGATCAATATTTGAAAACCATTACAGATTCCTAAAATTAAACCCCCTTTTTTAGCATGCCTTATAACATCATCTATAATTTTTGATTTACTCGCTATACAACCGGTTCTTAAATAATCACCATAAGAAAATCCTCCAGGCAAGACTACCAAGTCAGTTTTTGGCAAATTGGTATCGTTATGCCAAACCATTTGATTTTTAATATGAAATTTTTCTAAGGCTACCGCAACATCTCTATCACAGTTTGATCCAGGAAAAACAATTACAGATGACCTCATTATTTGTAATTAATTATATAGTCCTCAATAACAACATTTGATAAAAGTTTTTTACAAATATCTTCTATAATTTCTTTTGCTTTTTCTTTATTAGCCTCATCAATTTCAATTTCAAAATACTTTCCCTGTCTAACATCTGTAACATTTTTAAAACCCATGTTTTTAATCGTCTGATTTACAGCTTTTCCTTGTGGGTCAAGCACATCTTTTTTCAAAGTGACTGTTGCCGATATTTTCAATTTATTTTTTCTTTATGTTAACTGCTTTAGGTTTACCAAATTTGACAGTACTTATATTACTTTCTTCATGAATTATACCAAGTCTTCTAGCAACCTCTTGGTATGCTTGAATTATGTTACCTAGATCTTTTCTAAATCTATCTTTATCTAATTTTTTTTCACTAACCACATCCCACAATCTACAAGTGTCAGGACTAATTTCATCAGCTAATATTATTTGTTCTTTTCCATCAATAGTAGTTATTCCAAATTCAAGTTTAAAATCTACAAGTTTAATTCCAACTCCTCTAAACATACCTTGCATAAAGTCATTTATTCTTAAGCAGGTGTCGTTTATAAAATTTAGTGATTTTATATTTTTTACCCATTTGAATTCTAATATATGTTCTCTAGCAATAAGAGGATCTCCCAATTCATCATTTTTATAACTATATTCAATCAAAGGTTTTGACAAAACTGTGCCATCAGCAATCCCAAGTCTTTTTGTTAAAGATCCTGTAGCAATATTTCTTACAATAAATTCAACAGGAATAATATTGACCAAATAAATTAATTGTTCGCGCATATTTAATCTTCTTATTAAATGAGTTTTTATTCCTATTTGATTTAAATTATTTAAAATATGTTCAGAGATTCTATTATTTAAAACCCCTTTACCCTCAACAGTGGATTTTTTTTGATTATTAAAAGCAGTAGCGTCGTCTTTAAAATGTTGTATAGCTGTACCTTTTTCCGGACCCTCGTAAACTATTTTTGCTTTTCCTTCGTAAAGTTTCTTTCCTTTATTCATTCTATTTAAATATTCTTTTATATATGACGTTTATTTTTTTGGTATGGTAATTAAGATCAAACATTTTTATTAATTCTTTATTAGAAATTTTTTTATTAATCAACGAGTCTTTTGCTAAAGTATCGTACAAAGATGTATTTTTTGTCCAAGCATTTTGAGCACTTTTTTGAACCAGTGCATAAGCTTTTTCCCTTGAAAGTCCGTGTTTTGTCAATTCTATCATTACTCTTTGCGAAAAAATTAATCCATTAGTAATATTAAGATTCTTTAACATTTTTTTTGGATAAACATTCATATTTTTTAAAATATTTTTTAGCCTATTAAGAGCAAAATCTAACGTAATAGTAGAATCGGGACCAATATTTCGCTCAACGCTAGAATGAGAAATATCTCTTTCGTGCCATAAAGAAATATTTTCAAGAGCAGGTATAACATAGCTTCGAACCATTCTTGATAGACCTGTTAAGTTTTCACTTAATATTGGGTTTCTTTTGTGAGGCATAGCCGAAGATCCCTTTTGTTTTTTATCAAAAAATTCTTCAACTTCTTGTAATTCAGTTTTTTGTAGATTTCTTATTTCAATTGCAACCCTTTCAACCGACCCAGCAATTATAGCTAAGACAGAAAAATAATAAGCATGTCTATCCCTAGGTATAATTTGAGTAGATATTGGTTCAATTTTTAAATTAAGTTTTTTTGCTACATATTCTTCAATTTTTGGATCAACATTAGCAAAGGTGCCAACAGCACCTGAAATTGCACATGTAGATACTTCATTAATTGCATTTTCTAGTCTTTTTTTATTTCTTTTAAACTCTTCATAAAAACTAGCTAATTTTAAACCAAATGTTGTTGGTTCAGCATGGATACCATGGCTTCTACCTATGCAAATTGTATTTTTATACTTTAGAGATTTGTTTTTTAATACTTTTAATATTTCATTAATATCTTCAATAAGTATTTTTCCAGATTTGATTAATTGAATATTAAAACTTGTGTCTATAACATCTGAAGAAGTCATACCTTTGTGCAAATATTTACCTACTGGACCAACTTTTTCAGTAATAGAAGTTAAAAAGGCAATCACATCATGGTGAACTTTATTTTCAATCTTATGAATTCTATCAATATTTATTTTAGCTTTTTTTTTAACTTTAGAAGCAACTCCACGCGGTATAAGTCCAAGTTTTTCCATAGCTTGGGCAGCAGCTATTTCAATATCTAGCCAAATTTTATACTTATTTTCTTCATCCCAGATTTCTTTTATTTCTTTTCTTGAGTATCTTTCAATCATAATTGATAAGGCGGCTGTTCATAATTTTTTTTTGACTTTGTAAATATTTCAAATCCAGTGTCTGTTACACCAATAGTATGTTCGAATTGTGCCGATAAAGATTTATCTTTTGTTACAGCTGTCCATCCATCTTTAAGTAATTTGGTATTATAAACACCTTCATTTATCATAGGTTCAATTGTAAAAATCATTCCAGTTTTTAATTTTATTCCTTCGCCTTTATTTCCATAATGTAGAACATTTGGTGGTTCATGAAATATTTTTCCTATGCCGTGCCCACAGAAATCTCGAACTACAGAAAAACCTTTTTCTTCAACATAAGATTGAATAGCATTACCTATATCACCTAAGTGTGTACCATCTTTGACTATTGAAATAGCTTTGATCATAGAATTGTAGGCTGTAGAAATTAAATTTTTACTTTTTACCGAAACATCACCCACAAAAAACATTCTGCTTGTATCGCCATGCCATCCATTAACGATTGATGTAACATCAATATTAATTATATCACCATCTTTTAAATATTTTTCGGTGGGAATACCATGACAAACTACATGGTTTACAGAAGTGCAGCAAGATTTGGGAAAACCTCTATAGTAAAGTGGAGCAGAGTACCCTCCATTGTCTCTTATAAACTCATAGCAAATTTTATCTATTTTTCCAGTTGTGACACCTGGTTTAACATAGGAAGTAATTTCATCTAAAGCGTCAGCAGCTAAACTGCCTGCAATTTTAGTTTTTTCAAAAGATTCTTTATAACTATTTTTCATAATTAATTTGTTTATTAAGTTTTATCTCTTCATTGTTCAATTGACAATCATAACAAAGAATTTTTACATCATTTTTTAAGGCATCGTTAAAAGCATTTTTATACTCTTCATCTATATCTTTAGCAATTTTAAAAGTTTCACAATCTTCTCTTTGAATTAAGTATAATATATAACTTTCAAATCCTGCATTTTTAGCTTTAATCAACTCACGTAAATGTTTTGTGCCACGAGAAGTTATTGCATCAGGAAACTCTGCAACTTTTTTATTTCTCATTAAAGTTACATTTTTTACTTCGAGAAAGCATTTTTCTTTGTTATTTGAAATATAAAAATCAAATCTAGTATTATTTGAAAATTTAGTTTCGGGTTTTATTTTATTATATTTAATTAAATTTTTGATTTTTTTGTTATTTAAAGCTTCTAAAACAATTTTATTAGCAAGATGTGTATTTACTCCTACAGGTTTTTTATCAACGTAAATTATTTCTAATGTATATTTTAATTTTCTTTTTGGATTATCAGATTGCGAAAAGCAAACATCATTACCTTTATCTATTAGTCCTGACATTGATCCGGAATTGGGGCAATGAGCTGTAATAGTTTTGTTTTTATATTTTATATCAGCAAAAAATCTTTTATATCTTTTAATCAAGGTTCCTTGTAATAATTTCTCTTTAAACTTCATTTTATATAAATATTATTAGAATATGAAAAAAGCTAACAAAAAAATGAGTGCCGCAATTATCATTATTGGCAATGAAATTTTATCAGGTAGAACTCAAGATACAAATGTAGTGTTAATAACTAAATGGTTAAATAGACTAGGTGTAAAACTTAAAGAAGTAAGAATAATACCTGATATAGAAAAATCGATAGTGCGAACAGTAAACAGGTTGAGAAAAAAATTTAACTATGTTTTTACTACTGGAGGAATAGGACCTACACATGATGATATTACATCAAGATCAATAGCTAAAGCTTTTAGACAATCATACGGATATCATAAAGAAGCTTATAAGATTTTAGAAAATTATTATGGAAAAGATAATTTTAATCAGGGAAGAAAAAAGATGGCCAAAATTCCTAAAAAAGCTAAATTGATTTTTAATCCCTCAAGTGCTGCACCAGGGTTTATTGTTAATAATGTTTTTTGCCTACCCGGAGTTCCTTCAATACTTGAATCAATGTTAATAGGTTTAGAAGGCAAAATTGTTAAAGGAAAAAAAATTATAAGCAAATCTATTAATATAAGAACAGTAGAAAGTGAAATTGCTCGTGAACTGGAGTTAGTTCAAAATAATTATAAAAAAGATGTAGAAATTGGTAGTTATCCTTTTTTTAAACAAGGAAAAATAGGGGTTTCTATTGTAATAAGATCAATTAAAAAAAATAAAATTGACGATTGTTTTAAAAAAATTGTAAGTTTTTTAAAAAAGAAAAAAATTAAAATTATTTATAAAAAGGAATAACATGCAGTATTATTTTGCTTATGGCAGCAACCTTCATCACGCACAAATGAAAAAAAGATGTCCAAAATGTCGTTATATTAAAAAACACATTCTTAATAATTACCAATTAACTTTTAGAAGCAAATATGGAGCCTGTGATATAGAAAAAAAAATGGGCAAGAAAGTTTATGGTGCATTGTATTTAATTTCTAAGTGTGCAGAAAAAAGACTGGATGTTTATGAGGAATTTCCGACATTATACAAGAAAATTTATTTTAAGTATAAAAATAATAAAGTAATGACATACACTATGGTAAGAAAAACGAAATTAGTTCCCCCAACCCAAAGATACTTGAATATTGTAAAACAAGGTTATAAAGACTGCAAACTTAATATTAAAAGTTTACAAACTGCTTTGCTGCCTGTAGCACATCTTCAACGGTAATATCAGAAACATTTTTTGAATTATAAATTCTTTTGCTATCTAAAATTTTAGAATTTTTATATTTAGGAGCAAACTTTTCAGCATTAGTTGGACCAAATAAAGATATAATTGGAACTTCGCTTAGTGAAAGCATATGCATAATTCCATTATCTATAGTTATTGCTAGATCCAATCTTTTTCCAAGACATGTAACTAAGGCTGGTGAATTTAGAGTTGTTTCATGCTCTGGAAATAACGCAGATGGAATAGAATGTTTAATTTTATTTTTAATTTCTTGATATTTTTTTTCAATTAAAAAAACAGGAATTTTATTATTTTTTACTAATTCTTCTGATAATTTTATTACTTTATCTAATGGCCATTCTTTATTTCTATAAACATTACCTTGGGTTAAAGAAAAACCTATATAATTTTTATCAGGCAATAATCTTTCAGATTCATCAAAATATATTTTTGGTATACTCTTTATGTTATAATTAATTTTTTTCAAATCAGAGCTAAATTCTTTTGCGGGTCTATCTAACCCAGAACAAAACATATTTTTAAAAGTAGATGAATAAAAAGCTTTTGTGGGTATTTGTTTTAAGATAATAGTGTTTCTAAACTTTGATTGACAGTCTATGATTAAGTCAAACTGTTCTAATTTAAGTTCATAAAAATTTTTTTTAACTTTAGTCAGATGCCACCATCTAAAGCCAAAGTATTTTAATCCTAAATCCAAGGTTTTTACTTTAATATTATATTCCTTTAATTTACCTAAATAATGGTTTTCGTGGGATCCCAAATAATAGATTTCAGATTTTTTAAAAAGATTTTCTAAGGATAAAATTAATGGAAACAATTGTATAGAGTCTCCAATTCCTCCTCCAGAATTATATATGAGTAGTTTTTTTATCATTTATCAATTATATAATTTACTTAATTGGTGTTATAAATTAAAAAAGGCTTTTTTAAGGAAGAGTAATGCCCTCGTGGTGAAATTGGTAGACACAAAGGACTTAAAATCCTTGCCCATTTGGGAGTGCCAGTTCGAGTCTGGCCGAGGGCACCATAATTAAAAATATGAAAGTTTTTGATTGCACAACCTATTATAAAGAAGATTTAATGATGGAGGTAAGATTTAATGTACTAAATAAGTATGTTGATAAATTTGTAATTTCAGAAGCAAAATACTCTCACAGCGGGGAAAAAAAAAAATTAAATTTTAATATTAATAAATTTCCCGAATTTAAAAAAAAAATTATTTATCTAACTGTAGACAATGAACCTGAAAGTATAATTTACGAAAAAAATAATAATAATTTTATTGAAAAAGAGTTAGATAAAAGAACAAATAGTGTAAAAAGAATAGATTATCAAAGAAATAAGCTAGAAGAAGGTTTAGGTGAGGCTGATGATAATGATTATATTTTATACAGTGATAATGACGAAATACCAAATTTAGAAAAATTTAATTTTAAATTAAATAAAAACAAAATATTAATTTTTAAACAAAAATTATTTTATTATAAATTTAATTTGTTTTTTGATAGAATTAATTGGTATGGAACAAAAGGATGTAAAAAGAAAGATCTTGTTTCTTTAAGTTGGTTAAGAAATATTAAGTCTAAAGAGTATCCATTTTATAGATTAGATACTATTTTATCAAAGAATAAATATATAAGTGCAAAAATAATAGAAGATGGCGGTTGGCATTTTTCTCAATTGAAAACTCCCAAAGATATTGAAATTAAACTTCTAAATGGTGAACAGCATGCTGAATTTAAGAAGACTGGAAAAAATTTAGAGTATATTTCAGATTTAGTTAAAAGAAAAAAAATAGATTATGATCACAAAGCTAAATCTCAAGATTATAAATATTCAAGCGAGTTCAGCTTAAAAACTGTATCATTGGAACATATGCCTACGTTTTTAAAAGAGAATTCAAAAAATTATCTTGAGTGGTTTGATTTTGAAAAATAAACTACACAATATGAAAAAATACCACTTTATTTTTGATAAAACAAAAAAAAATAAAAAATTAAAAAAAATTTTACTAAAGAAGTATAAAAATTTTGCTCCAAATTTTTCTGATGTGATAATTGTGTTAGGTGGAGATGGATTTATGCTTCAAACATTAAAAAATTATCAAAAATACAATAAACCTTTTTATGGAATAAACACAGGTACTTTTGGTTTTTTAATGAATAAATATAAATCCTTTAATATAAATAATAGTATTTCTAAAGCTAAATTAATTTCAATTTCACCATTAGAAATGAAAGTTTTAACCAAATCCGGTAAAACCTTCTTTGCTATTGCAGTAAATGAAGTTTCATTATTGAGACAAACTCGACAAACAGCATCACTGCAAATTATAGTTGGAAAAAAAGTTTTGATTAAAAAATTAATATGCGATGGTGTTCTTGTGTCTACACCAGCAGGAAGCACAGCATATAATTTATCAGTAAGTGGTCCAATTTTATCTTTAAATTCTAAAAAGCTTGCTATTACTCCAATAAGTCCTTTTCGTCCTAGAAGATGGAGAGGTAAAGTTGTTTCTTATTTTTCAAAAATTAAAATAAAAAATTTAGATATTCAAAAAAGAGCTGTGAGTGTAGTAGCTGATAATATAGAAGTAAGAAATATTAAAAGTATAAAAGTTAGAATAAACAGTAATATTAAATTTAAATTACTTTATGATAAAGGTACTAGTTTAAATAAAAAGATTAGTTTAGAACAAAATATGAGTAAATAATTAAGGAATTGATTTATTTGATATTTAACTGTAATTAGATCTCAAGCCCTCATAGCTCAATTGGTAGAGCAACTGATTTGTAATCAGTAGGTTCGCGGTTCGAGTCCGTGTGAGGGCACCATATAAAGATAAAAAAAATATCTAAATAAATTATTATTATTTTTATGATGATTATAGATGGCTTTTTAAAACAAAAAGAAATGATTTCAACTTTGAAAAATAATAAGACATGGATTGATTTTCCAAGTTTAAATTGGTGGGAAGGTTGGTGGAAATCTGAACCAAGAAATATAATGGAATTATTAATAAAAATGATTTGGTCTACTAGAGGGGTTGAAAATAAAATTGCTGGATTTGAATATTGGTCTAACTATGGAAAGAAGCCATATTACTTAGATTGGCATGCGGATAAAGATGAAGGGCTATTTATTAAAAATAAAAATTTTACTATGGCTACTGTTGGAAGTATTTACTATATAGAATCAAACAATTTAGATGGTGGCTATCTTGAAATATCAAATTTACCTCTTAATGTTCGCGCCGATCCTTTAAAAATTGAGAGAGTGCAAGCAGTTGAAAATAGATTAATTATTATGAATCCCTCAAAACCACATAGAGTTACAGAAATTATCTCAGGTGAAAGAAGAGCTTTTTTAACAAATATATGGTTTAAAAAACCAATGACATTTGAAAAATCAGAAAATGTAAGTCGTTCTTCAAACTTGGGAGCAGTTCACTGGCCTAATAAATTTTCTAAATATTAAGCCTGAGTCGCTTACAGCAACACTAATACTCACCTTTATTTACTTTTATAAAATTTAACTTTGTGTTATCTTATTTTTTTATTGGACAAAATTAATAAAACAAATAAAAATATTTATTTATGAGTAGTAAACTACTTATTTATCTGGCTGACCTGGACCATTTTGCTCCAGGAAATCGTGTATCGGTTCCATACAGTGTAGCTTCAATAAAAAGTTATTGTGATAATTTTTTTTCAAATGAAACAGATATAAAACTTTTTAAAAACGCTGACAAATTAATGAAGGCCGTTACCGATAAAAAACCCCATGTTGTCGGATTATCGTACTACATGTGGAATGAAAAATTAACGCAATATGTATTAAGATGCTGTAAAAAAATCGATCCAAATATTATTACAGTGATTGGTGGACCAAGTGTTGCTAGAGATTCAGATACTTATAAAAATATTCTTTTAGATCCAAATAATGCTGTTGATGCTATCGTACTTGATCAAGGTGAGAAGAGTTTTAAAAATATAATAAAAACTATACTTACTTACGGTAAAGATAAAAAAAAATGTTTATCCCACGAGATTGAAGGATGCGCAGTACGTCCTATTAATTCAAAAACTATTCTACGTGGAGAATTTATACGTCACAAAGTTGGTTTGGGTGAAATTCCTTCACCTTATTTAAAGGGTTATTTAGATGAATTTTTGGCAGATGGTATGATGGCTACATTTGAAACTGTTAGAGGATGTCCATACGCATGTACTTTTTGTGGTGCCGGGGATCCTTTTTATAATAAATTAATCATTCGTGAAGAAGATGTTGTTTATGAAGAACTCTCTTATATCCGAAAAAAAATAGAAGAACATGGGCACGCACCCGAACTTGATTTGATTGATACCAATTTTGGTATTTTAAAAGATAGGGATTTAAGAATAATTACACATATGCTTAAAATGTTTCGAAAGACAGACTTTCCACAGATTACTGGATTTGCAATTACAAAGAACCAAACAAAAGAAACTTTACCAATTATGAAAGCTATAGCAGAGATGAGTGGTAATATGACTTTTGCTTTACAAACTTTAACAGAAGAAGTTTTAATAAATAGTAAACGTAAAAATATTTCATTAGAAGCTATGCGCGAATTAGCAGATTTTGCAAGAAAACACTCTCTGCCTATGCTTGCTGATGCAATTTTTGGACTCCCCGGAGAAACATACTCTTCTTACATGGAAACCTTATCTAAATTAGCCAATATAGGAGTTAAAACACCTGAAATTTATCAGTTAAGACTATTATCTGATAGCGAAGTTGCACAAGGACAACGTACCGAGTTTAATTATAAAGGAATGTTTCGTCCTATTGCTAATCGTATGGGAGAATATAATTTTCTTAAAAATGAAAAACCTGTAAGAATTTTGGAGCTTGAAGAAATTGCTACATCAAGTAAATCATTTACTTTTGAAGATTATTTAAAAATTAGAGAATATAGCCTTCTACTTACTATATTTCTTCGAGAAGGAACTTTCACAGATACTGTAAATTATCTAGCGACTAAAGGTATTACAATTACTGATTTGATAACCGAAGTTCAGATTAATAAAAACAGTAGCCCAGTATTATCAAAATTTCTTAATGACTATAGATCGTATGCTGAAAATGAATTTTTAACTGACGATAGTACTAAAGTTGAAGAAATGATCGAAGACGATGATTTATGGAAGCAACTATCTGGTGGAGAAGGTAGATTTTTTAAACTCAACTTTGGTTTTGCTGGTTATTGTCTTTTTGAAAACTTTGACATTTTAAAAACTTTTGAAAAAATTTTTGACAATTATGTTTCCAAGAAACTATCCGGATCAGATGTAATGGATTATCGAGAAATTTTAGAATATGATAAACGTCACTGGCTTGTTCAAAATAACAAAGGCGTAAGACTAAATAAAGACAATGTGCCAGAAAAAATCATCATAAATGAAAATTATGATTACGATACTTGGAAAGAAAGTAATTTTAAAGGACCTTTGTCTACATATCGTTTAAAATCACCTAGAAAAAGGTTCTATATAGTAACACATTATAAAACTTTAATTGATTGGACACGTAAACTTTCTGATATGGAAACCTACAGGTATTACGAAAGAATTATATATTTAATGTTTAAAGGTTTTGCTAGAAGACGTTCTATTCCTAATAATACTGGTCAAGAGCAATCTATAAATGATCATGTTAAGCAAGAAGGAACAATTGATGATAATAAACTCACTGCTCAGCAACCTAACGAAGGTTTAGTTAAGTAATTTTAGAGAGGTTTATCAATAAGAATTAATTCTAGAGATCTATTTTTTAAGACCAATTCAACATTATAAATTAAAATGAAAAAGTGCAGAAATTGCAAGAGGACAAAGTTAGTTGATTTATTTTCATTAGGAAAGCTTAGCTTCACAGGCAAATTTCCAAAAAGTATAAAAACAAATATAAAAAAAAAAGAACTTGGTTTAGTAATTTGTTCTAAGTGCTCTTTAGTACAACTAAATAAAAATTTTGATTTAAAATACTTATACAATCCTGACTATGGTTATCGTACTGGTATAAATAAAACAATGAAAGATCATATGTATAACACTAAAAATATGCTTTCCAAAAAATCGAATTTAATTCGAGGCGAAAGTGTTTTAGATATAGCAAGTAACGATGGAACCTTATTAAACTATTATGATAATAATGTGATTAAGGTTGGAATAGACCCTTTGGTTAATAAGTATCTTAAATATTATAAAAAAATAAATTATAAAATATCAGATTTCTTTTCTGCAAAAAAAATCATAAAAAAAACTAAAAAAAAATTTAAAATTATTACTGCGATGTCAGTTTTTTATGATGCGAAGGATCCAAATGTATTTATGCGTGACATAGCAAGACTACTTCATAAAGATGGAATTTTAATGTTAGAACATGCTGATTTATTATCAATCATTAAACAAAAAATGTTTGATACAATTTGTCATGAACACCTATATTATTATTCAACAAAAGTAATAATAAGCATCGCAAATGCACACCATTTAAGAGTTTTTGATATTAAATTAAATAGTATTAATGGCGGAAGCACACAGTATTTTATCTGTAGGAAAGAATCAAAATATAAAAATAATTATAAAATTATAAATAAAATTCTAAATGATGAAAAAAAATACAAATTAGAAAATAAAAGTACATTTGTTAAATTTTTTAAAGAAATAAATTTTATAAAATCAAGAACTATAAATTATCTTGATTCAATTATTAAAAAAAATAAAATAATTCATGGATATGGAGCTTCCACAAAAGGTAATGTTTTATTGCAATATTTTAACATAGGGCAAAATTATATTAAGTATATTGCTGATAGAAATCCAAAAAAGTACAATCATTTTACACCTGGAACTAAAATAAAAATAATTTCTGAGAAAAAATCTAGAAAAATGATGCCTAGTTATTATTTTGTTTTACCTTGGCATTTTAAAAAAGAGATATTAAAAAGAGAGATTAAAACTAAAAAAAAAGGATGTAAATTTATTTTTCCTCTTCCAAATTTGAAAATTTGTTAATTTTTATTTAATAATTCTTTACTTTAATATAAAACTTAAATAGTTATAAAATATGCTTTCCCCTTGTTGCAAAAATGACAGTATTATTTGGCACAAATCAAAAAGTAAAATTAATAATAAAATTGATGTTACTTGCACTACAGATAATCATGATAAGCCAACTCTATTTAAGTGTAAAAATTGTAAATTAATTTTTTCTGAATATTACAATTTAAGTTTTGAAAATTCTTATACAGATGTAGTAGATGAAAAATATATTAAGCAAATACCTATTAAAAAAATCAATTTTGAACTTTTTTTTAGCAAAATTAAATCATATTTAAGTAAAGATCACGATGTTTTAGAAATTGGATCCTATTACGGTATTCTTGGAAGCATTATTAAATCACAAGTTAAAAGTTATACAGGTCTGGAATTGTCACGACATGCTGCTAACCATGCAAGAAAAAATTATGATTTAAATATTGTAAATGAATCAATGAATAAATTTTTTGATACAGCACCTTTGTTTGACGTCATTATAATGAATGATGTTATAGAGCATTTGGACGACCCATTCAAAACTTTGGAACTAATCGGCAAGCATTTAAAAACCAATGGAATTCTAATTTTTACAACATGTGATATGGATGCTCTGGTTCCAAAAATTATGAAAGGAAGATATCATTGGATTATGCCAATGCATAAATTTTATTTTTCAAACGCAAACTTAAAATATTTTTTGAAAATAAATAATATGGATCTTTTTAAAATTAAGTATGATACTAAATTGACAAATATAGAATACTTTTTTTCGAAGTTAAGTATTTTGTTTCCTAAATTTAAATTTATTTTTCAATTTTTTTTGAAATTTAATTTTTTAAAGAAAATAAAAATTAAAATTAATTTGTTAGATTTAAACATTTACTTTGCAAAAAAAAGTAAATTCTTAAAGTAAAATTTATTTATGAGAAAAAGTTATAAAATTTTCCTTTTTTTTTTATTTATTTTTTCAATTTATTGTTCTTTAACTATTGGAAGATCATGGGATGAAGAATTTCAGCTATATCAAGGAAAGGTAACTTTAAGATATTTATCTACTTTCGGTAGCATAAATACTGATTATCTATATCGTGAATTTTACGCTCCATTTTACTGGACAATAAACTATTTATTTACGCAGCCATTTCCAGATAAATATCAAATAGAATTAAGTAATTTAGTTAATCTAATTTTTTCATTAAGTGCAATAATAGGTACTAGTAAATTATGTAGAGAGTTATTTAATAAAAGAGTCGGAGAGATAGTACTAATAATATTGTTTTTTTATCCAGTTTTTTTTGGGCATCTATCTTTTAATGGAAAAGATAATATAATAGTTTTTTCACATGTTTGGATTTTTTATTTAATTATAAGATATTTTAAAAATCAAAACATTAAAAGTAAATTAAACAATTATATTATTTCTTTAGGACTTCTGGCCGCTATTGGAAGCAGTATTCACCTTACTTTTTTGGCAAGTCTTTTTCCTATTTTTTTGTTTGTTCTAATTGAAATCTTCTTTTTAAAAAAATTTATAAATATAAATTTTAGAAAAAAACAATTATTTATTGATAGTATTAAAACTTTTGCAGTTTTTTATTTTACACTTACCTTGTTTTGGATAGATACCCATTCAAATATCTTTTTTTTACCTGCAAACTATTTTATAGAACATTTCAGATTAGTAGAGGGAGAATTTTGGAGAGGATGGCCTTTTAATCTGTTGAATGGCAAGTATTACGTTTCACACGAAGTTACAAAATTAAATATATTAATAAATTTATTATATAAAAGCCCAGAATACTTTTTACTTTTATATATAATTTTTTTATTAATTTTCATTAAATCAAAAAATTTTTTTGAAGATAAATTTTCCTTCTTTATGGGAAAATTAATTATACTTTTATCAATAATTGTTTATCCAATTATAGTTGGGATTTTTGTTCCTTTTATAATATATGACGGTATAAGACATTATTTATGGATAATGCCGTATTTATGTATAATACCCGGATTAACAGTCTATTACTTAATTGAGAATATTAAATTTATTCATTCCAAAATAGCATTAATAGGGTTATCATTTTTTATTACATATTTTTTATACAGCTTTTTCATAGTGACCCCATATCAATATACGTATCTAAATTTATTTAATGGCAAATCAGAAAACAGATATAAAAAATTTGAAAATGATTACTGGGCTTCTTCATTAGAAGAGCTTATAAAAAGGTCAAGATTTGATGAAGGAAAAATTACTAAATTTGCCACTTGTGGTGTACCAGCAGAAACTTCAAAAATTTATTTTGAAGAAAAAGGATATTATGATTTTACATTTGTACATCCGGAAGAAGCTGATTATATAATTATGACTAATAGAGTTACTACCAAAGGGAAAGATTATACTGATGATGTAAATGAACTAACAAACTGCTTTGATAAATTTAAGGGAGATAATGTTTTTGCTGTTAAAAGAGGGGATATGTTATTATCTACAATTAGGAAAATAAATTAAAAATGATTTCTTGGTCTAAACCAAATCTTCAAAAAAAAGATTTGATACATTTAAATAGAGCATTTAAATCAACCTGGGTATCAGCAGGATCTTATATAAACAAGTTTGAAAAAAAACTTAAAGATATATTTAGAACAAAAAATATTCTGGTTACTTCAAGTGGTACAGCGGCAATTCATTTAGCTTATTTAGCTGTTGGATTGAAAAAAGATGATGAAATTGTAGTTCCTGGTTTTGGGTATTTGGCTCCAGCAAATATAGCTAAATTACTTAATTTAAAAATAAAATTTTCGGAAGTTGATTTAAATACTTTTTGTGTAAGAGCAAGTGATATAAAAAAAGCTTTAACTAAAAAAACAAAGGCAATAGTTGTAACACACACTTATGGAAATGTGTGTGAGATGGATAAGATTGCCAAACTTGCGAAAAGTAGAAAGATTTTATTGATAGAAGATGCTGCTGA